>NZ_JBNBZS010000001.1:0-372605 GCF_049629625.1 Roseomonas chloroacetimidivorans | reverse complement strand
CCCGTGCGGGGCCCGGCGTGGTAGAGCAGGTACACGTATTGGGGGCGGGCGGCCGCGGCCGCGGCCGCCCTCGGCCAGGTCCACCGCGCCACGCTGCCCGACGGCAGGCTCGTTGCTTGCAAGCTGCAATACCCGGATATGCCGAGCGTGGTGGAGGCTGACCTGCGCCAGCTCCGCCTTGCGATGGGCCTCTATGCCCGCATGGACAACACGATCCAGCACGACGACGTCTATGAGGAGCTGCGCGAGCGGCTCCGCGAGGAGCTGGATTATGAGCGCGAAGCCGCGCAGCAGCGCATGTACGGCATCATGCTGCGCGACACGCCGGATGTGCTTGTGCCCTCGCCGGTCCAGGAGCTGACGACGAAGCGTCTGCTCACCATGAGCTGGCTGGACGGCCGCTCCATCCTCACGCGGCTAGAGGAGGATCCCTCGCTGGAGGAGCGCAACGCCTATGCCAAGGCGCTCTTCCACGCCTGGTATCTGCCGCTCTACCGCTACGGCGTCATCCATGGCGACCCGCATCTCGGCAACTATCAGGTGCGGCCGGAGGAAGGGGGCATCAACCTCCTCGATTTCGGCGCCATCCGGATCTTCCCGCCGCGCTTCATCACCGGCACGCTCACGCTCTACGAGGCGGTGCGCGACGGAGATAATGACAAGGCCGCGCATGCCTTCGAGCTCTGGGGCTTCAAGGACCTGAAGCGCGAGACGATGGAGGTCCTGCTCAACTGGGCCCGCTTCCTCTACGAGCCCCTGATGCAGGATCGCGTTCGCCCGGTGCAGGAGACGAATGACCCGGATTATGGCCGCAAGGTCGCGGCCGAGGTCCATGCCGGCCTCAAGCGTGTGGGCGGCGTGCGCCCGCCGCGGGAATTTGTGTTGATGGACCGCGCCGCAGTCGGCCTGGGCAGCGTGTTTCTTCGGCTGAAGGCCGAGATGAACTGGCACAACCTCTTCCACGAGCTCATCGAGGACTATCGAGAAGCCGACCTGGCCCAGCGGCAGGCCGCTGCGCTGGCGGAGGCCGGGGTGCCGCCGACGGTCACGCCGGCGGTCTGATCCGTCAGGCCGGCGCCAGTGTTTCGGCCAGCATGAAACGCGATGCGCCGCGCAGGTCGTGGCGCATCGCCTCCTCCTCGGTCCAGCGCGTCCCGGCGGGCAGGCGGATTGCCTCGCAGCGCAGCGTCAGCGACGCCTCGCGGAAGGGCCAGGGATCCAGTGACCAGCGATCCTTCGCCAGCCTCGTCAGCCGCAGCTTCCGGCTGGTTCCATCCTCCATGGGCGCTTCCCCCGCCATCTCCGGCCGGGCAAAGCAGAGCGCGAGTGAGATGGCATCCGCCACCGCCACCAGCGCGGCGTTGCGGTCCACCTGCTCCTGGGAGGCGCCCAGCTTCGCGGCCCATTCCTGCTGCATCGGGGTCTGCTCCGCCAGGTAGCGTGCCGCCGCCTCCTTATCGGCCTGCGTGTCCCGCTGCGGATTGGCGTAGCGCGTGTAGATCAGCGTGCCGTGGCGTGAAACCAGCAGCGCGGGCCACAGTCCCCAGGCCGCCCGCGCCAGCTCCACCCCCCGCGCCCAGCGCGGCGCATGCAGCGCGGCCCCGATCGCCGTGAAGGAATGCGGCAACCCCGTCGCCCGGTCCAGGGTCGGCGCCGCCTCCCAGGCCATCCAGGCCACGTCATGCTGCTCCGCCGCCAGGATCACCTCCGTGGCGGGATCCGGCCGTGCGAAGCCCGGCGCGCCCCAGGCGGCCATGATCTGGCCGGAGAGCAGGGCGTGGGAGGGCTGTGGGACGAGGAGGCGGAAGCCATCCTCCGGCTCTCGCAGAATCATGCCGCCTTAACGCGCGGGCGGCGCCTCGATTGCCATGCCCAGCAGCAGAAAGGACAGGGTCTTTCCGTGCCCGTCCAGGTTCAGCGCCCCGTTCACCCCGCCTTCCAGCACGTCGTCCAGCACGAAGTTGAAGCCGTGCAGCCGGGGCAGGTCGTAGCGCACCACCCGGGTTGCCCCGCGATGGGCGAAATGCGCCTGCACCCGCTCCGGCGTCACCTGCGCGGCCAGATGCTCGTAATGCGCCGGGTCGCGCGCGAAGAGCCCGATATTCAGCCGGTTGCCCTTATCGCCCGCGCGGGCATGCGCCAGCTCGTACAGGATCACGAGAGCACCTCCACCATCGGATGAACCCGTTCCCGCGGGACGAGGAAGGAGAGGGTCCGCACCCGGTCCACCACCCGCATCCGCACGCCCCCGCCGCCTGCCGGCCCGCAGCAGAGCAGAGCCAGCACCTCCCGCGTTGCCCGCTCAGCCGGAGCCCGGTTGTCGGTGGCCAGCGAAAGCCGCAGCCGCACCTCGTCCGGCTCATCCGCGCGCTGGCCCCGCAGCGCCCCGGAATCCCCCTCATGCACGCTGGCCACCCCGATCAGGTCCAGCCGAGCCCGGCCCTCCAGCCCCAGGCGCCGCGCCCGGTCCAGCAGGGTGCGACCCGCCAGCTCCGCCCGCGCCCGCGCATTCGGCCCGGCATAGGAGATCTCGCCCTCGCCCAGCCAGCCGCCGGGAAAGGAAACCGTGGCCTTCAGCCGCTCCGGCCGGGGCTTGCCGCGGCATCCCCGCACGCGGACCCGGTCCTTGCCCTCCTGCTCCAGCTCCACCTCGGTGATGTCCAGCACCACATCGGGGGTGAGGTAGGCCGCGGGATCGTGGATCTCGTAGAGGAGCTGCTCCTTCACCGTCCGGAGGTCCACCAGCCCGCCTGTGCCCTGTGGCTTGGTGATCACGAAGCCACCGTCTTCCGTCACCTCGGCAATCGGAAAGCCGGTATCGTCCAGGCCTTCCACATCCTTCACTCCGGGATCGGCGAAGTAGCCACCGGTGACCTGGCTGCCGCATTCCAGCAAGTGCCCGCAGGCCGTGCCCGCGGCCAGCCGGTCCCAGTCATCCTCCGCCCAGCCGAAATGCGCGATCATCGGCCCCAGTGCGAGCGCCGGATCGGAGCATCGCCCCGTGATCACCACATCCGCCCCCTGCCGCAACGCCTGCGCGATGGGCTGCGCGCCCAGATAGACATTGGCCGCGATGACCTTGTCCTTCTCCATCACCGCGCCCGGCTCGCCTTCCCAGGGCGCCAGGTCGTCCAGGGCATCAGTGCCCCGCACATCGTCGCCCTGGACAACGGCCACGCGCAGCCCCCCGACCCCCAACTCCTTCGCCAACCGCAGTACCGCGCGCCCCGCCGCCGGCGGATTGGCCGCGCCGCCATTGGTCACGATGGGGATGCGGTGCTCCCGGCAAGTGGCCAGGATCGGGCGCAGCAACGCCTCCAGCATCGGCTCATAGCCCGCTTCCGGGTTCTTCAGCCGCTCGCCCTGCGCCAGCGCCAGGGTGCGCTCCCCCAGCACCTCCAGCATCAGCGCGGCCGGGCCGCCCGCCTTCACAAGCGCGGCCACCACGGGAATGGGCGCATCGATCCGGTCCCCGGAGAAGCCGGAGCCGCAGCCAATGCGAAGCATCTCGGCCATGGTCCTCAATCCGCCTTGATATCCGCCGCGCGGATCACCTCGCGCCACTTGGCGATGTCAGCCGCCAAATAGGTGCGGAACTCCGATGGGCTCATCCCCACGGGCTCCAGGCCCTGGTCCACCAGCTTGGGCCGCAGCGCCTGGTCGTTCAGCGCCTTACTCAGCGCACCATAAATCTTGTCCAGCACCGGCCCCGGCAGGTTCGCCGGCGCGAATAGCCCATGCCAGGCCGAGACGTCGAAATCCGCGATCCCCTGCTCGATGGCAGTCGGCACCTCCGGCGTCCATTCCAGCCGCTTCGCCGAGGTGGCAGCCAGGGCCCTCATCCTGCCTTCCCGCACGAAGGGCAGCACCGCCGTCACTTGGTAGATCGTCATGGGCACCTGGCCCGAGATCACATCCGTCAGCCCCTGCGGGGCGGAGCGATAGGGCACATGCTCCAGCGGCGCCCCCGTCTTCAGCTTCAGCAACTCCCCCGCGAGATGGGAGGAGGTTCCGTTCCCCGCCGAGGCATAGGCCACGCTGCGCTGTGTCTTCGCCCAGGCTATGAATTCGGGCAGCGTCTTCGCCGGAACCTGGTTCCCCACCACCAGCAGGTTCGGCGCGTTGGTCACGAGCGAGACAGGGGTGAAATCCCGCAGAACGTCATAGGGGATGGTGCGGATCAGCGTCTGGTTCACCGAATGGGACGCGATCGACCCCATGCAGAGGTTGTACCCATCAGGCGCCGATTTCGCGACGGCGTCCGACCCGACGATGCCGCCGGCCCCCGGCCGGTTCTCCACCACGATCGGCTGGCCCAACTCCTCGGACATGCGGGGCGTGACCAGCCGCGTCATGATGTCCGTGCTGGTGCCGGCCGCGAAGGGCACGATCATCCGGATCGGCCTGTTCGGCCAGGCACCCTGGCCCAGGGCCGGACGGGCGAGGGCGGCCGCGCCACCGGCTGCGAGGAGCGAGCGCCGTGAAAGCACGGTCTGCGTCATGCGTGTTTCCTCCATCGGGCCGGCAGGCTTCACCGGCACACTTCTGTCCGCCGCCGCTTGGCCGGCCGCGCGAGCGCAGTTGAGCCTGCGTCCGGTCATCAGACAATTGAAAGGTTCGGATCGCTACCATAGAAAATCTATATGGAAGCAAGCCTCCGCCAGGCCCGCGCCTTCGTGGCTGTGGTCCGCCTCGGCAGCCTTACCCGGGCGGCGGAGGCGCTGGGCATTTCCCAGCCCACTCTCACCGTGCAACTCCGGCAGTTCGAGGAATCGCTTGGCCTCCAGCTCCTGGACCGCGGCGCCCGCGGCACCGTTCCGACTTCCGAGGGCCGTCGCCTCGCCCAGGAATTCGAGCGCCTGGTCGGCGATTTCGACCTGCTGGTCACCCATGCGCGGGACGTGGCCGCGAGACGCGTCGGCATCGTCCGGCTGGCCGCGCTTCCCTCTATCGGCGCCACCCTGCTGCCCCGGGTACTTGCCCGCTTCCGCGCAGCCTATCCTGGCGTGCAGATCCTGATCCGCGATGCCGTGGCCAGCCGCATCGCCGCCCTGGTCCGGGCGGGGGAGGTGGAGCTAGCCATCGGTACGGATGTGGAGGCCGATGCCGAAACTCTGGCCGAGCCGCTGATCGAAGACCGCATGGTGGCTGCGATTCGCCACGACCACCCGCTGGCGGGCCGGGCGGAGATCCCGCTGGCCGAACTCGCCACCGCCACCCTGATCTTGACCGACCCCGAGAGCAGCGTGCGCGTGCTGGTGGACCGTGCCTTCGCCAGCCAGGGCCTCACCGTCGTGCCGGCCTGTGAAGTCACCTATATGAGCACCGCGATCGGCTTGGTTCGGGCCGGGCTGGGCGTGGCGGTGCTGCCCTCCTCTGCGGTCGGCGCCGATTCCGTCCTGCGGGCCGCTCCCATCGTCGCCCCGGAGATTCGGCGGAGCATCTTGCTGATCCGCCGCGCCGGCCGGGCACTTTCCCCGGCGGCGGAAGCTTTCGTCACGACTCTTCGGGTGGCCGCTGGGGCACCGGCCGCAGAGTAGATCCACGCATCTGCGTTCGATTCTTGCGCTTTTCGGCCGGAAGGCGCGACAGGATTGCGCAGTGGGCAGGTGCTGCGTAACCGGTTCAGGCTTGCACCTTTTCGCACCTGCCGCGATCTTCGCCCGCCCGACGAAGGACAGGAAACGGAATGATGCGGCTTTCGGTGTTGAAGGAGCGCCGGGCGGACGAGTCCCGGGTGGCGGCAACTCCGGAGACCGTAAAAAAACTGATTGCACTCGGCTGCACGGTGGCGGTGGAGAGCGGGGCAGGCCTGACGGCCGGCCATCCCGATCCCGCCTATGCGGAGGCCGGCGCGACGGTGGCGCCCGACGCCGCTGCGGCGCTGTCGGGCGCCGGGATCGTGCTGAAGGTCCGCGCACCGCTGGCGGCGGGGGAGGGCGCGCTTGATGAGCTGTCCCTCATCCCCCGCGGCGCGCTGGTGGTCGCCACCATGGGTGCCGACAAGGACGCGGCCGGCCGCTACGCCGCCGCCGGCATCGATGCCGCGGCGATGGAGCTGCTGCCCCGCACCACCCGCGCGCAGAGCATGGACGTGCTTTCCTCCCAGGCGAATCTCGCTGGCTACCGCGCGGTGATCGAGGGCGCCGCCGCCTTCGACCGCGCTTTTCCCATGCTGATGACCGCCGCCGGCACCATCCCCGCCGCGAATGTCCTGATCATGGGCGCGGGCGTTGCCGGTCTCCAGGCCATCGCCACCGCGCGCCGCCTCGGCGGCCGCGTCTCCGCCACTGATGTGCGGCCGGCCGCCAAGGAGGAGATCAAGTCCCTCGGCGCCAGCTTCGTCGGCTATGAGGATGAGGAAAGCCGCGCCGCGCAGACCGCTGGCGGCTATGCGAAGCCCATGTCCGCCGAATTCCTAGCCAAGCAGGCTGAGGTGGTGGCCGGCGCCATCGCGAAGATGGATATCGTGGTCTGCACCGCCCTGGTCCAGGGCCGCCGCGCCCCGACCCTGGTGACGGAGGCCATGGTCGCCTCCATGAAGCCCGGCTCCGTCATCGTGGACATTGCCTCTGACGCGGGCGGCAACTGCGCGCTGACCAAGCCTGGGGAGGCGATTACCACCCCCAATGGTGTGCAGGTCCTGGGCTATCGCAACTGGCCCGCACGCATTCCGGCGGCGGCGAGCAGCCTCTATGCCCGCAACCTCCTGACCTTCCTGACCACCTTCTGGGACAAGGACTCCTCCAAGCCGGTTCTTCCGGCCGAGGATGACCTCGTGCGCGGCGTGATGCTGACGCGCGGCGGCCAGGTGGTGCATCCGAATTTCGCGGCCGGCTGAGGAAACCGACACAATGAACGCTGAGGAACTGGCCATCCGCGCCCAGGCCATGGCCGAGCGCGCCCTGGCCCTGGCCATGGAGGCCCGCGCGGCCGCCACGGAGGCGATGCCCGCCATCGAGCACGGGGCGGCCGCGGCCGAGCCCTTCCTGCTCCTGCTCACCATTTTCCTGCTGGCCTGCTTCGTCGGCTACCATGTGGTCTGGAGCGTGACGCCGGCCCTGCACTCGCCGCTGATGGGCGTCACCAACGCCATCTCCTCCGTCATCGTGGTGGGTGCCATGCTCGCCGCCGGCCTGGCCGATTCCTGGCTGGCCCAGGCCTTCGGCTTCCTGGCCGTGACGCTGGCGGCCGTGAACATCTTCGGCGGCTTCCTCGTGACCCGGCGAATGCTCGCCATGTTCCAGCGGAAGGGCTGAGGCCGTGGCGCATACCCTCTCGACGCTCGCCTATCTCGTCGCCTCCGTCCTCTTCATCCTCGCGCTGAAGGGGCTGTCCCACCCCAGCACCAGCCGCCGCGGCAACCTGATGGGCATGATCGGCATGGCGATCGCGATTATCGCGACGCTGGCCCAGCCCGGCATGAAGGTCGGCGGCATCGGCCTGATCATCGCGGGCCTCGCCATCGGCGGCAGCATCGGCGCCGTGGTCGCCAACCGCATCCAGATGACCTCGCTGCCGCAGCTTGTCGCGGCCTTCCATTCGCTGGTCGGCCTGGCGGCGGTTTTCGTGGCCGCGGCCGCCCTCTATGCCCCGCAGAGCTTCGGCATTGGCGTGCCCGGCGCCATCCACGGCCAGTCGCTAGTCGAGATGTCGCTGGGCCTGGCCATCGGCGCCATCACCTTTTCCGGCTCCCTGATCGCCTTCGCCAAGCTGGACGGCCGCATGTCCGGCGCGCCCATCCTGTTCAAGGGCCAGCACTACCTGAACGCCGCGCTTGGCGTGCTGCTGATCGTGCTGGTCGGCATCTTCGTCGCGACCGGCGGCCCCGCGCCGCTCTTCTGGCTGATCGCGATCCTCTCCTTCGCCCTGGGCTTCCTGCTGATTATTCCGATCGGCGGTGCCGACATGCCGGTCGTCGTCTCGATGCTGAACAGCTATTCCGGCTGGGCGGCGGCGGGCATCGGCTTCACCATCGGCAATCTGCTGCTGATCGTGACCGGGGCGCTGGTCGGCGCCTCAGGCGCCATCCTCTCCTACATCATGTGCAAGGGGATGAACCGCTCCATCCTGAACGTGCTGCTCGGCGGCTTCGGCGCCGATGCGGGCGGCGCGGCGGCGGGCGGTGGCGGCGCGGCCCAGCCCGCGCGCCCCGTGAAGTCCGGCAGCCCGGAGGACGCGGCCTATATCATGAAGAATGCCGGCAAGGTCATCATCGTGCCGGGCTATGGCATGGCGGTGGCCCAGGCGCAGCAGGTCGTGCGGGAAATGGCCGACCTTCTGAAGAAGGATGGCGCGACGGTGGAATACGCCATCCACCCCGTCGCCGGCCGCATGCCCGGCCATATGAACGTGCTGCTGGCCGAGGCCAATGTCCCCTATGACGACGTGCATGAGTTGGAGGAGATCAACCCTGAATTCGCGGAGGCCGATGTGGCCTATGTGATCGGGGCGAATGACGTGACCAACCCGGCCGCGAAGACCGACAAGGCCAGCCCGATCTACGGCATGCCGATCCTGGATGTGGACAAGGCCAAGACCGTGTTCTTCGTGAAGCGCGGCATGTCCTCCGGCTATGCCGGCGTGGAGAACGAGTTGTTCTACCGCGACAACACCATGATGCTGTTCGGGGACGCCAAGAAGGTCACCCAGCAGATCGTGCAGGCGCTGCAGAAGTAGCGGCGCCTGGCCCGCCGGGGACGTCCGCCAGCCGGCGGGCGACCTCGGCCTCCAGGCTTTCCAGCATGGCGTCGCGCAGCCCGTGGCGGCGCAGTGTCTCAGCCGCATCCAGCAGATAGGCAGCGGCCGCCCCATTTGGTCCACTGGCCCGCGCCAGGATGTCGGCGACACTTCCGATCGGTTTTTCCCCGACTTCCAGCGGGTGCCCGTGCCGTGTGGTGAAGCAGAGGGCACGGACAGGCGGTCCACCCGGGGCGCGGCCGCCATGCAACGTCGCCTCACGCCATTGCGGCTTATGAGATCCGGGGCCCATTGCCTGCCGCCAGACCGGCCAGAGCCGGCTTTCCACCTCCGGGCCGGGCAGATGCAGCAACAGGCCGGGGCAGGCGAGGGCGGGGGCCTCCTCCAGGCTCAAGGTCAGCCCGGGCGCGTCCGGCGTGCCGCGATCATGGATATCCCGCAGCGTATAGCGCCGGGCCAGGCCGGGCAGACGCGCCGGTGCCACAATATCGGGCCGGGCCTCGTCGTGTTTCCACATCAGCGCGTCATAGGCGAAGACCCAGATCCCGAGCCCGGGATCGCGGCCATGCAGGAAGACCTTCATTTCCGCGCGCAGGCGGGGCTCATCGAAGGCGGGAGCGGCCGAGCCGGGCGGCGATGGCGGAACGCTACGCGCGATCAGGTCGTGGGTCAGGGCGGGCATCAGGGCATCCGATGGATTCCCCGCGGGAACGCGCGGCACGGGCCGGGGTTCTCACCCGTCCTTCAGCCAGGGCTCCGAGCCGGCGGCTTACCGGAGCATGCGGACTGCATGGCCATCCGGAACTGCGAGATGTCCAATGGCGACAGGTCGGGACTGAAGCCCGGAAGCCGGACGCACGAAAGCCGCGGTTCGCGGGTGCCTCCCGCGCCGCGGCCTACGGCTTATCCAGTAACCCTCCCGCTATTCCCTTTCGGGGCAGGAAGGAAAGGGCTTAGAAGCCCTCGCGCTCCAGGCGCTTACGCTCGACCTTGCGGGCGCGGCGGACGGCTTCAGCGGCCTCGCGCGCACGGCGCTCGGAGGGCTTCTCAAAGTGGCGGCGAAGCTTCATCTCGCGGAAGACGCCCTCACGCTGCAGCTTCTTCTTGAGCGCCTTCAGCGCCTGATCAATGTTGTTGTCCCGAACGACGACTTGCACGCGGCAAAGTCTCCTTTCACAGGGGATAGAGTTGCAGATGGGTGAACGGCCGGATGGAGGCACTCCATCCAGCGAAAGCCCGGCCGTCTAACACGGTCCGGGGCACGGTTGGAAGCCCGAAACGCCATTCGGCGTGCCCCTGGTGACGAATCCGGGGTCCGTTCCAACATGCAAGGTGGGTCTTGGTTGCATCGGGCCCCTCTCCGGAACTGTCATGGAACCCGTATGGCCATCCTGAAGATCGCGCGCCTGGGCCATCCGGTGCTGTTGCGCCGGGCGGATCCGGTGCCGGACCCGACCACGCCGGAGATGCGGCGCCTGGTGACGGACATGGCGGAAACCATGATCGACGCCGGTGGAGTCGGCCTGGCCGCACCGCAGGTGCATGTTCCACTGCGGGTTTTCGTCATGCGGAACGGCCAGCAGGTCTTCGCCCTGTTCAACCCCGAAATCGCCCCGCTCTCCGAGGAGCGGGACGCGGCCTGGGAAGGCTGCCTCTCCATTCCCGGCCTGCGCGGCGAGGTGAGCCGCCCCGCCCGCATCGCCTGGAAGGGACTGGACGCCGAGGGCAGGGCCGTGGAAGGCGAGGCGGACGGCATGGCCGCCCGGGTCATGCAGCACGAATTCGACCATTTGGAGGGCATCCTCTACCCCATGCGCATGGCAGACCTGTCCCGGCTCGGCTTCGTGGAGGAGCTGGCGCGCTTCCAGGCGCCGGAGAAGCCTGCCCCTGTCGAGCGGGAGCCCAAGCAATGATCGAGCGCAGCCCTGAACGGGACGCCGCTGTCCTGGCGGCTCTTCCTTACGTACCGCGCCTGGGCTGGACCGAGGCAGCGCTGGAGGCCGGCCTGCGTGACCTCGGCGAGAATCCCGCGGCGCATCGGTGGCTTTTTCCGCGTGGTCCCGTCGGGGCTGTCGAGGCCTGGATCGATCTGATCGACCGACGGATGGAGGCGGCTGCCGCCCAGGAGGATCTGGCGGCGCTGCGTATACCCGCCCGCATCCGCCGTCTGGTCGCCATCCGGCTGGAATTGCTGGAGCCGCAGCGGGACTCGCTGCGTCGCGCCCTGGCGCTGCTCGTCCTTCCCTGGAACGCGGCCGTGGCCGCGCGCAGCCTCGCGCGGACGGCGGATGCGCTCTGGGCCGCGGCCGGGGACCGCTCGGCGGATTTCTCCTGGTACACGCGCCGGGCCTCACTGGGCGCTCTCTATCTTGCCACCCTGGCCTATTGGCTGCGGGAGCCCGGCGGGATTGGAGAGGCGCTGGATTTCCTCGACAGGCGGATGGCCGGCATGAGCCGGGGCCGCCGCCCGAGGCCAACCGAAGCGGCCTGACAGGAAGAATCCGCCCCGCGTCTCCGTCGCTCGGAGTTGGGAACGAGTTGTCCTTGCCATGGCATTTCCGCCACGCCCTGTAAGCCACTGAGCGGATTGAACTGCGAGGCTCAACTTGCCGCGTGCATCACAGGCCACGACTCGGTAAATGGGTCCCCGTGGCGGACGAACCGCCTTACCTATCGCCTCGGGAGACCCCGGTTCAGATGTCGCCGATCCGCTTCCTCGCTGCCGGCCTTGCGGTCGTCCTTGCTGCGACGCCCACCATGGCCCAGACCTGCATCCAGCCTGCGGATAAGGCCGCCTTCGATGCGCGCGCGCTGCAGAGCCAGCTCATGGTCGCCGCCCTGCTCTGCAAGCAGGATGACCGCTACAATGCCTTCGTGCGGCAATACCAGGGCGAACTCGCTGGCGCCTGGCGCGGCCTCTCCAGCTACTACCGCCGTGCCAATGGTGCCGTCGGCCAGCGCACGCTGGACAACTATGTGACCGAACTGGCCAACGTCCAGCAGATGGATAGCGGCCGCCAGGGCTCGCATTTCTGCACCAATGTCGCGCCGCTCTTCGACGCCGCGATGGCCGCCCCGAAGACGACCGAGGGTCTGGCGACGGTTGCCGTGCAGAACGGCCTTTCGAACCCGCATGGCCGGTCGGAATGCGGCACCACCCAGGCGGTCACGACTCCGGAGCGCAAGGAGCGGCGTACAGCCGTCCGCCGGGTTTCGACCCGGTCGCGCTGAACCCGGCCGGACCAGGGATCTTCCCCGAAGGGCGCCGCAAGGCGCCCTTCGTCGTTTCAGGGATACGGGATCGTCCCTGCTTCCGTTCCATCCCGGCCCGCGGGGCCGATGCTTACCGGCGCTCACCCAGGCTCGCCACCTCACTCAGCCGGGCAATCCCCCGATCCAGGCGGCAGGTATCCCAGCGCGGCGTACCCGGCAGAATTCCGCGGCCCCGGCAGTCGGCATGCGCGGCTTGAAAGGCAGCCTGGGCAAGTTGCTGCTCCGCCGCTGCCTCTTCCGGCGGAAGAAAAAGGGTGGAGGGGGCGGCATCCCTGGCCTGGGCAAGCGAGCTGGCGATATCGGCAGGGCCGCAATCCGGGCCGAGGCCGGCGCAGGCCTGGCGGGCATCCCGCGCGACTTCGAGGATGTGGAGATAGCCGAGCAGGCCGGGCTCACGCGGGTTCGTTGAAAGCGCGCAGCCACCCAGCAGCAGGAGAAGGCTGGGCAGGGAATATCGCATGGGCAGGAGGAACCTTGGCGCTGGTTATCCTGCACGGAGCTTAAGTTCCTGTGCGGTGTCGAATCGAGTCTGTTTCAGAACATCCTGTGGTCAGAGCAAGAAAAAGGGCGGGACCTTTCGGTCCCGCCCCGTTCTGTACCTCGTGAGAGGTCCTGCGGGATTAGCGCAGGACGATCTCGACGCGGCGGTTCTGCGGCTCGCGCACGCCATCGGCGGTCGGGACCAGTGGACGGCTCTCGCCGAAGGCCTGGATCGACATCTGATTGCGGGCGATGCCCCGGCGCGCGAGCTCGGCCGCAACGGCCTCGGCGCGGCGCATGGACAGGCGCTGGTTGTACTGCGGCGTGCCCGAGCGGTCAGCATGGCCGGCCACCTCGATGCGGGTCGTGCCGGTGCTCTGCACGGCCTGGGCGGCCTCGCCGATGATCTGGCGGGCGCGGTCCGTCAGGTCAGCGCGGTCGAAGTCGAAGAACACCAGGTAGGTGCGGGCCGGAGCCGGAGCAGCAGCGGCCGGAGCCGGGGCAGCAACGGGCACCGGGGCCGGGCGCGGCGCACCGAAGTTGTAGCGCAGGCCGATCAGGACGGAGTGGTTGAAGTTGTCCACCTCGACCTTGCCGCGGCTGAGGACCGCGTTCGTGGCCGGGCTACGCACCGTGTACTGCATGTCCGGGGACAGGGTGCCCAGGAAGCGGTACTCGGCCGTCAGGGCCAGGCCCGGAACGCCCAGGTTGAAGCCGACGCCGGCGATGCCCTGATAGGCGAACTGGGCGTCGGTGTCGTCCATCACGAAGCGGCCGCCCGGCACGGTGCCGCGCACGCCATCATACTCGTGCCACACATAACCAGCACCGGCACCGATATACGGCGTCACCGGGAAGTTCGGGATGGCGAGGTCGAACAGGACATTGGCCATGGCGCCGTAGCTGCGCACGCGGCCGCCCTGGTTCGTCGGAATCGGCGAGCCGTTCAGGCGGAGGTCACCCGTGTTGTTCTCACGGAAGTTGCCTTCACCCTCGACGCGCAGGCCGTTGCCGAAGCCAAAGCCGATGCTGCCGACGCCAACCCAGCCAGCGTCGAACTTCTGGAAGCCGGCGGTGCCGATCGTGCGGTCGTTCGGGCCCTGGATATCCAGGTCGGTCTTTTGCAGCCAGTTGAAGCCGGCGCCGCCGGCGATGTAGAGGCCGGTCACAGGCTGGGCCTGCGCGGCGAGCGGCAGCGACATGATCGTCGCGGCCAGAAGGGCCTTCTTCAGGCTCATGATGTTGAACTCCCGATCCACCAGGGGCGCGCTGCGCGGGCCTCAGGTGTCTCCCGATTCCGGCGCGGCGTCGGAATTTTCTAACACCGCCAGGGCCAAACCGCATCGCGCGAGGGACCTGTGTCCGACGGGTTTCAGGTCACTGTGGCGCCGCCGACACAGGGTGCCTTGGCATTTCGGTCACAGATCCTTGATAAGCTCGGCCTCAGCCGTGCCGGCCAGCGTCCCGAGCGGTAAGAGCCGGGTGACATGGCCCATCTTGCGGCCGGACCGCGCTTCCGCCTTCCCATAGAGATGCAGGGAAACCGACGGGGTGCCCGCCAGCGCGGGCCAGCGCGCCATGCCCTCCGGGCCAATCAGGTTGCGCATCACGGCGTCGGCGTGCCGCTCCGTGCTGGCCAGGGGAAGCCCAGCCACAGCACGCGCGTGCTGCTCGAACTGGCTGGCCTGGCAGGCATCGATCGTCCAGTGGCCGGAATTATGTGGCCTTGGTGCAATCTCGTTGCCCAGCAGCGTGCCGTCAGGCAGCAGGAAGAACTCCACGGCCAGGACGCCGATCAGTTCCAACGCCTCCGCCACCGCTGCGGCATGGCGCCGGGCCGCCTCCGCCGCCTCGGCCGGCAGCCGGGCCGGCGCGAAGGAGAGGTCGAGAATGTGGTGCGCGTGCCGATTCTCGACGGCGTCATAGGTCGCCGTCGTCCCATCCACCGCGCGCACGGCCACGGCCGAAATCTCAGCCGCGAAGGACACGAAGGCCTCGGCAATCAATGGATGCGGGGAGAGCCGGGCCAGGGCTGCCTCGGCCTCCGCCACGGTCCGCACGACCGCCTGGCCACGCCCGTCATAGCCAAGGCGGGTCGTCTTCAGCACCGCCGGCAGGCCAATCTTGGCCAGCGCCTCTGGCAGGTCGGCCGCGGAATGCACGGCGTGCCAGGGCGCGACAGGGACCCCGGCCCGCTCCAGGAAGGCCTTCTCCAGCAGCCGGTCCTGGCAGATCGAAAGCGCCCGGGTGCCCGGGCGGCAGGGAACCAGCGCCGTCAGCCGGTCCAGCACCAGGGCGGGCACATTCTCGAACTCAAAGGTTACGACATCCACCGAGCGGGCGAAGTGGCCCAGGGCCTCCTCATCCTCATAGGCCGCGATGGTGCTCGCGGCGGCAACCTGGGTGCCGGGCTCGTCCGCCACAGGGGAATAGACATGGCATCGGTAGCCCAGCCGTGCGGCGGCAAGCGCCGTCATGCGGCCGAGCTGCCCGCCGCCCAGGATGCCGATGGTCGCACCCGGGGGCAGAGGGCCCGGAACCGTCGGGGTGGTCACGTCGGCGTCTCCGCCACGCCCTCGGTCTGGGCGCGCCGATGCGCTTCCAGCCGCTGGGCCAGGGCAGGGTCGGACAGGGCCAGGATGGCGGCCGCCATCAGCGCCGCGTTCACCGCCCCCGCCCGGCCGATCGCCAGTGTCCCCACCGGGATCCCCGCCGGCATCTGTACGATCGAGAGGAGGGAGTCCTGCCCCTTCAGTGCATGACTCTCCACCGGCACGCCCAGCACGGGCAGGCGGGTCAGGCTGGCCGTCATCCCCGGCAGATGCGCCGCGCCGCCGGCCCCCGCAATGATTACCTTCAGGCCGCGATCTACGGCGGTCTCCGCATATTCCACCATCCGCCGCGGCGTGCGGTGGGCGGAGACGACGCGGCACTCATGCGGCACTTCCAGCCCTTCCAGCATTTCGGCCGCGTGCCGCATGGTCTCCCAGTCGGAGCGGGAGCCCATGATGATGCCGACGAGCGGGGCCGCCGACCCCCCTGAACCCGTGCCTGCCCTGCTCATGCGATGATGTCCGGCACCAGCCGGCTTTCCAGCCAGGTGATCTCGTCTTTCAGCTTCAGCTTGCGCTTCTTAAGGCGCTGGAGCTGCAGCTGGTCGTGCAGGCCGTCTTCCAGGCGCGCGATAACGGTGTCGAGATCCCGGTGTTCGCTGCGCAGTTCATGGAGGCGGCGGAGAAGGCTGTCGCGTTCGGCCAGCATGGTCCCCCGGATGGGTCGGGCAGCCCGTTCCTCCGGCGGGACGGGCGTGTTGTTACGGGCGGGTTAATAAGGGCGTGAGATTCGTCGCGCCCGGTCCTGCCCGTGCCATATCATTTCCTGCGCGGCGGTGACAGGCCGTCGCGCATAAGCCATCGAACGAACTAGGCAGGAAGAGGATCAAGCGCATGCTGAACCCGCACCGGCTGCAGTCGCTCAAGGAACGTCACTCCGCCCTGGACGCGCGCATCCTTGAGGAGGATGCCCGGCCGATGCCAAACAGCCTGGAACTGACGAGGCTCAAGCGGGAAAAGCTCCGCATCAAGGAAGAGTTAGAGCGCTTGGCGGCCCAGCGCCGCCGCCCGCAGTAAAGAATTTTCGCCGGGGGGCGGCTCTGGCGGCCCCCCGGCAAAGAAAAAGGGCGGATCCCGGCCGGGATCCGCCCTTTCTCCTGCGTGTTACCCGCGGCCCGGACTGCTCAGGCAGCGTCGTCCTCGACGGCCGTCGGCGCCGGCTCCGCCCCGATCGAGGTGATCAGCGCGTTCAGGTCGGACTGGCTGCAAAGGCCCAGGATCACCGGGTCGCGCGGCTTGATGTTGGCCGCGTTCCAGTGGCTACGGTCCCGCACCTTGGCGATCGTCTCCTTGGTGGTGCCGAGCAGCTTGGCCACCTGCGCATCGGTCAGCTGCGGATAGTTCCGCAGCAGCCAGGCAATCCCGTCCGGCCGGTCGTTGCGCTTCGCCACGGGGGTGTAGCGGGCGCCCTTGCCGCGCGCCTTCGGCTGCGGAAGCTTGTTCTCCATCATCACCAGCCGGGCCTTGGGATCGGCCTCGCACCGGGCGATTTCCTCCCGGGTGAGCTGGGAATTGGCCACCGGGTCGTAACCGACGATTCCCTGCGCCACCTCGCCATCGGCGATGGCCTGGACCTCGAGCGGATGCATCCCGACGAAATCTGCCACCTGCTCGAAGGTAAGAGAGGTCTTGTCGATCAGCCACACGGCGGTGGCCTTGGGCATCAGAGGGGTGGGCATGTCGGTAACCTCGTCGCGCCCGTCACGGGGCGGGGTCGATGGGGGGAATACCCCCAGTGCTGTTGCCAGGGGATATAGAGAGGGGGATGGGGGCGGTCAAAGCCTGGAAAGGGAGACGTGATGTTTGACGACGATGAGCGCCGGCGGCCCGCCGCCACGGGCTTCGCCCCGGCGGCGCTGGCCGACTGGTCCGAAGAATCGCTCCGCGCCTATATCGCGGCGCTTAAGGCGGAGATCGGCCGGGCCGAGGCAGCGATTGCCGCCCGGGAGGCGCAGCGGGCAGCGGCGGACGCATTCTTCCGCAAATCTTGAGACCTCCGGCGGACACCAGCCGGGTGCGCCTGCTGAGAAGGGCCAAACCCCGGACAAGGAAAAGGCCGGCGGATCGCTCCGCCGGCCCCTGTTCCGTCAAGCCAGGGAAGTCAGGCCGCCTGGACCTGGCCCTGGTTGTCCTGGGCGTTGGCAGCCTCGGCGTGACCTTCGATCGCCGGCTGCTGCGGGCGGCCGGTGCTGATCGCGATGCGACGGGGCTTCAGCGCCTCCGGCACCTCACGACGCAGGGCGACATGGAGCAGGCCGTTCTCGAGGCTGGCTCCCTCCACGCGGATATGGTCCGCGAGGACGAAGCGGCGCTCGAAGGCGCGGCCGGCGATCCCGCGATGCAGGAAGCGGCTCTCATCCTGGGTCTGCGGCGCCTTGCCGGAAATCACGAGGACATTGTCCTGCGCCGTGATGTCGATGTCGTCCTGGCCAAAGCCAGCCACCGCCATGGTCAGCGTGTAGGCGTCATCGCCCGTCCGCTCGATATTATAGGGCGGATAGGAAGGGGCATCGGCAGCCGCGCGGGCGGTGTCCATCAGACGGGCCAGGCGGTCAAAGCCGATGGCAGTGCGAAAAAGGGGGGAGAGGTCCAGAGCGTTCACGAAAAACCTCCTGCGAGAGCAAGGCTATCGATTGGCATGGCGAGGCGAAGGCCGTTGGTGCACCCCCGATCGGGCAGTGCGGCGACCGTCCTCGCGTCAGGGCCCCATCCGGGCGCCGCTGACGCCCCATAAATGTGAAAAGGGCCCCGGCGTTTCAAGCGCCGGGACCCTTTTTTGCACGCTCTCGAAGAGGTCGGCGGATCAGCCCTTGCGGGCGCCGATGCCGGCGAACTTCTTGTTGAACTTGGCGATCTGACCGCCCGTATCAACGATGCGCTGCACGCCGGTCCAGGCCGGGTGGGACTTCGGATCGATGTCCAGGCGCAGCGTATCCCCCGGCCGGCCCATGCAGGAACGGGTCTTGTAGGTGGTCCCGTCGGTCATGATGACCGTGATCTCGTGGTAGTCGGGATGGATGTCGGACTTCATCGGGCTGGTTCCATGGCTTGTGGCGCCGCCGATGCCGACCGGAAGCGCGAAGCGGGGCCTTTAGCCGGGCGCGGCGGCAGGGGCAAGCGTTCTGACGCCCCGTGGGTTGCTCTGGCCGTCAGGGGAAGCCGACTCGTGCGTTGACCGGTGCCGGTGCCCTTTCCAGAGTGCCTCCAGGGAAACCTCCGGGAACACGGAAACATGCGCCTTCAGGGAAAAGTCGCGCTCGTCACGGGCGCCGCGTCAGGCTTCGGGGAAGGAATTGCGCGGGAATACGCCGCCCAGGGGGCGCGGGTGGCCGTGGCAGACCTGAACCTGGAGGGCGCCCGGCGCGTGGCCGCCGAGATCGGCGGCATTGCCCTGGGCGGCGATGTCTCCCGCGCCGCCGATGTCGCCGCCCTGGTCGAGGGAACGGTCGGGGCCTTCGGCGGGCTGGACGTGGTGGTGAACAATGCCGGCTGGACCTACCGGAACCAGCTCTCCATCGAGGTGGAGGAGGAAGCCTTCGACCGGGTCTTCGCCACCAACGTCAAATCGGTCTTCCTGATGGCCAAGGCCGCCTATCCGGCGCTGGTGGCGCGGGGTGGCGGAAGCTTCATCACCATTTCCTCCACGGCCGGGCTGCGTCCCCGCCCCGGGCTGACCTGGTATAACGGCACCAAGGGGGCGGTGAACGTCTTCACCCAGTCGCTTGCCCAGGAATGGGCGGGGCAGAACATCCGGGTGAATGCCATCTGCCCGGTGATGGGCGTGACGGGGCTGACTACCTCCTTCATGGGTGCGGAAGACACGCCGGAGAACCGCCAGCGCTTCCTGGCCACCATCCCCATCGGGCGCCTCTCCACCCCGGCGGACATCGCCAATGCCTGCGTTTGGCTGGCCGAGGACTCCTCCTCCTTCATCACCGGCGTGCTCTTGCCAGTCGATGGCGGGCGGACGGCGTAGCGGCGCCTCGCGATTCGCATGGCGGGCTGGTGGCGTGACAGCCGGGGCAGGGCGGGTCTAGGGAGGGCCGCCCCCCGTCGAACCCCGCGCGCGGTGGGCAGGTCCCGGTCCGACGCGGGGTGGATGCTGCGATGAACATCCTCTCGATCCAGTCCTGGGTCGCCTATGGCCATGTTGGCAATGCCAGCGCCGTCTTCCCCCTTCAGCGTCTGGGCGCCGAGGTCTGGGCGCTCAACACCGTGCAGTTCTCCAACCACACGGGCTATGGCGCCTGGCGCGGCCAGGTCTTCGGGGCGGAACTGATCAGCGACCTCGTTCAGGGCATTGAGGAACGCGGGGTCCTGCCCCAGTGCGACGCCGTGCTCTCCGGCTATATGGGCGACGCCGCCATCGGCATCGCCATCCTGGATGCCGTGGCCAAGGTACGCGCCGCCAATCCCGCCGCCATCTACTGCTGCGATCCCGTGATCGGCGATGTCGGCCGCGGCGTCTTCGTTCGCCCGGGCATCCCCGAATTCATGCGCGACCGCGCTCTGCCCGCCGCCACCATCGCCACCCCCAATCATTTCGAGCTGGAATGGCTGACCGGCAGCACCGTCTCCACGCTGGAAGACGCGAAGCAGGCCGCGCGCGCACTCCAGGCGCGTGGCCCGGCCTGCGTGCTGGTCACCTCCCTGCGGGTGGAGGACACGCCGGAGGACAGTATCGACATGCTGGCGGCGGAGGGGGGCGCCTTCCACCGCGTCCGCACGCCGCTGCTGCCCATTTCTGTCAATGGCGCGGGTGACGCCATCGCCGCTCTCTTCCTTTTCCACCGGCTGCGCTGGGGGGATGCGCGGGTGGCACTCTCCTCCGTCGCCTCCTCCATCTACGGCCTGCTGAAGCGCACGGCGGAGGCGGGATCGCGGGAAATCCTGACCGTGGCCGCCCAGGATGAATTCGTCCGCCCGTCCCAGATCTTCACGGCCGAGGACTGCTGACTCCGGACGGCGCGCCGCGAGCGCCGGGGCTGGAACGCGGATTGCAGGCGCCGGGGGGCGAGAGAGTTGCCCCCGGCGCCGCGCCGCGTCCATCATCCCCGCACAGGGATGGATTTCCGGAGACCCACCATGCTTATCGCCCGCCGTCTCGTCCTCGGGGGAGCCCTGGCGCTGCCCTTCATCAGGACCGCCCGCGCGCAGCAGACCTTCGAGTTCGTGGCGGGCTCGCTCGGCGGCGGCTGGTACACGATGGGCGCCGGCATCGCCGCCCTGGCGAAGGACGAGGCCGATCTTCAGATCCGCGTCGTCCCCGGTGGCGGCCTTGCCAATCCCACGCGCATCAATAACGGCCAGTCCCAGATGGGCTGGGGCATCGACGCCTTCACCGCCGCTGCCGTGCGCGGGGAGGAGCCCTACCGCCAGAAGCACGACAAGATCCGCACCCTCGGCACCGGCTACTCCCCGACCGAGCACAATTTCGTCCGCGCCGCCGACAAGGGCTCGGACGACATGCGCGCCATCCTGACGCAGCGCGGGCTGCGCATCGGCTGCCCGCAGCGCTCCTCCACCGATGAGATGACGCTGCAGCGCATCCTGAAGTTCTTCGGCACCTCGCCGGAGCAGATCCGCTCCCAGGGCGGCACCTATCTCAACGGCTCCTACAATGATGTCGCCGCCGCCTTCGGCGATGGGCAGGTGGATTACGTCTATTTCGCCCTCGCCAAGCCCGCCGCCATCCTGACGGAACTGGGCCAGGGCCGCCGCACCGCGAAGCTGGTCGCCTTCCCCGAGGATCTCCGCAAGCACCTGATCGATGCCTATGCCTATAACCAGGGCATCATCCCGGCCTCGACCTACCCCACGCTGCAAACGGCCGACGTAGCGGTCACGACCATGGACAGCGTGATCGTGGTCCACCAGGACGTGCCGGAAGACGTGACCTACAAGCTCACCAAGGCCCTGATTAAGGCCAAGGGCCCACGGCTGACGCAGATCCACGCCTCCATGGCCGCCTACGACCCGGCCGTGGCCTGGAAGTATGAGGGCGCGCCGCTGCATCCCGGCGCCGCCAAGGCCTATCGCGAAGCCGGCCTCATGCCGGCCTGAGTGCAGTTCCTTGCGTGATCTGAAGGGGCCGCTCGGCCCGGTCCTGGCTGGCTGGCTGGCGCTCGCCGCGGCAATCCATCTCTATTTCGGCGGCGTCGGCTTCCCCGAGCCGATCGCCATGCGCGCGTTCCACCTGCTGGCCTTCGTGCCGCCCATTTTTCTGCTCTGGCCGGCCCGCGCCTCCAGCCCGACGGGCCGGCCCAGCGCCTGGGATTGGGCCTGGTTCGCCGCCGCCGCCGCCCCCCATCTCTGGATCTGGTTCAACGCCGCCGCCGTGTCCGATCGCATGGAATATGTGGACGAGTTCACGCCGGTGATGTCGGCCATGGCGATCCTCTGCATCGTCACGCTGCTGGAGGCGACGCGACGCGCGGTGGAGCCGGGCCTCGCCTGGATGGTGATCGCCAGCATCGCCTACATGGCCGTCGGCCATTGGATGCCTGGCGTGCTGAACACGCGTGTCTTCTCGATCAGCGAGATCCTGGAAGCCTCCTGGCTCGTTCCCACCGCGGGCGGTGTCTATGGCCCGCTGACGGGCATTGTCGCGACCACCATCGCCGTCTTCATCATCTTCGGTGCCTTCATGGCCGGCAGCGGCACGGGCCGGCTGTTCAGCAATCTGGGCGCGGCCGCCGCCGGACGCTTCACCGGTGGCCCTGCGAAGGTCGCTGTCATCACCTCCGGCCTCTTCGGCACGATGAGCGGCTCCTCCGTCTCCAACGTCATCACGACGGGGGCGATGACGATCCCGCTGATGAAGAAGATCGGCTACAAGCCAGCCGTCGCCGGCGGGATCGAAAGCGCGGCCAGCGTCGGCGGCGCGATCATGCCGCCCGTGATGGGTGCCGCGGCCTTCGTCATGGCGGAGATCACCAATATTCCCTATGGCGAGATCGTCATCGCCGCCGCCATCGGCGCCGCGATGTACTACTTCGCCATCCTCGCCGCCGTGCATTTCGAGGCGAAGCGCCAGGGCATGGCGCCGATGCCGAAATCCGAGATCCCGCCCTGGCGCGAGGTGCTGGCCGACGCGCATCTCGTCATTCCCATGGCGATCCTCGTCTATCTGATGATGGAGCGCTGGTCCGGGAACTATGCCGCCTTCTGCGCGACGATCGCGATGGTGGTGATCGCCACTCTCCGCCGCCGCACGCGCATGACGCCGCGCGCGATCTTCGACAGCCTGGTGAATGCCGGCCTCACCATGGCGCCGCTCGCGGTCGCCATCGCTGGCGCCGGTATCGTCGTCTCCGCCCTCACCGCCACCGGCATGGTCGTGGCCTTCGGCGGCATCATCAAGGATCTGGCGGGTGGCTCCCTGCCGGTGCTGCTGATCCTTCTTGCCCTTACCGTGCTGGTGCTCGGGATGGGGCTGCCCACCACCCCCTCCTACATCATCGCCGCCGCCATCGGCGTGCCGCAGCTCATCGCCATGGGCGTCGATGTGCTGCCGGCGCATCTCTTCCTGTTCTACTTTGCCGTGCTGGCCGATGCGACGCCACCCGTCGCCGCCGCGGCCTTCGCGGCGGCCTCCATTGCCAATGCGGGGCCCACCATGACCAGCCTGCACGCCACGCGTTTCGGCATTGCCGGTTTCACGGTCGGCTTCGCCTTCATCTATGATCCAGGGATCATGCTGCGCGGCAGCCTGCCGGAGATCCTGCTGGCCACCGCGATCCAGATGGCCGCGCTGGTGGCAATCACCGCCTCCTATGCCGGCTATCTCTTCTCCCCCATCGGCTCGGTGCCGCGGGGGCTGCTCGGCCTGGCCGGGCTGGTCGCCGCCTTTGTGCCGGTCTTTCCCGGGCCGGCGAGGCTGCTGATCGCGCTGGCGGCCATCGCCTTCGCCTGGGCAATGGGGCGTGGCCGTGTTCCCGCGCCCGGCGTCGCGCCATTGTAGCGCCCATGCAGGCCCGCACGCTCAGCATCACCATCTCTCGCGAGTGGAGCGGGCTCTATGAGGAGTTCCGGCACCCCGAGGCCTTCCCGCGCTGGGCCTCGGGCCTCAGCGATGCCTCGCTGCAAAGGGACGGAGATGGCTGGACGGCCCGGGGTCCCGAAGGCCCCGTCCGCATCCGCTTCTCCCCGCCCAATCCCTTCGGTGTCATGGACCATTGGGTTGAACTGGGGAAAGGACGCGAGGTCTATGTTCCCCTGCGTATCATCCCCAACGATACGGGGGCCGAAGTCATGCTCACCCTGTTCCGGCAGCCCGGCATCACAGAGGCGAGCTTCGCCCGCGACATCGCCTGGGTGGAGCGGGACCTGTTGGCGCTGAAGCGGCTGGCAGAGGGTTGTGCCGCCGCTTCTGGCTAGGGGACCGGCACAGCCGTCAGAAGCCCGCGCATCCCGCACGGATCTCCCGAAGCACGCTCTCCTGCCCGGTCCGGGCGCGATAGGCGGCAGCAAGACCCTCCGTCCGCGCCGCGGCCTCCGCCGGTGTCGCGCCAGGCATCACGAGCCACAGGAGCTTCGCCGGCTCACGTGCAACGCGCCCATCCGGCGCGCGCCACTGGCCCTGGGCGTCCAGGCTGGTGAGCCCATGCGGGAAGCGCGGGGTCGCCTCTTCCGCCAGGAAGGCAGCCCAGTCCGCCTCGGTCACATGCAACTGCCCGTCCGGCCCGTTGCGGCCGAAGGCGAGCGTGGCGACCTCCGCCGGCGCGGTGCCCGCGGGACAGGCAGGCATTCCCGCGCAGGCCGCAAGAAGCAGGAGCGGAAGGAGAGCCGCGCCCGGCCTCACGCCGTGGCCAGCATCACGACGCCGAGGCTGATCACCCCCACGGCGATCAGCTTCTGTACGCCCAGCGCCTCTCCGAACACGAAATGGCCGATCAGCACGGCCACGACATAGGACGCCGCCGTGCAGGGCAGGGCGATGGACATGGGGATGCGCCGCAGCGCCACGATGTAGAGCAGCGCGGCGCCGCCATAGAAGCCGAGGCCGAGGATCGTCTGCGGCCGGAGGAGCTGCGCGAGGAAGCCGCCATCCGTCGTCGCCCCCGACTTCAGCAGGATCTGCCCCGCGAGCGAGGTGCAGATCGCCGCCGCAAGCATCAGCCAGTGCAAGGTCATAGCGCGTCTCCGACGCTCTCCATGCTCCGGGTTTCCGCCGCCGGGCGGGCGCGGATCACCTCGCGCACCACACCCTGCGGCGTGCCATTGGCCGAGAGGAAGGAGCGGCCAACATATTCGCCGAGCACGCCAAGGATAAGGAACTGCACTCCCGAGAGAAGCAGCGTTACCGTCATGGTGGACGCCCAGCCAGAGGGAGTCTCGCCCGTCATCGCTTCCGCGATCACGAACATCGCGGCGACCACGCCCAGCACGCCCATGGCGAGGCCGGCGAAAACCGCCAGCCGCACCGGAAGCAGCGAGAAATTGGTGGCCAGGTTCAGCCAGAGCCGGACCAGCCGCCGCAACGTATAGTTGCTGCGGCCCTCCATGCGCGCGAGGTGCCGGACCTCGATGCTGTCGATCCGCTGCGTCACCTGCATGATCAGGCCGTCGATATACGGATAGGGTCCGGAGTAGCGCGTGACCTCCCGCACGACCAGGGCGGACATGCAGCGGAAGGAGGAGAGATAGAGGCCGGGCGGCTTGTCCAGCAGCCAGTCCGCGACCTTGTTCGCGAAGCGGCTGCCCAGGTTTCGCCAGCCCTCGTGCTCCTTCACGGCATAGCGCGTGTAGACCACGTCCCAATTGCCCAGCCGGGCATGGTCATAGAGCTTGATGACCTCCTCCGGCGGGTTCTGCAGGTCGTCATCCATGGTGATGACATAGCGGCCGCGGGCGACGCGGAGGCCGGACATGACCGCATTGTGCTCGCCGAAGTTGCGGGCATGCTCGACATAGGTGAGCGGCACCGTGGCCTCTTCCGCGAGCCGCCGGCAGACCTCCCCCGAATTGTCGGGCGAGCCGTCATTCACCAGCACGATCTCGATCCCGCCAACCGGCTGCAACGCGGACAGGGCGGCAACCAGCGTGCCGACCGTTGCCGCGCCCCGGTAGACCGGAACGACGATGGAGAGGCCGACGCTGTCGGGAGGCGCCTGGGTCGTCTCTGGGCGCATGGGATGGATCCTCTCAGGCGTGGCCGGGGGCCGGGCGGGCCCCGGCATCATCGCGCGGCGGGGTATGGGGTCTGGCCATGATTTCGGGGCCAGGGACTAGGGGCGGGTCGCAGCCAGCAGCACGGAGCCGCCGGCCGGCAGGGGAAGGCGACCGAGCCGTTCGACCTCGGTCACGCCGTGCAGGAGCCGGTCCAGCCAGGGCGGAAACTCGCCCACATCGCTGGCATGGTCGTTCTTGCGGGCCAGGACCTTGCGCTGCAGCACCATCAGGGGAAGGAGCAACCCGTTCCAGTACCGGGCCGAAACCGCGGTGAAGCCGGCCCGGCGCAGCAGCTCCACGGCGCTCCGGGCGGTATAGCGCCGGGCATTGTGGACGCGCACGTCGTGCGCCGAGAACATCCAGGTGAAGGCCGGCAGGTTCACCACCAGCGTCGCGCCAGGGGCGAGCACCCGGTGCAGCTCGGCCAGGGCGCGGCCCTCATCCACCGCGGCATGGCACAGCACGTCCACCGAAACGGCCGCTCCGAAGGCGGCATCGGGGAAGGGCAGGGCGTTCACGGTGCCCCCGGTCACCGGCAGGCCGGACTTGGCCGCGGCCCGGGCCGCCGCGAGCGGGTTATAGTCCAGGCCGATCGCCGGCCTGGGCGTCTCCGCCAGGCGTCGCAGGAAGCCGCCCGTCCCGCAGCCAGCGTCCAGCACCGGTAGGGCCGGGACGCCGGGGCGGGCCTCCAGGGCCGTCAGCAGGCGGGCATGGATGGCGCGGTACCACCACATGCGGTCCTCCACGGCATCCATCAGGTTGTATTCGGCGTCTTCCAAGGCGGGCTCGCTGCACCGGCGCGCAAAGGACGGAATGGGGGCGCCAGCCCGGGGCTTGTGGCAGCCGCCTGCGGCGGGGACAAGGCGATGTCGCCCAGGCGCTGCCTCAATCAGGGCACATAAAGCGTGCTACCAGAGCAGCAAGGGCCCCGGCCGGGGCCTCGGGCCGATTCCCCGGCCCAACCGCCCCGCCAGCACGGCCCAGGAACGCCGACCGAACCACGCCACCATGAATGCCCAGATCCCCCCCACTCCCCTGAGCGAAGGCCCCGCCCTTTCCCGGGCCGGGCGCCGCCCGCTCGCCGCCCTGATCGGGCCGGCACTGGGGGCGCGGCTCTGGCGCGCGGCGGCCCTGGCGCCCGCCGCCTTCTTCCTGCTGATCGTGCTGTCGCCGCCCCTGAACCATGATGTGTCAGCGGTGCTGAACTTCACCCAGCGCTGGATTGCCGGGGAACGCCTCTATTCCGAGCTGATCGACGTCAACCCACCGCTCATCTTCGTCCTCACCCTCATCCCCGGCTACCTTGCCGAGTTCACGCCGCTGGACGGCGTCAGCGCGCTGCTGGTCTGCCTCGTCGCACTCTGCGGCGCCTGCTGCTGGCTGACCCTGCGCCTGAGGGAAGGAATGCCGGAGGGCCCGGTGGAGCGCGCGGTCCTCTGGGCGCTGGTGCCGCTTGTCATGGTCATGCCCGGCTACGACTTCGGGCAGCGGGAAGTGCTGATGGGCACTGTCGCCATTCCCTATGCCGTGCTCGCCGCCCGCCGGATGTCGGCGCTGCCGACGAGCAGGGGCCTGACATTCACAGTCACCCTCCTCGCCGCGCTGGGCTTCGCCCTGAAGCCCCATTTCCTTGGCGTGCCCCTGCTGGTGGAGGCGGCCGTTCTGCTCCGCCGGGGCTGGCCGAGGCTCCGCATCTCCCTGACCGATCCGGTGCCCTGGGGGATGGCCGGGATCTGGCTGCTTTACCTCGCCTCCATCCCCGTCCTCTTTCCCGACTATTTCGGGCATGTCGTGCCCCTGGTCTGGGACTATTACGTCGATCTCGGCAACCTGAACGCCTTCCGGGCCCTGATGACCGAGAATCTGGGCCAGGCGGCGCTGCTGCTGCTGGTCATCTCCGTCCTCTGCACGATCCGGCGCTTCGGCCCGCTGGTCCTGGCCCTTTGGGCGGTGATGGCGGGCACCTTCATCTCCGCCTGGGTCCAGCATAAGGGCTGGACCTATCATGTGGCGCCCACCCTCATGCTGGGCGGGCTGACCGCCGGGCTGATGGTCGCGCGCTGGCTGGACGGCGCCCTTCCGCCGGTCCGTGCCCGGGCGGCGGCGCCGGCCCTCTCGGCCGTGCTGGCGGCCGTCCTGTGCCTGGGCATGGTGCGCGGCGGCGAAGCCCCCTTCCGCGAGCTCCGCTTTGAGACCGAGAAGGGCGGCCGTCTGACCGCCTGGCTGAAGGAGCATGCCTGGAACGAGCGGCTGCTGATCCTCACCCCCGATATCTGGCCGATCTATCCGGCACTGAACTACTCCCACAGCCAGTCCACCCTGCGCTTCATGAATCTCTGGCTGCTGCAGGGCACGAACCAGACCTGCCCGGAAAATGGCGAGCGCTACCGCCAGCCCTGGGAAATGTCGCGAGCCGAGTTCTATGTCTACCGCACGGTCGCCGAGGACTTCGCCGCAGCCCCACCCTCCGCAGTGCTGGTGACGCGCCATGTCGGCATCCCCTGGTGCGGCAAGGAATTCGACTTCATCGAGTATTTCAGCCGCCACCCGCTATTCGCCGAGGCCTTCCGCAACTACCACCAGCAGGGCGAGATCGAGGGCTACAAGCTCTACGTGCGGGAGGACTGAGGCCGCCCCGCCAGCCCGGCCAGATCATGGCCGGGCTGAATCACAAGGACAGGCGGATCATTGGAAACCATCACGATCGTTCTGGCATTCCTGCTCGCCCTGGTGGTGAGCGGCTGGATCGCAAGAGCCATCCCATGGCCGGTCCCGAGGCCGCTCGTGCAGATCGCCCTCGGTGCAGCAGTCGGCTTCGCGACGGATTTCCGCGTCACGCTGGATCCCCAGGTCTTCTTCCTGCTTTTCCTGCCGCCACTCCTCTTCCTCGATGGCTGGCGCATCCCGAAGGACGAGATGCTGCGGGATGCCGGGACGATCCTGGAACTGGCCCTCGGCCTGGTCATCTTTACGGTGCTGGGGGTTGGCTTCTTCATCAACTGGATGGTGCCGGCCATACCCCTGCCGGTGGCCTTCGCCCTGGCGGCGGTGCTGTCGCCCACCGATCCGATCGCGGTCTCCTCCATCGCGGCCCGGGTGCCCATCCCCAGGCGGCTGATGCACATCCTGGAAGGCGAATCCCTCCTCAACGACGCATCCGGCCTGGTCTGCCTCCGCTTCGCCGTCGCGGCCGCGCTCACCGGCACCTTCTCCCTCTATGATGCCGCGCTGAGCTTCCTCTGGGTCGCGCTGGGCGGCTTGGCCGTCGGGCTCGCCGTCGCCCTCGTCATCACCCGCACCAAGGTCTGGCTCGCTCGCCGCCTGGGGGAGGAGACTGGGACCCAGATCATCATCAGCCTGCTCATCCCCTTCGGCTCCTATCTGCTGGCCGAGCATCTCCACTGTTCCGGCATCCTCGCCGCCGTCGCGGCCGGCATCACCATGAGCATCGCCGAGGCCTCTAGCCCGCTCCTGGCTGCCACCCGCATGCAGCGCCACACGGTCTGGGACACGATCCAGTTCGCGGCCAACGGCATCATCTTCATCCTGTTGGGCGAACAGCTTCCGGGCATCCTGGAGGAGGCGGCGGAAACCGTCCGCATCACCGGCTACCACGACCCGATCTGGCTGCTGGTCCATGTACTGGCCATCACCATCGCCCTGGCCACGCTCCGCCTGCTCTGGGTCTGGGTGTCCCTGAACTTCACCATCTTCATGAACAGCCGGCGCGGGGTGGAAATGCAGCGCCCGCATTGGCGCCTCGTCGTGGCCACCTCCGTCGCTGGCGTGCGGGGCGCGATCACCCTGGCCGGCATCCTGACCCTGCCCCTGACCCTGGCGGACGGCACGCCCTTCCCGGCGCGGGAGCTCACCATCTTCCTGGCCATGGGCGTCATCGTGCTCTCGCTCATTCTCGCCAGCATCGGACTGCCCCTGCTGCTCCAGGGCTTGGAAATGCCGCCCGACACCGCCAATGCGGAAGAGGAGGACCGGGCCCGGGTCGCGGCGGCGGAGGCCGCGATCGCGGCCGTGGAGCGGGTGCAGCACGAGCTTGCCGCGGGGCGGGGCGACGCAGATCTCTACGTCACCTCGGCCTCCCGGATCATGGAATTCTATCGCTCCCGGATTGACAGCCGCACCGGTGACGGCGAGTCCACCGCCGAAGCCCGCCGCAGCGAGGCCGCTGAGCGCGTGATGCTGCTGGCCGCCTTTGCCGCCGAGCGGAAGGCGATCGCCCGTATGCGCCGGGCCCGCCAGATCGGCAGCGAGACGGCCCGGAAGCTGACGCGGGAGCTGGACCTGCTCGAACTACGCTATGAGGCCTGATCGCCGCCCGCCTGGGGGGCAAAGTGTCACACCTGAAGAATGCATGCCTGTCATCCGGCCGGGCGTTCATGGCGCTCGTGTTATTTCTCGCTAATCTTGCGGGCCAAAGCTGCCGGGGCGGGGAGGAAGCATGTCGTACGAGGAGTATGTCGGCCGGGAGGAAACCCGCGAGGACCGGGCCGACCCGCGCCTGGCGGGGGGCATGGCAGCCACGCTGGGCCGCCCGCTGGCCGGGGACGAATGGCCTGCCCTCTGGCACTGGACCCTCTTCCAGGATTGGAAGATGCCGGGGGAACTCGGCACGGACGGCCATCCCCGCCGCGGCGGCTTCCTTCCGCCTGTGCATGATCTCCCGCGCCGCATGTGGGCCGGTGGCCGCGTGACTTTCCATGCCCCGGTGCGGACCGGCGACGCCGTCCGGCGCGTCAGCACCATTCGCTCCGTAAAGGAGAAGGCCGGCGGCTCTGGCCGGCTGGTCTTCGTGACCGTTCAGCACATGCTCCATGGCCCGGCCGGCCTGTTGGTCGAGGAGGAGCAGGACATCGTCTATCGCGGTACCGAGGGTGCCGCGGTGAAGCCCGCCCCCGCCGCGCCGGCCTGGGAGGACGCGTCGAAAGCCTCCCTGGTGCCTGATTCCGTGATGCTGTTCCGCTACTCCGCGCTGACCGGCAACGGCCACCGCATCCATTACGACCACCCCTATGTCACGCAGGAGGAAGGCTATCCCGGCCTCGTGGTGCATGGTCCCCTGCAGGCGACCCTGCTGGCCCGGCACGCGCTGGATGTCGCCTTGGGGCAGGGGGCGGGGCAGGGAGCGCGGATCGCGCGCTTCGCCTATCGCGGCAAGCGCCCCTGCTTCGATGGGCGCCGCCTGACCTTGCTCGGGCGCCGTGCGGCGGATGGCACGATCCAGCTGGAAACGCGGGACGAGACCGGCGCGACCTGCCAGGAGGCCGAGGCCATCCTTGTCTGGAAGTAAGGGGGGCAGTCCCCCCGCCGCCCCGGTTCTCGCCGAGGCGCGGCCGGACGAGGCGCTGCGCGGCATTGGCCTGATGGCCGCCGGCTTTGGAATTGTCACCGTCTCCGACGCAGCGGTGAAATGGGTGCTGCCGGAGATCGGCGTCGCCGTCACCATGATCCTGCGCGGCCTGCTCGGGGCCATGACGGTGCTCGTGCTGGCCGGCGGCTTCCGCGTGCGCCCGGTGAACCGGCGCCTGCTGGCCACGCGCAGCCTGCTACATTGCGCCGTCACCGTCACCTTCTACCTGGCCTGGTATCGCGGCATGCCGCTGGCGGACAGCTACGCCGTCGCGGCCATGGCGCCCCTGGCCATGACAATCCTGGCCATTCCCTTGCTGGGAGAAAGCGTGGGCTGGCGCCGCTGGCTCTCCACCCTTGCCGGCTTCTGCGGCGTGCTGGTCATGGTGCGACCAGGCGGCGAACTCTGGCGCTGGGAGGCCGCGCTGCTCGGCATCGGCGTGGTGTTCATGGCGGTGACCCGGATCTGGACGCGTGTCCTGGCCCGCACCGACCGGCCGGCCACGATCGCCTTCTGGCTGATGGTCGCGCATATCCCCACCGGCCTCGCTATCCTGCCGCTCTTTCCTCCCATTGGCTGGCCGAGCTGGGGCGGCTGCATCGCCATCCTGCTGCTGGGCCTGGGCAATGGCGCGGCGCATTTCCTCTTCGCCCGCGCCTTCGCCCTCGCCCCCGTCGGGCTGCTCGCGCCTTTCGAATACTCGACCCTGGTCACGGGCACGCTGGTCGGCGTGCTGATCTGGGGCGACGTGCCCGCCTGGACCACGGCGCTGGGCGCCATGATCGTGGTCGGGGCCGGTCTCTACAACCTGCGCCGCGCCCAGGTGAGGGCCCGGGAGGCCCGCCTGGCCGAGGCCGCCACGCCACCGGAGCCCGGCCCGGCTTCCACCGGCCCGGAGAAAGCCATCCCCTCGCTTTCAGCCGCCTCCCCGGTCGCGCGCTGATGGTCCTGCGGCATGATGTGCGGCGCGGCGCGCTGCTGATGGTGGGCGCGACCGCCTGCTTTGCCGTGATGGGGATGCTGGTGAAGATGCTCAGCGTCCGCCACGCCTTCCTGGAGCTGATGTTCTTCCGCAACCTCCTTTCCCTGCCCATCGTGCTGGCGGCGGGGCTGCGGACCGGCGCGCTGCTGCGGACGCGCCGCCTGGGCGGGCACGCCCTGCGCGCCAGCTCCGGGCTGATGGGCATGGGCTGTGCCTTCTTCGCGCTCACCCTGCTGCCGCTGGCCGACCAGACGGCGCTGAACTACACGCAGCCGCTCTTCACCATCCTCCTCGTCATTCCCTGGCTGGGCGAGCGGCCGGGCCCGGCGCGCTGGGCGGCGGTGGTGATCGGCTTCATCGGCGTGCTTGTAATCGCCGCCGGGCAGGGGCTGGGCGCGCCCGACGGGGGCGGCTCGCTGATCCTGGGCTATGCCGTGGCGGCGATGGGCGGCGCCTTCGGCGCCCTTTCCACCCTGCTGGTCCGCCAACTCTCGGCCACGGAGCCGAGCACCACCATCGTGCTCTGGCAGGCCCTGCTGATGGCGGGGATGACCGGCCTGACGCTGCCCTTCGTCTGGACCACACCGGGCTGGGCCGATCTCGGCCTGCTGGTTCTGATGGGCATCATTGGCGGCGTCGGCCAGGTGCTCCAGACCGAGGCTTTCGCCAGCGCCCAGGTTTCCTCCCTTGGCCCCTATACCTATACCGGCCTTCTCTGGGCCGGGCTGCTGGGTTGGTTTGTCTGGGGCGAAACACCGGGGGTGGCCATGCTGGCGGGCAGCGCGCTTATCATCGGCGCCGGCCTCATCGTGTTGCGCAGCGAGTTCCGGGGAAGGAAGAAGGCATGAGCCCCGATTTCCGTCGGAAGGACGCTCTGGCGCCGGGCCAGGTGGAATGGATCGCGCCGGGTATCCGCCGCATCCTCTGCGCCAATCCAGGGCCCTTCACCTGGCGCGGAACCAACACCTACATCATCGGCCGGGGCGACGTGGCCGTGCTGGATCCCGGCCCCGCCGATCCCGATCATCTCGCCGCCATCCGACAGGCTGTTTCGGATGAGCGGATCACGCGCATCCTCGTCTCCCACACGCATCGGGATCATTCCCCCGGCGCCGTCCCCCTGGCCGGCGTAACGGGGGCGGAAACCCTGGGATTCGGCCCCCACGTGACTCCGCCCGAAGCGGGCGGGGAGGGCGGCGACCACGACTTCCATCCCGACCGCCGCCTTGCGGATGGCGAGGTGGTGGAAGGCGAGGGCTGGCGCCTGACCGCACTGCACACCCCCGGCCACTGCGCGAATCATCTCTGCTTCGCCTTGGAAGCCGGGACGGAACTGGCACCGCCCGGCATCCTGTTCAGCGCCGACCATGTGATGGCCTGGTCCACCAGCGTCGTCTCCCCGCCGGATGGCGACATGGCTGATTACATGCGCTCCCTCGCGCGCATCGCGGCGCGGCAGGATCGTCTGCTGCTGCCTGGCCATGGCCCGGCGCATGATGCGCCCGGCCCCTTCATCGCGGCGCTGATCGCGCACCGGCAGGAGCGTGAGGCCCGCGTGCTGGACATGCTGCGCGCCGCGCCGGGCGGGATGGCCACGGCGGCCGGGTTGGTGCCCCCCGTTTACGGCCCCGCGCTGGACCCGAAGCTCGCCCCCGCCGCCGCGCGCAGCCTGCTGGCGCATTTGCTGAAGCTGGCTGCCGAGGGCGCCGCCGCGCGGGAAGGCGAGGGCTTCAGGGCGCTTTGACACATCACCGCCAAGACACTCACCGCGCGGCACAGGAAGAGGGAACGGAAATGGGTCTGCATGTGGACTACTACGCTTCGCTGAATTCACCCTGGACGCATCTCGGCGCGGCGCGGCTGGAGGCGATCGTCGCGCGCCATGGCGCTACCCTTCGCATCCATCCCGTGGATTTCGGGGCCATCTTCCCGGCCTCCGGCGGCCTGCCGCTGCCCAAGCGCGCCCCGCAGCGCCAAGCCTACCGCCTGCAGGAACTGGCACGCTGGCGGGAGCATCTTGGCATCCCCATCAACATCCAGCCCCGCTTTTTCCCCGCGAATGAAAGCCTCGCCGCGCAATGCGTTATCGCGGCGCGCGAGACGATTGGTGATGCCCCGGCCGTTGCCCTCGGCCATCGCGTGCTGAAGGCGCTGTGGCAGGAAGAGCGCAACACGGGCGACCCCACCGTCCTTGCGGCCCTCATGGACGAACTCGGCCTGGACTCCGCTGCCCTGCTTGCACGGGGTGCCGAGGAACGCTGGGCGGAGCGCCGGACCCAGGACACCCAGGCCGCCCTGGCGCGCGGCGTCTTCGGTGCACCAAGCTATGTGGTCGGGGAGGAGATCTTCTGGGGCCAGGACCGGCTGGATTTCCTCGATCGCCGCCTGTCGCGCGGCTGAGCAGCGGGCGGTCAGGCCACTCGCGGAGATTCGCGCTCCAGCCGTCGCGTGTCGCGGCCCTGGTACCAGACCAGCGGCCGCGTCTCCCGCTCGGCCTCGGGCAAGGCCATCAGATCCCGGAACTCGCCCAGCACCTTCGCGGTGATCGGCGCCAGCTCATAGGGCGGGGTCTCGTCCACGGGATAATAGGCCAGGTTCTCCAGCTCCGCGGAATCCGCGAAGGCCCCCGTCGCGGCCTCCGCCGGGGCATACAGGAAACGCGCGTTGAACCGCACCGGGCTCATCGGTGGCGTGACCGCGCGGCACAGATAGCGCAGCGGGGCCAGATCGGCATGCAGCCGGCCACCCTCCACATGCCCCAGCAAAAGCCCGGCTTCCTCATGCAGCTCCCGCACCGCCGCCACGGCGATGGCGCGCGCCAGGCGCGGTGTCGCCCGCAGCTCCAGGGCCCGCCTGGTATGCGGATGCAGGTCGGAAGCGACGGGCACCGAGCGGTCCTCCGCATCCACGCGCCCGCCGGGAAAGACGAGGCGGCTAGGCATAAAGCGGTGCTTCACGCTCCGCACCCCCATCAGCACCTCCAGCCCGCTGCTTCCCTTCCGCCACAGCAGGATCGTGGCGGCGTCCCGCGGCTTGACGGCCTTGGCAGGCTTGGCCTCTCCGGCGGCGGTGAAATCCGTGGGACGCATGGCTTGGTTCATCGGACGCCCTTCTCCCCTGCTTCCCTGCGGTTCTAGGGCTGGGGGAGGGAGCGCGGAAGCGGCGCCCCGCGGGAAATGCGGGTCAGCCGAGAATCGCTCGCAAGTCGTTGTTTTAACCGGGCGCCCGCCCGTGGGCGCCTTGACACCGGGGGCCCGAAGACGCATTTCCCCGTCATACCGGACCGCTGGGGTCTGGTATCCCATTCAACGGTCGGATTATCATCGTGTTGCGCCTGTCGAAACTGGCGGATTACGCGACCGTCCTCCTCTCCCGGCTCGGACAGGAAGGCGGCCTGCACACCGCCCCCTCCCTTTCCACCGCGACCGGCGTTGCCGAGCCGACGGTGGCCAAGGTGCTCCGCATCCTCTCCCAGGCCGGCCTCGTCGAGGCGCAGCGCGGAGCAAGGGGCGGGCATCGCCTTGCCCGGCCGACCTCCGCTATCACGCTGGCCGAGGTGATCGTGGCCATGGATGGCCCGATCGCGCTTACCGCCTGTGTGGATGGCGCGACCGGCGGCTGCGAGGCCGAGGGCCATTGCCCGGTACGCGGACGCTGGGATCCGGTGAACGAGGCCGTTCGCGCCGCGCTCTCTGCTGTCACCATTGCCGATCTCGCGCGGCCCTCCTGCACGGAAGTGCATCGCCGCGCGCCCGTTTCCCCCGCCGCCCACGCGGCCGCCGAGTAAGGGTTCAGGAATGCCCGCCGTCGAAGAAACCCTCGATACCGTCCGGGACGCCACGCAAGGCGCCTATAAGTGGGGGTTCGAGACCGATATCGAGATGGAGTTCGCCCCCAAGGGGCTGAACGAGGACATCGTCCGCTTCATCTCCGCCAAGAAGAACGAGCCGGCCTGGCTGCTCGAATGGCGCCTGCGCGCCTTTGAGGCCTGGAAGGGCATGGAGGAGCCGCGCTGGCCCGCCGTGACCTATCCGCCGATCGACTACCAGGACGCCTATTATTACGCGGCGCCGAAGCAGAAGGCTGGGCCGAAGTCGCTCGACGAGGTCGATCCCGAGCTGCTGAAGACCTATGCCAAGCTGGGCATCCCGCTGAAGGAGCAGGCCATCCTGGCTGGCGTGGAGGGCGCGGGCGAGACGCCGGCCGAGGGCGGCCGGCTGCCCGTGGCTGTGGACGCCGTCTTCGACAGCGTCTCCGTCGCCACCACCTACAAGGATCGCCTGGAGAAGGAGGGGATCATCTTCACCTCCATCTCCGAGGCTGTGCAGAAGCACCCGGAGCTCGTGCGCAAGTATCTGGGCACGGTGGTTCCGCATACGGACAACTTCTTCGCGGCGCTGAACAGCGCGGTATTCACGGATGGCAGCTTCGTCTACATCCCGAAGGGCGTGCGCTGCCCAATGGAGCTGTCCACCTATTTCCGCATCAACGCCAAGAGCACCGGCCAGTTCGAGCGCACCCTGATCATTGCCGATGAGGGCGCGATCGTCTCCTATCTGGAAGGCTGCACGGCGCCGCAGCGCGATGAGAACCAGCTCCACGCCGCGGTGGTCGAGCTGGTCGCGCTGGATGACGCCTCGATCAAGTACAGCACGGTCCAGAATTGGTACCCGGGCGACGAGAACGGGAAGGGCGGCATCTACAACTTCGTCACCAAGCGCGCGGCCTGCCGTGGCAAGCGCAGCAAGGTGAGCTGGACGCAGGTGGAGACGGGTTCCGCCATCACCTGGAAGTACCCGTCCTGCATCCTGCAGGGTGAGGATTCCGTGGGCGAGTTCTACTCCGTCGCCATCACGAACAACCACCAGCAGGCCGATACCGGCACCAAGATGATCCACCTTGGGAAGAACACGCGCAGCACCATCGTCTCCAAGGGCATCTCGGCCGGCAAGGGCCAGAACACCTATCGCGGCCTGGTGCGGATCAGCCCGAAGGCGACGAATGCGCGCAACTTCACCCAGTGTGACAGCCTGCTGATCGGCGATCTCTGCGGCGCCCATACGGTGCCCTATATCGAGAACCGGTGCCGGACGGCGAAGGTGGAGCATGAGGCGACCACCAGCCGCATCGCGGAGGATCAGCTGTTCTATTGCCGGCAGCGCGGCCTGTCGCAGGAGGACGCGGTGGGCCTGATCGTGAACGGCTTCTGCCGCGAGGTGCTGAAGGAACTACCGATGGAATTCGCGGTCGAAGCGCAGAAGCTGCTTCAGATCAGCCTGGAAGGGAGCGTCGGGTGAATACCCGCGAGGAGTACATCTGATGCTGCGCATTGAGAACCTGACCGCCGAAGTTGATGGCAAGCCGATCCTCAAGGGGATCACGCTGGAAGTTCCGGATGGCGAAGTGCACGCCATCATGGGCCCGAACGGCGCCGGCAAGTCCACGCTCTCCTACGCGCTCGCGGGCCGCGAGGGCTATGAGATCACCGGTGGTTCCGTCGTCCTGAACGGCCAAGACCTGCTGGAGATGGAGCCGGAGGAGCGCGCCGCCGCCGGCCTGTTCCTCGCCTTCCAGTACCCGGTCGAGCTGCCCGGCGTCGGCAACGCCAACTTCCTCCGCACCGCGCTGAACGCCATCCGGCGCACGCGCGGCGAGCCGGAGGTGGATGCCATGCAGTTCCTCAAGCTGGCGCGCGCCCGCATGAAGGCGCTCTCCATGCCCGAGGACATGCTGAAGCGCGGCGTGAATGTCGGCTTCTCCGGCGGCGAGAAAAAGCGCAACGAGATCCTGCAGATGGCCCTGCTGGAGCCGAAGATCGCCATCCTCGACGAGACGGATAGCGGCCTGGACATCGATGCCCTGAAGATCGTCGCGGATGGCGTGAACGCCATGCGCGGCCCGAACTTCTCGGCGCTGGTCATCACCCATTACCAGCGCCTGCTCAACCACATCGTGCCCGACCGGGTGCACGTGCTGGCCGATGGCCGCGTCGTGGCCTCAGGCGGGCCGGAACTGGCGCAGCGCCTCGAAGCCGAGGGGTATGCCGGCGTCCTGGGCGAGGCGGCATGAACAGCATGACTCCCTCCGGCAATGCGGCGGCCTTCCTGCACCGCTATGCCGGGCTGGCCGAGCGTCTGCCCGGCGCCGACATCCCGGCCGTTCGCGGCTTGCGGGATGCGGCCGCCGAGACGCTGATGGCCGGCGGCCTGCCCAGCCGCCGCGTCGAGGCCTGGCGCTATACCGACCTCTCCCCAATGCTGCGCGCCGAGTTCCGCGAGGCGCTGACGCCTGTGGACGAGGCGGTGGAGCTTCCGCCCGCGCGCGCCGGGCGCCGCGCCGTCTTCGTGGATGGCCGCTTTCGCGCCGACCTGTCCAGCCTGGATGGGCTGGACGCCTCGCCTCTCGCTGAGGTCGTGGGCAGCGTGGCCGACCGCCTGAACACGGTTGCCGCCGCGGCGCAGCCCATGGTGACGCTCAACACCCTCCTCTTCGAGGATGGGCTTGTGCTCGACCTGCCCGCCGGCACCGATGCGGGCCGCCTGGAACTGCTCTCCATCGCCTCCGGCGAGACCGCGAGCACGATCCATCCGCGCCACCTGATCCGCCTCGCCCCCGGCGCGAAGCTGGTCCTGATCGAGACGGCCCTCTCCGCTCCAGGCGCGCGCCACCTCCACAACCCGGTCTTTGAGATCGAGGTCGCCGAGGACGCGAAGCTCACCCATGTCCGCGTGCAGCGGGAGGCTGAGAGCGCCTTCCACCTCGCCCATCTCGGCGTGCGCGTGGCGGAGGGTGGCACCTATGACGGCTTCGTCCTGAACGCCGGCGGCCGCATCAGCCGCAGCGAGACCCATCTCGCCCTGCTCGGCCCGCGCGCCACGGCGCATCTGAACGGCGCCCAGCTCGTGGCGGATGGCCAGCTGGCCGACACCACCACGGCGCTGGACCACTCCGCCCCGAACTGCGCCTCCCGCCAGACCGTGAAGACAGTCCTGACCGGCCGTTCCCGTGGTGTCTTTCAGGGCAAGATCCTGGTCCGGCGCGAGGCGCAGAAGACCGACGGCTACCAGATGAATCAGGCCCTCCTCCTCTCGGAGGAAGCCGAGATCGACAGCAAGCCGCAGCTGGAAATCTACGCCGACGACGTGAAGTGCAGCCACGGCGCCACCGCCGGCGCGCTGGACCCGGACAGCCTCTTCTATCTCCGCGCCCGCGGCATCCCCGCCGATGCGGCCCGCGCCATGCTGGTCCGCGCCTTCCTTCAGGAGGCCGTGGAGATCGTCGAGGACGAGACAGCGCGCGAGGCGCTGGACGAGGCCGTTGCCTCCTGGTGGGACCAGCACGGGGAGGCCGCGTGATGGACGGCACCATGCGCCCGGCTTTCGACGTGCAGCGGATCCGGCAGGATTTCCCGATTCTGTCGAGCAAGGTGCATGGGAAGCCGCTGGTCTTCCTCGATTCCGGCGCTTCGGCCCAGAAGCCGCGCGCGGTGATCGACGCCATGCGGCAAATGTTCGAGACGAGCTATGCCAATGTGCATCGCGGCGCCTACCACCTGAGCGAGACCTCCACCGCCGCCTATGAGGCGGCGCGCGAGGCCGTGGCGCGCTTCCTGAACGCGGGCGATGCGCGGGAGGTGGTGTTCACCACCAACTCCACCGCCGCCATCAACCTCGTGGCCCACTCCTATGGCCGTGGCGTGCTCAAGCCTGGCCAGGCGGTCGTGGTCTCCGAGATGGAGCATCATGCCAATTTCGTGCCCTGGCAGATGCTCGCCCAGGCGCATGGCATCGAGCTGCGCATCACGGATGTCACCGATGCCGGCGAGCTGGACATGGCGGACCTGGAAGCCAAGCTGGCGGACGGGAAGGTCGGGCTGGTGGCCGTCACCCATATGTCCAACGTGCTGGGCACGGTGACACCCGCCGCCCGGATCGCGGCGCTGGCCCATGCCCATGGCGCGAAGGTCCTGTTCGACGGTTCCCAGGCCGCCGTGCACCGCCGTGTGGATGTGCAGGCGCTGGACGCGGATTTCTACGTCTTCACCGGCCACAAGCTCTACGGCCCTACCGGCATCGGCGTGCTCTGGGCACGGCTCGAGCTGCTGGAGGAGATGCCCCCCTTCCTCGGCGGCGGCGACATGATCTCCGAGGTGACGCGCGAGGGCTTCCTGCCCGCGCCGGTGCCCGCGAAGTTCGAGGCCGGCACCCCGCCGATCGTGGAGGCGGTGGGACTGCACGCCGCCATCGACTACGTCACCGTCATTGGCATGGACGCCATCGAGGCGCATGAGCGCTCGCTGGTCGATCACGCCATGACCAAGCTCTCGGCCATTGAGAACCTAACGGTGATCGGGCGGGCCCAGGACCGGGGCGGGGTCTTCTCCTTTGCCCTCGGCAACGCCCATGCCCACGACCTGTCCACCCTGCTGGACCGCGTGGGCATCGCCGTCCGCGCCGGGCGCCATTGCGCGGAGCCGCTGCATGTGCGGATCGGGCATGACAGCACCTGCCGCGCCTCCTTCGGCCTCTACACGACGCATGAAGAGGTCGATTTCCTGGCGGAGGCCCTGACCTCCGCGCGGAGGTTCTTCACATGACGCCCGATCGCTGGAGGCCGAAGGCCGGAAGCGTGAATCCGGCATCCGGAGGCTGCTGATGTTCGACGATCTTAGCGACCTCTATCAGGAGGTCATTCTCGATCATGGTCGGAAGCCCCGGAACTTCCGCCGTCTGGAGACGCCCGATCTCAGCGCGCGCGGCAACAACCCGATGTGCGGCGACCGGATCGAGCTGTTCCTGGACATGGATGGCGACCACATTGCCGATGCCGCCTTCCAGGGTCGCGGCTGCGCCATCTCCACCGCCAGCGCCTCGCTGATGACGGAGACGGTGAAGGGCAAGACGGTAGCGGAAGCGCGGGAACTGGCTGCCCATTTCCGGGAGATGGCCATGACCGGCACCTGCCCGGATTGCGGCGCCACGCTGGAAGAAGAGATGGAGCGTCTCCAGGCCCTTTCCGGCGTGCACGAATTCCCCAGCCGCGTGAAATGCGCGACGCTGGCCTGGCACACCCTCAACACCGCCCTCGATGGCGGGAAGGAGGCTTCGAGTGAGTGAGCCCGCAACTCAGCAGGGCGCGACCCACGAGGCTTGGTCCCCGGACGGCCCGATCGCGCCGACGCGGGTCAGCGAGGTCGCGGTGCTGGACGCGCTGAAGAGCGTCTACGACCCCGAGATCCCCGTCGATATCTACGAGCTCGGCCTGATCTATGCCGTCGAGATCGAGGATGATGGCGCGGTGAGAATCGACATGACGCTGACCGCGCCCTCCTGTCCTTCCGCCCAGGAACTTCCGGTTCAGGCGGAGCAGGCGGTGAAGGCTGTCCCCAACGTCACCTCGGTGAAGGTCGAGGTCGTCTGGGATCCGCCCTGGGATCAGTCCCGGATGAGCGAGGACGCGAAGCTCGCGTTGAACGTGTACTGATGGCACGCCACATGGAGGGCACCATGAGCACGACCACCACTGAAGCCCCGAAGCCACGCCGCGCCCTGCCGCCGCTGATGTCGCTTTCCGACACCGCGGCAGAGCGCCTGCGCGCGCTCTACGCCAAGAGCGAGGGCAAGCTGCTGCGGATCTCCGTTTCGACCAAGGGCTGCTCCGGCATGTCATACCAGATGGACTGGGTGGATGCGGCCGGGCCCACGGACGAGACGATCACCGACAAGGGCCTCACCGTCCTGGTGGATCGCAAGGCCACCCTGTTTCTGATCGGTACGGTGATGGATTACGAGAAGAAGGCCATGTCCGCCGGCTTCACCTTCACCAATCCGAACGAAAAAGGCCGCTGTGGCTGCGGCGAGAGCTTCCACATCTGAACTGCTTCCGGGGGCGCGAGCGGGGCGCCCCCGTCCTTTCCGGGGCCTCTACCGCTTGAGCGCGGACTGGTGAATCCAGCCGAAGGGCTGGTCGTCACCAACATTCATCCACCCCCCCGGCGCTTCCCCGAAGACACGAAGCGTCGTGGATGGCGGCATGGTCCGCGCCACGGGCGCGCGCAGATCTGGTTCCACGCGGACATTCGAACGCCTGGTTGCATTGGTGACCACCATGCGCCCTGCATCGGCGGCTCCGGCCGCCACAGCGTTCCCTGCTTGAGGGAACGCCTCAGCCTGCGGGGCAGGGGCGAGCCGCTGCGCGGCAGTCGCATTGCGTGCCGGCTGGGGCAGGTTGCGCGAACTGGTCCAGGAATGCACATCGGCCCAGATGTCGCCCGGCTCAGGCCGTAACGGAGGAAGATGGCCGGGGTCGCGTCCGGCTGAACCCGATTGGGCATGGCCCTGGGCCGCGATCGCAGTCGCCAGGCAAATGGCGATCAGCCCAACGGTCCCGCGCACCCACATTCCTCCGTCTTTTCCCTGGGCCAAACTACCCCCCATGGACGCTGTGCCTCAACCGAGGCCGCCAACACGCCTGGTGGCGGGTCGGTACCGCTCGCGGCCGAACGCCTCGGGGCTGGGCTCCGCGCATGGCTCTCCGGCGGACAATCAGAGCACGCTAGACCAGTCCGCCGGCGCCAGCCGGTAGCCACTTCCGTCCTTCACCACATAGCCATTGGCCGGGAAGGGCCAGTGATAGCCGACGCAGCGGATCCGGTCGGCTGCCGCCCGGTCGAACACCCGCCGGCGCGTGGCTTCCGCCATCACCGGATCCGTGTCGAAGATCACGTGCCAGCCAGGATTGGTCAGGTTGAACTCCGGGCGGCTGGTCAGGTCTCCGCAGATCATCAACTGCGCGCTGCCGTCCGAGAGATGATAGGAGGTGTGGCCCGGCGTATGGCCCGGCGTATCCATGGCGCGCAGCCCTGGCAGGATCTCCGCCCCGTCCCCGACGCGCTCGATACGGGCCTCATAGGGCGCGAAGCGGCGGCGCACATTGGCAAAGGCCGGGCGCATCGCCTCAGGCGCGCGGCTCGCCTGGCCCTCATCCATCCAGAAGGCCCACTCCTTCTCCGGCACCACGATGCGCGCGCGCGGAAAGGCCGCCCCGCCTGAGCCGTCCAGCAGGCCGCCGATATGATCGCCATGGAAATGGGTGAACACCACGATGTCGACCGAGGCCGGATCGATACCCGCCGCCGCCAAATTCGCGGGCAACTGGCCAATCCGGCTGTCTGCCGCCGTCTGAGGCCCGTTCCCCGTATCGAACATCACCGTGGCTTGCGGCGTGCGCAGGACCGGGATGGTGAAGGGGTTCAGCAAGCGCGACGGGTCCATCCCCTGGGCACGCATGGAACTCGCGATCTGCTCCGGGGTGGCATTGCGGACGAAGCCCTGGGTCGGGTCCGGCCGGATCGCCTGGCCATCATAGACCATGGTCATCAGATGCGGTCCGACCCGGAACCGGTAATAGCCCGGCGCCTGGTTTGCGTCGGGCTGCACGGGGGCAGGGGGCTGGGCAATGGCTTCCCCTGCCACGCCCGATAGCAAGGCCGGGGCAGCGAGCCCCGCCGCCAGAAGCGCGCGCCGTTCCATCGATTCGTCCCCTCTCCGCCAGAACTGAAGAGTTTTTAACTTTTATGGTTTGTTCAAGGGCCCCGGGCGAGAGTCACCACGGCCTCGACCTGAGTCGACCAGAGAAACTGGTCCACCGCCACCGCCTCCTCCACCCGCCAGCCTGGCGCACGGGCGAAGGCGGCCAGATCGCGGGACAGCGCCGCAGGATTGCAGGACACATAGATGACCCGGGGCAGGGTGGACCGGGCGAGAATGGCCACCTGCTCGGCGGCCCCTGCAAAGGGCGGATCAAGCACCAGGGCAGCGGCGCCGTTCAGCTCGGCCGGCAGCAACGGCTGGCGCGCCAGATCGCGCCGTGTCGCCTTCACGCGCGCCCCGGCCCGGCCGGCGCCGGCCTGCAACGCGGCGGCGGCCTCCGGCGCGCCCTCATAAGCTTCCACTCGTCCACGGGCTGAAAGCGGGAAGGAAAGCGTGCCCAGCCCCGCATGCAGCTCGATGATCCGGGGCTTGCCCGGCATGCGCTTCGGCAGCCCTTCCAGCACGGCGGTGATGATGGCTGCCTCGCCATGTGGCGTCGCCTGAAGGAAGGCTCCCGGCGCGGGCGAAACCGTCGCGCCGGACAGGGTCACGAAAACCGATCCGTTCTGGGCAGCGATTTCGGGCGTATCCCGCGTGCCTTCCTTGGACCAGGCGATGCGAGGAATCCCCTGCGCCTCCCCGAAGGTGGCCAGCTTCGCGCGGTCGCTTGGCGTCAGCGGTCCGTCAGTCCGGATCCAGAGATCAGGCCCGGTATCAAGCAGGTTCACCATGGCCGATCCGGCCCGCCGCAGTGCCGCGAGGGAGCCCATCATCCCGCGCAGCGGTTCCACCAGTGCCAGGATGCGTGGATCGACGACAAAGCAAACCGCCATGTCGAAGGGTTCGGCCGAACCGCGCGCGTGAAACCCAATGGTCACACCCTCCTGCCGCCGGCGGACGGCCAGGTCGGCCCGCCGGCGGGTATTGCGCGGGCTGGGCGTGGCAGGGGCGACAGGGATATCCCGGAAACCCGCGCGGGACAGCGCCTCCGTCACGCGCCCCGCCTTCCAGGCTGCCACGGAGTCGTCGGCCCAGTGCTGCACGGCGCAGGCGCCACAGGTGCCGAAATGCGGGCATGGCGGCGGCACGCGGTCGGGGGAGGGGGCTTCGACGGCCACAAGCTCGGCCGCCCGCCCGTCCCCGCGGCCCGGCCCGGCCTCGGCCTCCACCACCTCGCCGGGCAGCGAGAAGGGCACGAAAAGCGGCCGCCCCGCTTCGTCGCGCCCGATCCCGTCCCCGGCGGCGCCCATGGCCTCAATGGTCACACGCATGCAGGCGCCTCCAATCGGGAGCGAACCCGCTCCAACAAGAAAGGGGCGGCCCCGAAGGACCGCCCCTTGTAACGCGACCCCGCGCGGATCAGCCGAAAGCGTTCAGCCCGGTCTGCGCGCGGCCGAGGATGAGGGCATGCACGTCATGCGTGCCCTCATAGGTGTTCACCGTTTCCAGATTCATGAGGTGGCGGATCACGTGATACTCGTCCACGATCCCGTTGCCGCCATGCATGTCACGGGCCATGCGGGCGATGTCGAGCGCCTTGCCGCAGTTGTTCCGCTTCATCATGGAGATCATCTCCGGCGCCGCCTTGTGCTCGTCGAACAGGCGCCCGAGCCGCAGCACGCCCTGCAGGCCGAGGGTGATCTCGGTCTGCATATCCGCCAGCTTCTTCTGGATCAGCTGGGTCTGGGCCAGCGGCTTGCCGAACATCTTCCGGCCCATCGTGTATTCCCGCGCGCGGTGCCAGCAATCCTCGGCGGCACCCAGCGCGCCCCAGGCGATGCCGTAGCGGGCGCGGTTGAGGCAGGAGAAGGGACCGGCCAGCGACTTCACGAGGGGAAGGCGGTTCTCCTCGGGGACGAAAACCTCGTCCATCATGATCATGCCGGTGACGGAGGCGCGGAGCGACAGCTTGCCCTCGATCTTCGGGGCCGTGAGGCCCTTCATCCCCTTCTCCAGGATGAAGCCGCGCAGCACGCCCTCGTCATCCTTCGCCCAGACCACGAAGACATCCGCGATCGGGGAGTTGGAGATCCAGGTCTTCGACCCGGAAACGAGATAGCCGCCATCGACCTTCTTCGCGCGGGTGCGCATGGAATTGGGGTCGGACCCCGCATCCGGCTCGGTCAGGCCGAAGCAGCCGACATACTCGCCGGTCCGCAGCTTCGGCAGGTACTTGTCCTTCTGCTCCTCGGAGCCGAAGGCCCAGATCGGATACATGACCAGGGAGGACTGCACGGAGAAGGCGGAGCGGTAGCCGCTATCCACCCGCTCCACCTCACGGGAAATCAGGCCATAGGAGACATAGCCGACGCCGGCGCAGCCATGGCTGTCCAGGGTCGCGCCCAGGAAGCCCATCTCGCCGAACTCGTTCATGATCTCGCGGTCGAAATACTCGCGGCGGGTCGCCTCGATCACGCGGGGGAGCAACTTGGACTGGCAGAACTCGCGCGCCGCATCGCGGATCATGCGCTCGTCCTCGGTCAGCTGCTCCTCCAGCAGCAGCGGGTCGTCCCACACGAAGGCGCCCATCTTGGCCTTGGAGGCGATCGGGGTAACGACGTTCATTTGCTGCGTTCCTCTCGGTCAGCGGTGCCGGCTATGGGCGGCATACTGCCCCGAACCGGGCGCCAGCGCCACGGCCCGGGGATCAACCCGTCGCGCGGGAAGGGGGCCGCCATGCCCCTCTCTCGGGGAGGGACAGAGCCCCTCCCGACCTTATCAGGCCGCCTCTGCGTCGGTATCCGGCGAGCGCTTCGGGCGCGGCACCGGGATCAGCATGAAGGCAGGTACCGCGTCGCCGAATCCGACCACGGAGGGCCCGAGATCGTCCTGGCGGTAGCGGAAATTCTCCCGGCGGCGTTCGTCCCGGCGGGGCCGATCCTCGCGCCGGTCATCCCGGCTCCACTCGCGCGAGGCATCGCGGTTCACCTCGTCCAGCACGCGGTCACCCGAGCGGGTCTCACGCTCGCCACGGCGCCGGTCGCGGTCCTCCCGCCCGGGCCGCTCATCGCGGACCCCGCGCGTGTCGCGGTCCTCGTGCGGGGCACGCTCTTCGCGCCCGCCACGTGCCTCACGGGGCGGACGAACCTCGCGTTCCTCCCGCGGCGGGCGAGCCTCGCGTTCCTCCCTTGGGGCACGCTCGTCACGACGGCCACGGCCCTCGCGCCGGGCTTCGCCGCCGCGTTCAGGCCGGGCATCGCCCCGGCCGCGCGCGCCGTCACGGCCCCCGCGGGCCTCGCTGCCCCGGCCCCGGCCACGCCCGCGGCCAGTGGCCTTCAGCGCCGCCTGGATCTCCTCGGGATCAACGGGCTCCAGCCCCTCAATCATCATCGGCGGGATGGGGCGGCCCGTCAGGGCCTCCACCGCCGCCACGGCCTTCGCTTCGTCGGCCGTGGCCAGGGTATAGGCATGCCCCTCACGGCCCGCACGGCCCGTGCGGCCGATGCGGTGCACATAGTCCTCGGCATGGAAGGGCACGTCGAAGTTGAAGACGTGAGACAACCCGCCGATGTCGATGCCGCGCGCGGCCACGTCGGAGCAGACGAGCAGTTGCAGCTCGCCCGCCTTGAACTTCTCCAATGTCGCGAAGCGAACGGACTGCGCCAGGTCGCCATGCAGGGCGCCCACGCTGAACCCGTGCTTCTTCAGGCTCTTGTAGAGGATGTCGACATCGACCTTGCGGTTGCAGAAGATCAGCGCATTCTGCACCGACTGGCTCTTGATCAGCCGCCGCAGCGCCTCGCGCTTGTCGCGCTCCTGCACCCAGATCAGGCCGGCGGTGATGGTGGTCGCCACCGAGGCCGGGGCGGAAACCGTGATCTCCCGCGGATTCTGCAGGAAGGCATCAGCCAGGCGCCGGATCTCCGGCGCCATGGTGGCGGAGAAGAACAGGGTCTGCCGCAGCTGCGGCAGCATGGAGACGATGCGCTCGACATCGGGGATGAACCCCATGTCCAGCATCCGGTCCGCCTCGTCGATCACCAGAACCTTGCAGTCCGCCAGCAGGATACGCCCGCGGTCAAACAGGTCCAGAAGACGGCCGGGCGTGGCAATCAGCACGTCCACGCCCTTCTCCAGCACCTGCTTCTGCTCGTCCATGCTCTCGCCGCCGATCAGCAGGGCATGGGTCAGGTTCAGGTACTTGCCATATTTGACGAAGTTCTCGGCCACCTGCAGCGCCAGCTCGCGCGTCGGCTCCAGGATCAGGCTGCGCGGCATGCGCGCCTTGGCGCGCGACCCTGCCAGGATGTCCAGCATCGGCAGGGTGAAGCTGGCCGTCTTGCCCGTGCCGGTCTGGGCACAGCCCAGCACGTCCCGGCCCATCAGCACGACAGGGATCGCCTGCTCCTGGATCGGGGTCGGGTGGACATAGCCGCTTTCGATGACGGCCTTCAGAAGCTCGTCGGACAGGCCGAGATCAGCGAAGGTCGTGCGGGGAGTGGTGTCTTCCTCCCCCTCATCATCCTCCTCGTCGTCCTCATCCTCCTCGTCCGAGCCGGCCGCATTCTCGATATCAGCGCCGGTCTCGCCGACGTCGTCGCCATCGGCGCCCGTCTCGCCGATATCGTCACCGTCCGCGCCTTCCTCGGAGGAGCCGGAGGCCATCGCCTCGACCGGCTCGGCAGCCTCGAAGGCAGCCGGGGTCTCGGCAAAATGGGGCGAGCTGCCCTCGCCCACCGGGTCGCCATCGGCGGCACCGGCTGTCGTGCCGGGCGCGCCCGCCTCGGGCAGGGCCGCGTCGGCCATGCTCTTGGGGGTTTCGTTCTCGGCGGAGGAAGGCTGTTCGTGTTCGGTCAAGCGTGTGTTCCTGTACCGCCACCCATCCGGCTTCAGCGGGAGCGGCGAAAAGTCCGGGCTGCGTCGTTCAAAGAGGTCAGGCGCCGTGCGGCGTACCGGAGGGCGCCCGGCCGATGGTCCGGCGTGGCGCGGCGGGACTCCGGGTCCGGCCACGCGGCACGCAGCCGCTCGCGCGCGATATGCGCTCGCGAAGGCCCGGATGCAAGCAGGACACCGCATTTCCGGTGGTTGCACGGGGCTCGTGGCGTGATTACCACGCCGCCATGCCCACCGCCACCGCCCGGATGCCGCTCCTCCTCCTGCCCGGGCTGCTCTGCGACGCCCGGCTCTGGCGCGACCAGGTGGCGGGGCTGTCCGACCTGGCCGATCCGGTCGTGGCCGATCTGACGCTGGACTCGAGCGTTTCCGCCATGGCGGCGCGCGCCATTGCCAGGCTTGAAGGCCCATTCGCGCTCGCCGGCCTCTCCATGGGCGGCTACGTGGCCTTCGAGGTGATGCGCCAGGCCGGCGCTCGCGTGACGCGGCTGGCCCTGTTCGACACCTCCGCCCGCCCCGACACGCCGGAACAGGCCCGACAGCGCCGTGGCCTGATGTCGCTGACGCGCTCCGGCCAGTTCCGCGGAGTCACGCCGCGTCTGCTTCCGCGCCTGCTGCACCCCGGCCACCAGGCCGGGCCTCTGGCCCAGGAGGTGATGGACATGGCCGAGCGCGTGGGCCGCGACGCCTTCCTCCGCCAGCAGGAAGCCATTCTCGGGCGCCCAGATTCCCGCGGCGACCTGCCGGGCATTGCGGTCCCGACCCTGGTCGCGGTGGGGCAGGCGGATGTGCTGACTCCGCCAGAGCTGGCGCGGGAAATGGCTGCCGGAATTCCGGGTGCGGAGCTGCACGAATTCCCGGGCTGCGCCCATCTTCCGACCATGGAGGCACCCGAGGCGGCCACAGCCGTGATGCGACGCTGGCTGGCCTGAACCGGGCCTTTCCGGCCGCGAGCCTGCTTCCCATATCCGACGCATGATGGACCTCGGGCGCCTCCTCCTGGCGACAGCCCTGGTGGCGTCGCCGCTCCTCATGCAACCCGCCCCGGCTGCGGCGCAGGTGAGCTTCGGCATCGGGATCGGGACCTACCCGGCCTATCCCGTCTATCCGGCCTACCCGTACCCCTATGCCTACTATCCCCCGCCGCCGGTCTATTACGTGCCGCCCTACGCCACCTATGTGCCGCCGCCCCCGGCTTACAGCCCGGCGCCAGGCGCGACCGCGCCTGGGACGATGGCGCCCGGAACCACGGGCCCCATCAGCGCCTCGCCTTACGGGGCCACGGCTCAGCGGGCCTGCTATGCCGGCGCCTATGTCTGCCCGCTGGACCGCAATCTGACTGCGGGCGATGCCTGCGGCTGCCCCACGCCGAGCGGCCAGCGCGCCTGGGGTCGCGTCGGCTAAGGCCGGCGCCGCTCATCCCTGCCGGATCCTTCCTGAAACCGTGACGCGCGGGCGCCGCTTCTCTCGGCAGGAAGGAATGCCGCCCATGACCAGCCCCGACCAGGCCGAGACCATCGTTGAACCCAGGGAAGCCGCCCGGGCCGCCGGGCTGCGCTATGTCAGCGACACACGGCCCGGCATCACCCGCCATCCCAAGGGCGACGGCTTCATCTATCGCGATCCCGATGGCGAGCTGATCAAGGACGAGGCGACGTTGGAGCGCATCCGCTCCCTCGCCATACCGCCCGCCTATACGGATGTCTGGATCTGCCCCTTTCCCAACGGCCATATCCAGGCCACGGGCCGCGACGCGCGCGGCCGCAAGCAGTACCGTTACCACCCGCGCTGGCGGGAGACGCGCGATGCCACGAAATACGAGCACATGGCCGAATTCGCAGAGGTCCTGCCGCTGATCCGCGCCCGCGTCGCCGCCGATCTGCGCCGGAAGGAGCTGACGCGCGAGAAGGTGCTCGCGACCGTCGTCCGCCTGCTGGAGACGACGCTGATCCGCATCGGCAATGACGACTACGCGAAGGAGAACGGCTCCTTCGGCCTGACCACGCTCCGCAACAAGCATGTGCGGGTCGATGGCGGCACCATGCGCTTCGCCTTCAAAGGCAAGAGCGGCAAGACCTGGAAGCTGGGGCTCCAGGACCGGCGCGTGGCCAAGGTCGTGCGCGAATGCCAGGACCTGCCGGGCCAGGAACTCTTCGCCTGGCGGGACGAGGACGGCACGCCACATGATGTGACCTCGGGTGACGTGAATGACTACCTGCGCGAGATCACCGGGCGCGACATCACCGCCAAGGATTTCCGCACCTGGGCCGGCACCGTCATGGCCGCGCTCGCCCTGCGCGAATTCGAGGCCTTCGACACCCAGGCCGCCGCCAAGCGCAACATCCGCGCCGCGATCGAGAAGGTCTCCGCCCGGCTCGGCAACACGCCCACGGTCTGCCGCAAATGCTATGTTCATCCGGACCTGCTGGACGGCTACATGGCGGGCCAGCTCGCGCTGGAGATCGCGGAGCGTGCGGAGCAGGAGCTGAAGGACGAGATGGAGCACCTGAAGCCGGAGGAGGCGGCGGTGCTGGCCCTGCTGGCACGGCTCAGGGCAGGGAAGGCGCCCCCGGCGAAGCCCGCCCGGCGGTCCCGCACCACGGTAAAGACGGTGAACACGACGGCCCGGTCAGCGGCGGCAGCGGCCTGACCCGAGGCGGCGCGACAGCGCCTGCCCCCAGGCGGTGCGCCTCTGCTCCTGCCATATTCATTCGATCCCGGCGGGCATCGTCGTCCATCCTGCGCTGCCGCAAGAAGACGAAGGCGGCAGGAGGAAACGATGAACGGAACCCTGACCCGCCGTGCCGCCTTGGGCGGTGCTGGCGCGCTGGTTGCGGCTGCGGCTTCTGCCCAGCCCATGACGGCCCCGGTGCGCGGCCAGCCCGGCCCGGTGAAATACTCGGCCGGCACCGAGCCGCCCCGCACGCCGGCCCCACCGCTGGCCACGGATTGCCATCATCACGTCTACGACGCGCGCTTTCCCGCCGATCCCCGCACCCAGCTTCGTCCGCCCGATGCCTCGACCGAGGATTACCGCGCCCTGGCCCGCCGCATCGGCACGCAGCGCTCCGTGCTGGTCACCCCATCCACCTACGGCACGGACAACCGGCTGCACCTGCAAGCCATGCAGGAGCTCGGACCGGAACGCACGCGCATGGTGGCCGTGGTGGATACGAGCGTGACCGACGAGGATCTGCGCCGGATGAACGATGCCGGGGTGCGTGGCATCCGCTTCAACCTCGTCCAGGCCGGCGTGACCACACTGGACATGCTGGAACCACTCGCGGCCCGCATCGCGCCCATGGGCTGGCACTGCCAGATCCACATGCTCGGAGACCAGATCGCGCAGAACGAGGCGATCTTCGCACGCCTGCCCACCGCCGTCGTGTTTGACCATTTGGGCCGCGTGCCCATGGACAGAGGTATCGAGCACCCGGGCTATGTCGCCGTCCGGCGGCTGCTCGACCGTGGCAAGGCCTGGGTTAAGCTTTCCGGCGCCTATATGGACACGAAAGTTGGCGCGGCCGGGCGCTATTCCGACACCATCCCGGTCGCCCGCGGCTATGCCACCGCCGCGCCGGAGCGCTGCGTCTGGGCCAGCGACTGGCCGCATGTGACGGAGCCTGCGGAGAAGCCCGACGACGCCGTGCTGTTCGACCTGCTGACGGAATGGGTGCCCAACGAGGCCGCGCGCCGCCGCGTGCTGGTGGACAACCCCGCCGACCTCTACGGCTTCATGCGCGCGTGACGCGGGGATGAGGCCCGTGCCGGCCGGTGCCGGCACGGGCCTCGTCTCAGTGCCGGGCCTCGCTGTCCATATGCGCGAGCTGCGCCTCCGGATACCGCGCCCCGGCCGCCGCGCCGGGCGGGATGGCCGCCTCGATCGCCGCAAGCGCCGCATCGTCCAGCCGCAGATCCATGGCTCCCAGCGCCTCTTCCAGCCGGTCGCGACGGCGCGCGCCGACCAGCGGCACGATATCTGCCCCGCGCGCGGCCACCCAGGCAATGGCGAGCTGCGCGACCTTCACGCCCCGCTCCTCCGCCACCCGTCGCAGGGCCTCGGCCAGGGCCAGGTTCCGGTCCAGATTCTCGCCCTGGAAACGGGGGCTGATGCTCCGGAAATCGCCCGGGCCGCCGCGCTCCTTGCTCCAGTGCCCGCTGATCAGCCCGCGCGACAGCACGCCATAGGCGGTGATGCCGATCCCCAGCTCCCGGCAGGTCGGCAGGATCTCGTCCTCGATCCCGCGCGACAGCAACGAGTATTCGATCTGCAGATCCGCGATCGGGTGCACCGCATGCGCCCGCTGGATCGTCTCGGCGCCCACTTCGGAAAGGCCGATGTGGCGGATGAAGCCCTTCTTCACCAGATCGGCCATCGCGCCCACGGACTCCTCGATCGGCACATTCGGATCGAGGCGGGCAGGGCGATAGATGTCGATGTAATCGGTGCCGAGCCGCGTGAGCGAATAGGCCAGGAAATTGCGAATGGCCGCGGGCCGCGAGTCATACCCGCTCCACTCGTTCTCCGGCCCCCGCAGCGCGCCGAACTTCACGCTGATGGCCAGCTTGTCGCGCGGCAGGGTCCGCAACGCCTCGCCGATCAGCATCTCATTATGGCCCATGCCGTAGAAGTCGCCGGTATCCAGCAGGGTAATGCCGCGCTCCACGGCCATGGCGATGGTCGCCAGGCTCTCCGCGCGCTCCGCCGGGCCGTACATGCCGGACATGCCCATGCATCCCAGCCCAAGGGCCGAAACTTCGGGGCCGGTTCTTCCGAGACGACGCTGTTCCATGAGGACTCTCCATGATCGCGAGGGCGATGGCCCCGGAGAACGGACCGTTCCGATCCGCTTCCGGCCGGCCGGATATGGACCGGGGCGGCAAAAGGCGTAATCACGTATGATCCGCATGGGCTGTTCGGAGCAGGCGAATAATGAGGACGTCACTGGCTGAGCTGGAGCTTCTGGCGGCCGTGGCCCGCCATGGCAGCTTTCGCCGGGCCGCACTGGAAGCCGGCATCTCCGCCTCCAGCGCGACGGAGCGGATTCGCGCCCTTGAGGATCGCATCGGCGCCCGCCTGCTGAACCGCACCACGCGAAGCGTCAGCCCCACCGAGGCCGGCTCCGCCTTGCTCGCCCGCTTGGGCCCAGCTCTGGGTGAGATCGCGTCCGCCCTGGAAGAGGCGGGCAGGGCAGGAGATACAGTCTCGGGCACACTCCGCATCAACGCCCCGCCGCCCGCCTCTCAACTCGTTCTCGCCCCGCTTCTCGCGCCCTTCCTCGCACGCCATCCGCGGGTGGTCGTGGAAGTGACGTCCCAGAGTGGATTCGTGGATATCGTTCGCGCCGGCTACGATGCCGGTGTCCGCTACGGGGAAAGCTTGGCGCAGGACATGATCGCCATCCCCCTCGGCGGTCCCCAGCGCGCGGTCCTCGTCGCCTCCCCCGCGCTGCTGGAGGCCGTCGGCACGCCGCGCGATCCCCAGGCGCTGCTCCGGCTACCTTGTATCCGCACGCGCTTTGACAGCGGAACGATGTTCACCTGGGAATTCGAACGCGATGGCCGCGTGGTCACCATCCGCCCGGAAGGCCCGCTTGTAACCAATGATGCGCAGCTCGCCATTGCGGCCGCGGCCGATGGTGCCGGCTTCTACCTGACCTTCGAGGGCTGGGCGCATGCATCGATCGCCGCCGGGCGCTTGGCGCCCGTGCTGCAGGACTGGCTGCCGGCCTTCGAGGGACCCTTCCTCTACTACCCCTCCCGCCGCCACGTGCCGGCACCGCTGCGAGCCTTCATCGACTTCCTGCGGGAGAGACGCCCGTGAAAAACCTGGCGCTTCGGGCAGGCGATCCCGAATAACTCAGCCGCCCCGGGCGAAACACCTGCCGGAAATAAAAAGGGCCGGAGAGAATTTCTCCCCGGCCCGAATGCCTCACACATCCACCTCGGCGTCATCCAGCTTCGACGCATTCTCCTGGATGAACTTGAAGCGCAGCTCCGGCTTGCGCCCCATCAGCGCCTCGATCAGCTCCGCCGTCTCGGCCCGTGCCTCCGGCGGCAGCACCACCTTCAGCAGGGTGCGCTTCGCCGGGTCCATTGTCGTCTCCTTGAGCGACGCGGGCGGCATTTCGCCCAGGCCCTTGAAGCGGCTGACCTCGACCTTCTGGTTCGCCTTGAACTCGCGCTTCAGCAGGCGCTCCCGGTCCGCATCGTCCCGCGCATAGATCGACTTCGCACCATGCTGCAGGCGATAGAGCGGCGGCTGTGCCAGATAGACGTGCCCATCCCGCACCAGCGCCGGCAGCTCCTTGTAGAAGAAGGTCATCAGCAGCGCCGCGATATGGGCGCCGTCCACATCGGCGTCCGTCATCACGATGATACGGCCATAGCGCAGCTTCGAAATGTCGAAGCGGTCGCCCACGCCGCAGCCCAGCGCCTCCACAAGGTCGCGCAGCTCCTGGTTCGCGCGCAGCTTCTCCGTGCTCGCGGAGGCCACGTTCAGGATCTTGCCCCGCAGCGGCAGCACTGCCTGTGTCACGCGGTCCCGCGCCTGCTTGGCCGATCCGCCCGCGGAGTCACCCTCCACCAGGAACAACTCGGTGCTGGCCGCATTCTCGCTGGAGCAATCGGCCAGCTTGCCTGGCAGCCGCAGCCTGCGCGTGGCCGTCTTGCGCGGCGTGTCCTTCTGCTCGCGCCGCCGGATGCGCTCCTCGGCCCGTTCGATCGCCCAGGCGAGCAGGTTGTCCGCGTTCCGTGTATCGCCCGTCAGCCAGTGATCGAAGTGGTCGCGCAACCCGTTCTCCACGAGCCGCGCCGCGTCGGGGGAGGTGAGCTTGTCCTTGGTCTGCCCCTGGAACTGAGGGTCGCGGACAAAGACGGAGATCATGCCGGCCAGCCCGCCGAACAGATCCTCCGCCGTTACATTGGCCGCGCGCTTCTCCTTTCGCAGCTCGCCATAGGCGCGCAGGCCCTTTACCAGCGCGTTGCGGAACCCCGCCTCATGCGTGCCGCCCTGGGGCGTCGGGATGGTGTTGGCATAGGTGGAGAGGAAGCCCTCGCCCTGCTCCAGCCAGGTGGCCGCCCATTCGGCGCGGCCCGCGCCATTGGGGAAGGTGACCTCGCCCGCCCAGGGGGCGGCGACGACCGTGGGCTTGCCCTCGATGGCGGCGGCGAGGAAGTCGGAAAGCCCGCCCGGGAAATGCAGGGTGGCCTGAGCCGGGGTCTCGTCCTTGATCAGCGCCGGGTCGCAGGACCAGCGGATCTCCACGCCCTTGTAGAGATAGGCCTTCGACCGGCAGAACCGGTACAGCCGTGCCGCCTGGAACTGCAGCTTGCCGAAGATCTCCGGGTCCGGCCGGAAGCGGATCGTGGTGCCGCGCCGGTTATGCACCGGCCCCGCATTCTTCAGCTTTCCCAGGGGCTTGCCGCGCGAATAGGCCTGGGTGAACAGCGTCCGGTCGCGCGCGACCTCCACCTCCATCCGCTCCGCCAGCGCGTTCACGACGGAAGAGCCCACCCCGTGCAAACCGCCCGAGGTGTCATAGGCCTTGCCGCTGAACTTGCCGCCCGAATGCAGGGTGGTGAGGATCACCTCCAGCGCCGAAAGCTTGGGGAACTTCGGATGCGGGTCCACCGGGATGCCGCGGCCATTGTCCCGCACTGTCAGCCAGTTATCCGGCTCCAGTGTCACCTCGATGCGGTCGGCATGGCCTGCCACCGCCTCGTCCATGGCGTTGTCGATAATCTCGGAGGCCAGGTGGTGGAGGGCGTTTTCGTCCGTGCCACCGATATACATGCCGGGCCGGCGCCGGACGGGCTCCAGCCCCTCCAACACCTCGATGTCGGCCGCCGAATAGGATTGCTGGGCCGGACCTTTGGGGGGGCGGCCGCCGAAGAGATCGTTCATGTCTTGTTCTGGGTCCCCGGCCCAAATTAGCCATCCGGAACCCCAGATGCAACCGCCGCCGACACCCAAGGGGGCGCCGGCGGGGCAATCACGCCCGGGCCGTGGCCCGGGCGCGCCAGGGGATCAGTGCTTGCCCTGCAGATGGGCCTCGATCATCCACAGCGCCTTGTCGATCTCGCGGGAGACCTGGGTCAGCAGGTCGGAGGTGTCGGCATCCCCGGCCTCATCGGTCGTGTCGATGCCCTCGCGCAGCGCCTGCGCCATCTGGGCATAGCGGTCTGCCAGCGCCTGGCAGTGATCCATCCCGTCCAGCAGCTTGTTATCATAGGGCTTGATGCGGGTCTGGGCACCGATGGTCTGGGTGGTTCCATCCGGGATGCCGCCCAGCTGCACCGCCCGCTCGGCCAGCTCGTCGCTCTGCTCGTTCAGGATGGTGTAGAATTCCTCGAACATCTTATGCAGGCCATAGAAATGGCTGCCCTTGACGTTCCAATGCGCCTGGCGGGTCGCATTGGTCAGGTCGATGATGTCGGCCAGACAGGCCTGGAGCACGCCGATGCTGACGGCCTTGCCGTTCGTCGGGGTGTCGTTGCGGGTCGGGACCTTGCCGGGTTCGCTCTTGGCCACCTGTGGCTCCTTCATCTCTGAGTCTGTTGGACGGGAGGGATGATGGGGTGGTCCCCGTCCTCGGCAAGCCGAATGCCCGAGGGAAAGGAAGGTTTCCCCCGTCATCCAGCTGTGCGCCGCCCGCATGGGCCAGCCTCTGGAAGATCCGGGGCTGGCGCGTGACAATCGGGCGATTCGGCTCTGGCGTCCATTTTCGGCGCGGAAGGCCGATGCAGCGCTGGCTTCCGGGGCCACCTGCGCCGGGTTTTTCCTCAGACCGGCAGTCGCATGAACCGCTCGGCCTCCGCAGCAGTACCCTCCTGCTGGAAGCCAGCCGCCCTGGCGAGGATGGCGTGGTCCGCCTCGCTCAGCCGTGACTGCTCTCGCAGATGGTCGGTCCAGGACCGGACGGTCCACAGCTCCACATAGCGCTCGGGATGCGCCACATCCTCATAGAGGCGCCACAGCGTGGCGCCTGCCCGCAGCCGCACCCCCCGCACCTCGGCCATGCTCGCCAGAAAAGCTTCCCGCGACGCCGACGGAACCACATAGCGGACCGTCTCCAACAGCCGCGCCTCGTCGGCCTTCAGGGCCAGAAGCAACTCGGGAGCCGGCGCGTCCGGGACCGGCTCCGCCATCGGGGCGCCCCCCGCCACCGCGGGCGTGGTCTCTATCGGAAGGTGACGAACCAACAGGGGCAGCACGACGCTCGCGATTCCGAAGGCAACCAAGGTATGCGGCACCCCGATGAGCGAACCGCCTACGCCGCCCATGGCCGAGCCGAGCGCCATGGCCGCGAAGGTGGCTGACTGGAAGATGCCGAGTGCCCGCGCACGCACCCAGGGCCGCGCCGCCAGCTGCGCCGCCGCGCCCAGGGTGGACGTCATCCCGAGCCAGGAAGCGCCGTAAAGCAGCATCGCGAGCCCCGCCGGCACCCAGTGGCGCGACAGCCCGAGCAGGATCACCGACAGCCCGATGGAACAGCCGCAGGCCAGCACCGTATTCGAGCGGGAAAGAGAATTCCGTAATGCCGGCAGCGCGAAGCTGGCCGCTACCGCGCCGATCCCCATCGCCCCCAGCATCAGTCCGAAGGCCTCCGGCCCCAGCCCGAGCTGGAAGCGCACCAGCAACGGCAGCAAACCCCAGACCGCCGTGCCCGCGAAGAAGGAGAGCACGGCGCGGATGATGATGCCGCGCATGACCGGGCTGGCGAGCACATAGCGCAGCCCGCTGGCCATGGCGTCCTTCAGCCCCTCACGCGGGCTCGTCTCGTCACGGGGCTCGCGTTTCCAGCGGAGCAGCGCCCCAACCAGGACCAGGAAGCAGGCCGCGTTCATCGCGAAGGCCAGCTCCGCCCCCGCCCAGCCCAGGACCACCCCGCCCAGGGCCGGCCCGACGGCGCGCGCCAGGTTGAAGCCCATGTTGTTCAATACGATGGCCTGCACGAGATCCTCGCGCGGCACCAGATCCGGCGTGGTGGCGCCGAAGGCCGGGAAATTCGCGGCCGAACCCATGCCGATGCAGAAGGTCAGCGCCAGCAGGCCCCAGGCCCCCAGCAGCCCCGCAGCCGTCAGCGCGCAGAGCGTCAGGGCTGTGACGATCAGCCAGACCTGCGTCCAGATCAGGAAGCGCCGCCGGTCCATGATATCGGCCAGTGCCCCGGCGGGCAGGGCAAGCAGGAAAACCGGCAGCAACGTCGCCACCTGCACCAGGCTGACCATGACCGGTGAGGGCGAAAGCGAGGTCATCAGCCACCCCGCCCCGGTGCTCTGGATCCACCCGCCGATATTGCTGACGAGAACCGCGATCCAGAGCATCCGGAAGGCAGGGTTCCGGAAGGGGATGAAGGCGGCGGGAGCAGGCATCGGGTGGGGAAGGGACCGGACCGGGCTGGAGGTTTCCGCATGCCGCGATGGAACTGCGGCGTGGTCGGGAAGCAGGGTGCGGGAGGCGCGTGCCGGGCTCAAGCACCCGGCCACCGCTTCGGGCCGATTTCCTCCGGCCGTGTCATCGCGGCAGCCGAAGGCGCTTGATCCGCCATGCCGCGGGTCTGCTAGCTTCCCCCATGTCCCAGCGCATCGCCACCTATGCCGAGTTCTGGCCCCACTACCTCCGGGAACACGCGGACCCGCGGACGCGGCGCGTGCATGTCCTGGGCACGCTGCTGGGCATTGCGCTCTTTCTCGGCGGCCTAGCCACCGGCCGGTGGTGGCTGGTCCTGGCGGGGATTGTCAGCGGCTATCTCTTCGCCTGGGTCAGCCATATGATCATCGAACGCAATCGCCCGGCGACCTTCACCCATCCCCTCTGGTCGCTCGGATCCGACCTCCGCATGGCCTGGCTCTTCCTGACCGGCCGCCTGGAGGAGGAACTGCGGCGCGCCGGGGTGGCATAGCCTGCGCTACTCGCTCAGCGTCCATTGCAGCCCCAGGGCGATCTGGAACCGCGGTGAATCCCGGGTCAGCCCGGCCCCGGCCGCCAATCCGATCACCGCGCGGCCACCGGGAAGGCGATGGCGGAACCCGGCCTGCACCAGGCTGTAGTCGCGATCCCCTCGTTCCTGCTGCGACCGCGCATAGGTCACCACCAGCGCCGTGTCGTTCGACACGGCCTGACCCAGCGAGACATTGAACAGATAGCGGTTGGTCCGCTCCCCCGGCTGCGGATCCAGCCGGGTCGTCCAGCCGAGATTCACATGCGCGCCGAAGGGCAGGGGGCCACGGACGATCGTCTTGCCAATGAGCACCACGCCCTCCGCCTCATAGGCGGTCCGCCCGGGGCCGTAGAGTGTCCGCACGCGCCCGAGCAGCCCCACGGCCGGGGCGGCTCCCCGGCCCTCGGACAACTGGTAGAGAGCCCCGAGCCGCGTCTCGCCGCCCCATCGCGCGCGCTCCGTTTCCGCCGGCCCCTCGGTCAGCTCGGGAATGGTACCCAGCCGCCGGCGTGTCTCCAGATTGCCATAGGCCCCGCTCTGCCCGAGGCGGAGTTCCAGGCGCGGTGCCACGCCGAACTCCATCTCCACATCACCGGCCCCGGTGCCGCGAACCCGTCCGCGCCGTGCCCTCTCGTAAACCCCGGTGAAGCCGATCTCCGCCGAGCCCGGCGCCGCCGCGATCGGATCGGTAATCTCGAAGGGATCATCCGCCAGCTCAATGGGCCCGTCCTGCCCCGCCGCCGGCGAGGTGCCGAGCAGGAGCAAGCCCGACAGCACACCGGCGAGGGCAGGTCCCCGCCGGTGCATCGAAGCCTGCCCCGCCCCGGTCAGGCGCGTTCCCCCAGAAGGAAATCGATCAGCACGGGGTTGAACACCTCCGGCTGCTCCACCGTGAAGGCATGCCCGCCCGTCTCCGTCACCCAGAGCCGCGCGTCCGGAAGTTCCTCCGCCAGTGCCTTTGACGCCGTCCAGGGCACGAGCAGGTCGTCGCGAGACGCCGCGACGAGGGTCGGGGCCGTGATCCCCGCCAGGTCAGTGCGCGCATCGAAGGCCCGTAGCGCCGCGATGCGTCGCAGCAGATTGGCCTCGCCCTGGAAATGGGCGGTGCCATGCGCGATCTCCGCGTCTAGCTTCTCGTAATGCTCGGCCATGTAGGGCGCAGTGTGCAGGAACAGCGGCTGGGCCGCGACATAGGCCGCCGGTCCCTGCGACTTCAAAATTCCGATACGGATGTCAAAGCATCGCTCCGAATGCCGCTCCACCTTCGCCCAGGCATTCACCGGCACGAAGCGCCCCAGGCGCGAGGGATGCCGCCGCGCCAGATCCAGCCCGACCAACCCGCCCAGCGCATGTCCCAGGAAATGCGCCCGTTCAATCCCGGCCGCGTCCAGCACCTGCACGACGTCATCCGCCATATGGCCGATGGTGTAGTCATCCGGCAGCGGCTCCGCATTGCGCCCGGTGCCGCGCTGATCGAAGGCAACGACCCGGAAATGCTCCTCCAGCGCCGCGCGCTGCGGCGCCCAGAACCCGGCCGCACCGCCCAGCCCGGCGGAGAGGACGACCGCCTCCCCGCCCGGCTTTCCCGTGACCTCGAACCTCACTTGCGGAGATGCGCCACGGTCGCGATCTCGACCAGCGCCTCCGGCTTCACCAGCCCGCACTGGATGCAGTAGCGCGCGGGCTTGTCGCCCGGAAAATACTCGGCATAGACGGCGTTGATCGCCGCGTAATTCGCCCAATCCGTCAGGAAGATGTGGTTCATGGTCACATCGGCCATGGTTCCGCCCGCAGCCTCGATCACGCCCTTGACCAGATCCAGCACATGCCGGGCCTGGGCGGCCGCATCGCCGGGATGGACGACATTGTTGTCCTTGTCGAAGGGCAGGGTGCCCGAGATATAGAGCACCCCATCCGCCATCGCCCCTGGCGAGAAGGGTGCGATGGGCTTGCCGGAGCCGGCGGGAATAACGGGAGTCATGGGCATATCGCGGTCCTCCGCTAGGAACGGGCGGCACGCAGCAATGCCCATGCCATCACGTTGGCTCAGCCCAGCGCGAACTTCACCGCCGAGAGCACAGCGATCAGCCACACAGCCCCATGCACCTCACCCGCGCGCCCGGCCACCAGCTTGATCAGCGCATAGGCGATGAAACCCAGCCCGATTCCCGTCGCGATGGAGAAGGTGAAGGGCATCGCCATCGCGCCCAGGATGGCCGGCAGGTATTCCGTCGAATCCTCCCAGGCCAGGTCCTTCAGCGATTGCGCCATCAGGCAGGCCACGAAGACCAGCGCCGGCGCCGTGGCGAAGGCGGGGATCGAGGTGGCAACGGGCGCGAGAAAGAGCGCGAGCAGGAACAGCACGCCCACCGTCAGCGCCGTCAGCCCCGTGCGCCCGCCGGCCTGAATGCCCGCCGCGCTTTCGATATAGCTCACGGTGGTGGAGGTTCCGAGCACCGCGCCGATCATCGCGCCGCCACTGTCAGCCATCAGCGCGCGCCCCAGGCGCGGCACTGAACCATCCGGCCGCATCAGCCCGGCACGATGGGTCGTGGCGATCAGCGTGCCCGCATTGTCCAGCAGGTCCACCATGAAGAAGGTGAAGACCACCGCGAACAGGCCGAGGGAAACCGCACCCGCCAGGTCCATCTGCAGGAAGGTCGGCGCCAGCGAAGGCGGGGCGGAAATCACGCCCTGGAAAGTGGTAAGACCGAAGGGAATGCCCGCCAGGGCGGTCAGCAGGATCCCGATGACGATGGCACCGGGCACCCGCCGCGCCACCAGCCCCGCGATGACCACGAAGCCCGCGGCGCCCAGCAGCACCGGCGCGGAGGCCACCTTGCCCAGCCCGACCAGCGTCGCCGGATGGTCCACCACCAGCCCCAGATTCTTCAGCCCGATCAGCCCGAGAAACAGCCCGATCCCCGCTGCGATACCGAGCTTGAGCGAAAGCGGGATGCCGTTGATCAGCCATTCCCGGAACCCCGCCAGCGAAATCAGGAAGAAGATGATCCCGGACAGGAACACCGCCCCCAGCGCCACCTGCCAGGAGATCCCCATGCCGCCCACCACGGCGAAGGCGAAATAGGCGTTCAGCCCCATCCCCGGCGCCAGGGCGATTGGGTAATTCGCCAGGAAAGCCATCAGTGCGCAGCCGATCGCCGCCGCCAGGCAGGTGGCCACGAAGGCCGCCCCCGCATCGATCCCGGCCGCGGCCATGATCTGCGGGTTGATGACGATGATATAGGCCATGGTCAGGAAGGTGGTCAGGCCTGCCACCATCTCCGTCCGCGGCGTGGTGCCGTTCTCGGCCAGCCTGAAGAGTCGATCCATTCCGCTCGAAGCCCCCTGTGCGAATCCCGTTGGCACAGGGAAACAGGCCAGGTGGGCAGGAGCAACCGCCGGGGCTGCCGCATGAACTGGTCCACCCCATCACCGGGCAGCGCCTGGCCGAATATCCGGCTCGGGTGGTCGATCGGAAGCCACGGCCAGGGGCTTCCTCCCTGGCCGTGCCCGGTCACGCTACCTCTTCGGTCAGCGCCTCGTCCTTCTTCCGCCGGAGCGCGGGCGACATCATCAGCAACAGTGCTACAGCCGCGACCGCCAGCAGGGATGCGCTGATCGGCCGTTCCAGGAAGGTCATCCAGTCCCCGCGCGAAAGCAGCATGGAGCGGCGCAGATGCTCCTCCATCATCGGGCCGAGCACGAAGCCGAGGAGAAGTGGCGCACTGTCCAGTTTCAGCTTTGCCAGAATATAGCCGAGCAGCGAGGCCGCTCCCATCATGTACACGTCGAAAACGCTGTTGTTCAGGCTGTAGGCACCGATGCAGCAGAACACCAGGATGGACGGGTACATGAACTTGTAGGGCACGCGCAGCAACTGAACCCAAAGCCCAACCATTGGCAGGTTGATGATCAGCAGCATGACATTGCCGATCCACATGGAGCAGATCAGCCCCCAGAATAGGCCGGGCTGCGCCTCCATCATGCGCGGGCCCGGCTGGATGCCCTGGATGATCAGCGCGCCGACCATCAGCGCCATCACGGCATTGGACGGGATGCCGAGCGTTAGCAGCGGGATAAAGGAGCTCTGTGCGCCGGCATTGTTGGCGCTCTCCGGCCCGGCCAGCCCCTCGATCGCGCCGTGGCCGAACTTCTCCGGGCGACGCGTGATCTTCCGCTCCAGCATGTAGGAGCCGAAGGAGGAGATCGAGGCGCCACCACCGGGCAGGATGCCCAGCATCGTCCCCAGCACGGTGCCTCGCAGGCTGGCCGGTGCGGCGTAGCGCCACTCCTCCCGCGTCAGCCACAGCTTGCCGCGCTTGGCGACGCTGCCGGCGCGCTTCTCCGGATTGCTCAGGTTGAGGATGATCTCGGAGACGCCGAAAAGGCCCATGGCCAGCACGACGAAATTGATGCCGTCCGACAATTCGGGCACGCCGAAGGTGAAGCGCTGCTGCCCCGTCTGCACATCGGTGCCGATGAAGCCGAGCATGACGCCCAGCATCACCATGGACACTGCCTTGAAGACATTCCCCTGCGACAGCACGCAGGAGACGATGAGGCCGAGCGTCATCAGCGAGAAGTACTCGGGCGGGCCGAAGGAGAGTGCCACCGAGGTCAGGGCCGGTCCCGCCGCCGCCACCACGCCGGTGGCGATGGTGCCGGCAAAGAAGGAGCCGAGGGCGGCGGCAGTCAGGGCGGCGCCCGCGCGGCCCTGGCGCGCCATCTGGTGTCCCTCGATCGCGGTGACCACGCCGGAGATTTCCCCCGGCAGGTTCAGCAGAATCGCAGTGGTGGAGCCGCCATACTGCGCGCCGTAATAGATGCCCGCGAGCATGATGATCGCCGTTGTTGGATCCTGCCCGAAGGTCAGCGGCAGCAACAGGGAGATGGTCGCGGTGGGGCCGAGGCCCGGCAGCACGCCGATGGCAGTGCCGATCAGCGCCCCGAGAAAGGCAAAAAGAAGGTTTTGAAAGCTCAGCGCAATCTCGAAGCCGAAGGCGAGATTCTCCAGCATGGAGCGATGCATTCCGAAGGCCGTGCGCATCCGCCTGCGCGCCATGCATCATGGCGCCGGCGCGGAAGGCGCGGCGGTGGCAGCCTGACAGGGATCAACGCGACCGCGCGTAGAGCGCGTTCAGGTGTGTAGCTGACTTCGGTAGCCGTCTGACGCCCGGGCACTGCCCCGAAGGGTGAAGTGCCCGAAGCCATTGCCGTCCACGCCGCCCGCGGAATGTGGGCAGCTTGCCAGGCGGGATTCCTCCCGAGATGCCATCCCCGGGCGGGTATCATCCCGGCCGGAAAAGGGGGATGGAAGCACGCGCGACGTTTCCTGCCTTTGTTGTGACTGGCAGGAATCATCGCAGAAGGTTTCGGCTAGGTGAACTAGTTTTCATCTAAAGAGCGCGTGAGGGTGGCTGCCGAGACAGCCGGCTTTGACTGCCTTCGAAGCAGCGCCCTAGCTGAAGAAGTCCGGCGAGGCGGCCCGCAGGCGGTCGGCCTCCGCGAAGGTGCCCGCCAGGTGCTGGCGCAGCCTTGCCTCTGCCCGCATCGCATCGCCGGCCAGGATGGCGGCCGCTAGCTCCTCGTGATCACCCAGGATGGCTTCGGCCTTGCCCGGCGCGGGCAGATGCAGCCGTCGCAACCGGTCCAGATGTCCGCTCCGCCCATGCACAAGATCCCGCAGCCCCGGCACACCGGCGGCCACGTAAAGCGCGGCGTGGAACGCCTCATCCGCGCTGGCAAGGCCCGCATGGTCATCCGCCGCCAGCCCGGCCCGCATCCGCGCGATCCCGGCCTGAAGCATGCCCGCCAGGGCAGGGGAGGGCGCCTGCGCCAGCCGCCGCACGATCTCCAGCTCGATGGACAGCCGCAAGAAATGCGCTTCGCGCGCATTGGCCAGATCGATCTTGGAAACGCGGGTGGCCGAATGCGGCACCACCTCCACCAGCCGCTCCTCCTGCAACCGGATCAGCGCCTCACGTACGGGTGTCTGGCTCAGCCCCAGCCGCTGCGCGATCGCCCCGCGCGCCAGCACCGTCCCTGGCGGCAGGGCCAGTGAGATCACCGCGTCTCGCAGCTGCTCATAGGCAAGTTCAGATGCCGATTTCCGCCGGCCGAGCGGCGAAAGTCCGTCCAGCCCGCCCTCCGGCGTGGCGGCAGCGCCCGGCCCCGCATCGGTCCGGTCAGAAGAGCGCAGGAGTGTCATGGCCCATTCCTCCTTAGCAGCCCCACTTCGGCCTTCCAAAGCGCCGCTTGACTCGCCTGCATCTCATATATCAGATGTCGGAAGGGATGAATGACAGCGGCCAAGCCGCGCAGCAAGGGGAACGTTTCATGCGTCTCATCACCCGCCGCATTGCAGCCGCGGCGCTGTTCTCGCTCGCCGCGCTGCCCGCCTCCGCCCAGGCTCCGTCCTGGCCCACCCAGCCGATCCGCCTCATCGTTCCCTTCTCCGCTGGCACCTCTGACACCATCGCGCGCCTGGTCAGCACGGAGATGGGCAAGGCCCTGGGCCAGACCTTCGTGGTGGAAAGCCGCCCCGGCGCCGGCGGGAATATCGGCTCCGAGGCCTGCGCGCGCGCGCCGGCGGATGGCTACACGATCTGCCTGGGCACGATCAGCAGCCATGCGATCAACCCCGCGATCTATCCGCGCATCCCCTATGACAATCTGCGCGACTTCGCCCCGATCACGCAGCTCGCCACCCAGCCGAATGCCCTGGCCGTGACGGCTAACTTCCCCGCCAAGAACGTCGCCGAGCTGATTTCCTTGCTGCGCTCCCGCCCGCCGCGCGACCTCGCCTTCGGCACCTCCGGCGTCGGCACCTCCATCCACCTCGCCGGCGCCCTGTTCGGCCAGCTCACCGGCACGGAGATGGAGCACGTCCCCTATCGCGGCAGCGGCCAGGTCACCACGGCGCTCCTCTCCGGCGAACTGCCGCTCGCCTTTGATAACTTCTCCTCCGTCTGGCCGCTCGCGCGCGAAGGCAAGCTCCGCATCCTCGGCGTCACCTCCCGCGAACGCGCCGAAGCCGCGCCCGATATCCCGGCCGTCGCTGAAACCGTGCCCGGCTTTGAAAGCCTCTCCTGGCACGGCTTCTTCGCACCCGCCCGCACGCCGCCCGCGATCGTGCAGCGCCTGCAACAGGAGGCCGCGGCGGCCCTCGCTACGCCCGTCGTGGCGCAGCGCTTCCGCGAACTGGGCATCACCCCCGTCGGCAGTACGCCCGAGGCCTTCCGCGCCTTTGTCGAGTCTGAAACCAAGCGCTGGGGCGAGGTTGCCAAGCGCGCCAATATCACCATCGATTAGCGTTCCGGCTTATCCTCGCCGATGAGCGGCGCCCGCCTTCGCGGCGCCGCCAAGGGGAAGCGCTGGAAAGGACATGAAGGCAGAATGACCATGGCAAACGACCCGAACCTGCCGCCCGATCCGCTGGAGCCCGGCAGCACGAAGCAAGGCCCGGCCCGCAAGACAGCCGCCGAGCTTCGCTCCGCCCGCTGGTTCGGGCCAGCCGATCTCCGCAGCTTCGGCCACCGCTCCCGCGCCATGCAAATGGGCTACGCGCCGGAGGAATGGACGGGCAAGCCGGTCATCGCCATCGTCAACACCTGGTCCGACCTCAACCCCTGCCACGTGCATTTCAAGCAGCGCGTGGATGACGTGAAGCGCGGCATCCTCATGGCCGGTGGCTTCCCGGTCGAGCTGCCGGCGATCTCCGTCTCGGAGAGCTACGTCAAGCCGACCACCATGATGTACCGCAACTTCCTGGCCATGGAGACAGAGGAGCTTCTGCGCTCCCATCCCGTGGACGGCGCGGTGCTGATGGGCGGCTGCGACAAGACCACGCCCGGCCTGCTGCTGGGTGCCACCAGCATGAACATCCCCTGCATCTTCCTGCCCGCCGGCCCGATGCTGCGCGGCAACTGGCAGGGCAAGGTTCTCGGCTCCGGCTCCGATAGCTGGAAGTACTGGGACGAGCTGCGCGCCGGAAAGATCACCGACCAGGATTGGCTGGGGGTGGAAGGCGGCATTGCCCGCTCCTACGGCACCTGCATGACCATGGGCACAGCCAGCACCATGACCGCCATCGCCGAAGCGGCCGGCATGGTCCTGCCCGGGGGCTCCTCCATCCCCGCCGCCGACTCTGGCCATATCCGCCTGGCCTCCGAAAGCGGCCGCCGCATCGTGGAGATGGTCTGGGAAGACCTGACGCCGCAGAAGATCCAGACCAGGGCAGCCTTCGAAAACGCGATCGCCGTCGCCATGGCGATGGGCTGCTCCACCAACGCCATCATCCATTTGATCGCCATGGCCCGCCGCGCCGGTCAGGATATCGGGCTGGAGGATTTCGAGCGCTATTCGCGCCGCGTGCCGGTGATCGGCAATGTCCGCCCCTCCGGCAACCAGTATCTGATGGAGGACTTCTTCTACGCCGGCGGCATCCGGGCGCTGATGAACAACATCCGCGAGCACCTGGACCTGTCCTGCCTCACCGTGACGGGCAAGACCCTCGGCGAGAACATCGAGGGCGCCCGTGTCTACAACGACGACGTCATCCGCCCCGTCTCGAATCCGATCTACGGGGAGGGCTCGCTGGCGGTGCTGAAGGGCAACCTCGCCCCCGATGGCTGCGTCATCAAGCCTGCCGCCATGGACCAGCGCTTCCTCAAGCATTCCGGCCCGGCCGTGGTCTTCGACGACTATCCCTCCATGAAGAAGGCCGTGGAGGACGAGAACTACCCCTTCACCCCCGACACGGTGATGGTCCTCCGCAATGCCGGCCCGCAAGGCGGCCCCGGCATGCCGGAATGGGGCATGCTCCCCATGCCCAAGAAGCTGCTGAAGATGGGCCTGCGCGACATGATGCGCATGTCCGATGCCCGCATGTCCGGCACCTCCTACGGCGCCTGCGTGCTGCATATCTCTCCCGAATCCTATATCGGCGGCCCGCTCGCCCTGCTCCGCACGGGCGACATCGTCACCGTCGATGTCGATGCGCGCAGCATCAACATGGAGGTCTCCGAGGAAGAGCTGGCCCGCCGCCGCGCCGAGTGGAAGGCACCCGAGCCGCGCTTCGAACGCGGCTATGGCTACATGTTCACCAAGCACATCCAGCAGGCGAACGAAGGTTGCGACTTCGACTTCCTGCGCACCGAATTCGGCGCCCCGGTCCCCGAGCCGGTCATCTACTGAGGAAACCTCCATGCCCCTGTCCGACGCGACGCGCCAGAAGCTGAAGGGCGTCAGCACCGCCACACTGGCAACCGCGCTTTTCAAGCGCGGCTTCCGCCAGCAGTTCATCCAGGATGTGCGGCCGCTTCGCCCGCGCAAGGAGAGTATGGTCGGCGAGGCCTTCACCCTGCGCTACATCCCTGCGCGCGAGGATCTCAACAAGCTTGAGGTCTTCAGGGATCCCGAGCACCCGCAGCGCAAGGGCGTGGAAACCTGCCCGCCCGGCGCCGTGCTGGTGATGGACAGCCGCAAGGATGCCCGCGCCGCCTCCGCCGGCTCGATCCTCGTCACCCGCCTGATGATGCGCGGCGTCGCCGGGGTGGTGACGGATGGCGGCTTCCGCGACGCGCAGGAGATCGCGGAACTCGACATCCCCGCCTATCACAGCCGCCCCTCCGCCCCGACCAACCTCACGCTGAACCACGCGATCGACCTGAACGTTCCCATTGGCTGCGGCGATGCCCCGGTCTTTCCGGGTGACGTGATCGTGGGCGACGGAGACGGCGTCATCGTCATTCCCCAGGAAATCGCCGACGAAGTCGCCGACGAGGCCGTGGAGATGACAGCCTATGAGGACTTCGTGACGGAGCGCGTGCGGGCCGGCCAATCCATCAGGGGCCTTTATCCCGCCACCGATCCGAAGAACCTGGAGCTCTTCGCCGCCTGGCGGAAGGAGAAGGGGCGATAATCCCGCGCCGCCTGCGCCAGATCGCCAGGGCGCTGCCGCTGCTCGCCATCGCGGGCTGCGCGCAGCAACCGGGCGCCGACGCGCTCCGCTCCCTGCGAGCCGAGGCCAACCTCGATGCCCGCGGCCTCGGAAGGGGCCGCGCGGCGGAGCGTCCGGCCACGGTGCAGGCCCAGGAAACCCCCGGCGCCACCCTCTACACCGTCGCGCCGCGCCTCCAATCCGGTTCGCCCGGCAGCCTGCCCATGATCGTCACCGGCTTCGGCGCCGAACGCCCGCGCAACGGCGCTCCGGTGCGCTACCGCGCGTTGGTCAGTGTCAGCAATGCACGCGGCTTCGGCGGCTTTTCCAATGCCGAAAGCCGGCAGGCCCCGGGTATCGAGGTCCAGGTTCTGAACCGGGCCAGCGACTGCCTGGGCACACCCGCCTGCCTCTACACCGAAACCCTGCTTCTCACTTTTCCGCCCGCCGCGCTGCGCCAGGCGGCCGAGGCCGGAACGCCGATCCGGATCCGCCTGAACGGCAACGCCGCCTTCGTCGAGACGGCCATTCCCGCCACCCATCTCCGCGCCCTGGGCGAGGCTCTGCCTTTTCCGACGGGCGGCTGATGCCTCAGCCCCAGTCCAGCGGCGGATCGTAGCGCACGCGCAGGAAGCATAGCCCTTCCGGCGGCGCCGTCTGCCCGGCCTTGCGCCGGTCCCGCCCATCCAGCACCGCGCGCGGCCATTCCACGCCCCGGCGCCCCCAGCCCACCATGGCCAGCGTGCCGACCATGTTCCGGACCTGATGATGCAGGAAGGACCGCGCCTCCACCTGCACGACAATCTCCTCGCCGTGGCGCGACACATCCAGCCGGTCCAGCGTCCGCAGCGCATCCTTCGCCTGGCAGGAAGCCGCGCGATAGGCGGAGAAATCGTGCCGCCCCAGCAGGCGCTGTGCCGCCTCATGCATAGCCGCGGCATCCAGCGGCTGCGTCACATGCCAGACCCGCCCCATCTCCAGCGCGGGCCGCGCCCGCCGGTTCAGGATGCGGTACCGGTAGGCCCGGTGTACTGCCGAGAAGCGCGCATTCCACTCCTCATAGGGCCGCACCACCGCCAGCACGGAAACCGGATGCGGCCGCGTGCGCGTGTTCAGTGCCTCCCGCACCCGCTCTGGCGGCAGGTCGATCGAAAGATCCACCTGCGCGACCTGCCCCTCCGCATGCACCCCGGAATCCGTGCGCCCGGCGGCGCCGATCACCGGCACCACGCCCCCATTCAGCGGCGCGGCGGCTTCCTCCAGCACCTGCTGCACGGAAAGCCCATCGGCCTGCCGCTGCCAGCCCACGAAAGGCGTGCCATCATACTCGATCAGCAGGGCGTAGCGCGGCATGTCAGCCCAGCAGCGTGCCGGCCGGCACCGGCGTGCCGCGCAGGAAAGCCAGCGCGTCCATCGCCGCCCGCCCGGCCTTCTGGACGCGGGTCAGGCGCAGCGCAGTGCCGCCGCCGCAGGCCACCAGCAGCGCATCGTCCAGCACCGTTCCCGGCGCGGCATCCCGCCCCGCCGCCGGTTCCGCCGCGATCACCCGCAGCATCTCGCCACCCAGGCTGGTGAAGGCGCCGGGCCAGGGATTCATCGCGCGCACCCGCCGGTCCAGCGCCTCAGCCGGCTGCGACCAGTCCAGCCGCCCATCCTCCTTGCCGAGCTTGGGCGCATAGCTCGCGCCTTCCTCCGGCTGCGGCACCGCTGGCGGATCCTCCTCCAGCGCACGCAAGATCAGTCGCGCCCCGATCTCGGAGAGCCGGTCATGCACCATGGGCGTCGTATCGCGAGGCCCGATGGGGATAGCCTCGCGCAGCAGCATGGGCCCGGTATCCAGCCCCTCATCCATGCGCATGATAGTGATGCCCGTCTCGGCATCCCCCGCCAGCACCGCCGCATGGATCGGCGCCGCCCCGCGCCAACGCGGCAGCAGGCTGGCATGAATGTTCAGGCAGCCCCGCCGGGGTGCGTCCAGCATCGGCTTCGGCAGGATCAGCCCATAGGCGACCACCACCGCCGCATCGAGGTCCAGCGCCGCGAAGGCCTCATGCTCCGCCACGTCGCGCCGCACCCGCGCAGGCGTCCGCACCGGCAAGCCCAGCTCCAGCGCCGCCTGGTGAACGGGGCAGGGGGTCTCCTTCTGCCCCCGTCCCGCCGGCCGCGGAGGCTGCGCGTAAACGGCCACGATCTCATGCCCCGCCGCATGCAACGCCCGCAGCGCCGGCACGGAAAAGGCCGGGCTGCCCATGAAGGCGAGCCGGAGCTTGCGGCTCACATCGCCTCCCGCGACTTCAGCTTCTGCTCCTTCAGGAACTTCTTCAGCAGCATGTTCCGCTTCAGCGGGCTCAACCGATCCGTGAACATGATGCCGTCCAGATGGTCGATCTCATGCTGCAGGCAGGTGGCCAGAAGATCATCCGCCTCCATCTCCCGCCGCGTTCCGTCCAGCTCCCGCCAGCGCACCTTCACCCGCGCCGGCCGCTCCACATCCGCATATTGCCCGGGGATGGAGAGGCAGCCCTCCTCCCGCACGGCCCGCTCTTCGCTGGCCGCCACGATCTCGGGATTCACCAGCACCATCGGCCCTGGCGCACCGTCCTTCTGGATGTCGATCACCACCAGCCGCAGCCCTTCGCCCACCTGGGGCGCGGCCAGCCCGATGCCTGGCGCCTTGTACATGGTGGCCAGCATGCGCGGCGCGAGTTCGCGCACCTTGTCCGCATCGCCCTCGGCCACGGGCCGTGCCTTGGCGCGCAGGATGGGCGCGGGATGGAGCAGGACGGGAAGGAGGGGGACGTCGGTGTCGGTCATGACTCTGGGCGGTACTCTGGGCGGGCGATCGGAAAGCGTTCGGCGCCGCATGTAGGGCAGATCGCGCCCGGGCGAAATGTTTGATCGGCAAGGAAGCCGAGTGGCCGGAACGCCGCCCCCGATCTTGCAACCGTCTCGCGGATTGCCAATATCGGTGCCGTGGGCCGGTGCCTTGACGGGCCGGTCCCCGTGGCTTCGCTTCCTTGAGGATGCCGCTTCATGTCGCGTTCGCCGGTCTTCGGATCGCCGCTCTTCCTGGGCTTCGACCATCTCGAGCAGATGCTCGATCGCGTCCAGAAAACAGCCGATGGCTATCCACCCTACAATATAGAGCAGATCGCCGCCGACAGGCTGCGAATCACCCTGGCCGTGGCGGGCTTCGCCATGGAGGACCTCCAGATCACGCAGGAGGACAACCAGCTCGTGATCCGCGGCCGCCAGAAGGACGATTCGGAAGGCCGCATCTTCCTGCATCGCGGCATTGCGGCCCGGCAGTTCCAGCGCGCCTTCGTCATCGCCGAAGGCATCGAGATCGAGGGCGCCTGGCTCGATAACGGCCTCCTCCATGTGGAGCTGCGGCGCCCGCAGCCGGAGGTCCGCGTGCGGACCATCCAGATCAATGGCCGCAACCGCCCGCTGGTGGATGGCCAAGCCTGAGTTCCCGGGGCGGCGCCCGCCACCCCGGATTTTCCCCGCCCTGAAGGCCTTGCCGAACCGGGAGGCACAACGGGCGTTACCAGCCTGCAGGCCATTTCGGCTGCGGGCGAGGAGACAAGGATGAACCCGAACCCGACCACCACGCTTCGTAACCTGTCGGCCCTCGACTGGGCCCGCTTCGGCGCGCAGGAAATGGCCTATATCCGCCCGGTGACCGTGAATGGCACCCACGCGGTGGCCATCCACGCCGCGGACGGCACGCCCATCGGTGCGGCCCCGACAGAGGCCCTGGCCATCGCCGCCATCCTCCAGCATGAGATGGCGCCCGTTCTGGTGCACTGACCGCGAGCGGGGAGGCGCGAAGCCTCCCCGTCCGGCATGCGCCAGTTCCGTCAGGCCCGTTGCGGGTCGATCCAGCCGACATGCCCGTCGGCTCGGCGGTAGACCACGTTCAGCACGCCTGTGCCGCCGTTGCGGAACATCAGGACCGGCTCCTGCGAGAGGTCGAGGCGCATCACCGCCTCGGGCAGGGTCAGGCGGCTGATCTCGGTGGGGTTCTCCGTGATCACGGCCCCATCAATATAGCCCTCAGCCGTCACCACCAGCTCATGGTCGGCCTCATCCGACTCCTCGCGCAGCACGACACTGCGAGCGGTCTCGGTGACCGGGTCGCGCTCTTCCGCCAGACTGCGCGCATGTTCGTTCACGCGTCGGCGATAGCGGCGCAGCCGCTTGCCGATATGGGCCGCGGCATCGGCGAAGGCCCGGTGGGCGTCGATGCCCTCTCCCTCGCCCCGCATGCTCAGGCCGCGCCCGGCCCGCAGATTGATGTCGCAGACGAAGAAGGCGCGGTCCCTGCGGAAGGTCACATGCGCATCCAGCGCGTGGTCGAAATACTTCCGGGCGACCGCGCTTAACCCTTCCGTCACATGGGCCTTCAAGACCTCCCCGGTCTCGACACCCTTTCCCGCGACCGTGATGCGCATGGAACGTTCCCCTTTTTCCGTTTTGTAACATCTTTGACCTGTGGCCAGGGCCGGGTCGTTTAAAGGGGACAGAGCGCAGATGGCCCCTGGCGGAATGGCCGAAGGCGAAGTCCCGCTGGGGAGAGGAGGGCAGGGCGTTCGGCACGCATGATGGGCCCGAGGGCTATCGGGAAAGGTACCGCCCTGTCTTGCTGCCGGAAGAGAAGATCCGGGCCTCCGGGCGAATCTGCCCTAAAGAGCGGGAACCGACTTTTCCCGCTTGCGCTGCACCGAAGAGGGAATGCGCAGCGCGTCCCGGTACTTGGCGACCGTGCGGCGGGCAATGTCCACCCCCTCGCCCCGCAGCCGCTCCACAATGGCGTCGTCGGAGAGGATGTCATGTGCCGTCTCCGCATCCACCATGTCGCGGATGCGGTGCCGGATGGCCTCGGCGCTGAAGCTTTCCCCGCCACGGGTGCCGGCAATTGCCGTGGTGAAGAAGTATTTCAGCTCCAGCGTTCCCCGCGGCGTCGCGATGTATTTGTTGGCGGTCACCCGGGACACGGTGCTCTCATGCATCCCCAGCTCATCCGCCACGTCCCGCAGGATCAACGGCCGCAGATGGCCGACGCCGTGGCGGAAGAAGCCTTCCTGCCGCCTGACGATCTCCGTCGACACCCGCAGGATCGTATTGGCCCGCTGCTCCAGGCTCCGCACCAGCCAGTTCGCCGCCTGCAGCTTCTCCGCCAGGAAGGCCTTGTCCTCCTTGGTGCGGGCGCCGGTCTGGGCAGTGGCATGGAAGCCGCGATTCACCAGTACCCGGGGCAGGGTCTCCGGATTCAGCTCCAGAAGCCAGGTTCCGTCGGGCAGCCGCCGCATCAGCACATCCGGCACGACCAGCGGGGCCGGGTCGACATCCACCGAGGCACCCGGCTTCGGGTTCAGGCGCCGGATTTCCGCCACCATCCCCGCCAGATCCTCGGCATCCACGCCGCAGATCCGCAGCAGCCCGGCCGTGTCACGCCGCGCTAGCAGCTCCAGATTGTCCAGCAAGGCCTGCATCGCCGGGTCCAGCCGGTTCAACTCGGCCAGTTGCACAGCCAGGCATTCGCGCAAGTCGGCACAGAACAGCCCGGTCGGCTCGAAGCGCTGCATCCGGGTGCGCACGGCGGCCACGACAGCCTCCTCGCAGCCCAGCGCCTTCGCGATCGCCGCATTCGTCATGGCCAGCCGCCCGGCCGGGTCCAGCGCCGCGATCATCTGCCCCGCGATCAGCCGGTCGCGCGGATCCGCGAAGGCCAGCCGCGCCTGCTCCGCCAGCAGCTCGCGCAGCGATCGCGGCCGCTCCCCCGCGATCTCCTCCAGGCTGCGCCCATCATCGTCCCAGGCATCCGCCCGCGCCCCGCGCGACGCCGGATAGAGCGCATCCCCGCTCTCATAGCCCGCCGACCAGTCCGCCTCGATCGGGCTCGCCGCCTCATCCGGCATGACGGAGGAGGAAGCGGCCTCGAAGCAATCCGGCACCAGCGCCTCCGGTGCAACGGGGGTGCTGCTCTCCTCCCGGTCCAGCATCGGATTCCGCTCCAGCTCCTCCTCGACGAAGGCCGAAACCTCGAGGTTGCTGGACTGCAGCAGCTTGATGGCCTGCCGCAGCTGCGGCGTCATCACCAGCTGCTGCGTCTGCCGGAAATCCAGCCTTGGCGCGAGCGAGACCATCTATCGCGCGGACTCCATCCGCGAGCGCAGGTCATTCAGTTCCGCGGGCCGCTCGGCTCCCTGCTTGCCGGATGCACGAAAAGGAAACGGATCGGCAGCAAACCCGGCAGGGACGGGACCCCACGATCCGGCGAAGGTGCCACGCCGGGTCACAGGCTGAACTTCTCACCCAGATAGACGCGCCGCACGCCCTCATGCGCCACGATTTCCTGCGGGACGCCCTCCATCAGCACCTGCCCATCATGCAGGATGTAAGCCCGATCAATGATCGCCAGCGTCTCCCGGACATTGTGTTCCGTGATCAGCACGCCGATGCCGCGGTTCTTCAGGTGCTTCACCAGGTCGCGGATCTCACCCACCGCGATCGGATCGATGCCGGCCAGCGGCTCGTCCAGCAGGATGTAGGCGGGATGCGTCGCCAGGGCCCGCGCGATCTCGCAGCGCCGCCGCTCTCCGCCCGAAAGGGCCAGCGCCGGCGCCCGGCGCAGATGCGCGATGCCGAATTCCTGTAGCAGCGAGTCCAGCATCTCCTCGCGCCGCTCGCGGCTGGGCTCCACCACCTCCAGCGCGGCGCGGATGTTGTCCTCCACCGACAGCCCCCGAAAGATCGAGGCCTCCTGCGGCAGATAGCCCAGGCCAAGCCGCGCCCGCCGGTACATGGGCAGCATGGTCACGTCGTGGCCGTCCAGGAAGACCTGCCCCTCATCCGGCCGGACCAGCCCGGTCATCATATAGAAGGTAGTGGTCTTGCCGGCGCCGTTGGGCCCGAGCAGCCCCACGGCTTCGCCCCGCCTCAGGCTGAGGGAAACGCCCCGCACCACCGGCCGCTTCTTGTACCGCTTGCCGAGCGACCGGGCGACGAGGCCCGAATCCCCGGGCATGGAACGAAGGGCCGCGCTCATCGCGTGCGCCCCGGGGCGGCGCCTTGCCCGGCGCCTTGCCCCGCCCCCTCCTGTCCGGAGGAAGGCAGCACCAACCCTTGCACGCGCTGGCCAGGGGCGGAGACGAGGCGCGAGACGCCGGTACGCAGATTCACAATAGCTTCCTGACCCTGGAGCTGGTTCGGCCCCCGCGTGATGTGGACATTGCCCAGTACCCGCGCGAGGCCGGTGACCGGGCTGTAGACCCCCCGGTCTCCTCGCACGACCTCGGTTTCCGTGCGGATCTCGACATTGCCGAAGACCTCCACGCGGTCGAGCTTGGAGCCCTCGCCAGGCACCTGCCGCGCTTGGCCCTGTCCCTGGGGGGCGGCACCCGGCGCTGCGGCCGGCGTGCGGATGGCCGGCCCCTGCTGGGGCTGGGCAGGGCTACGCGCCGCGGCCTGCTGCGCCGGCGGCGTCTGTTCCAGGAAATAGCCCACCAGCGTGTCGGCGCTGATCTGCCGGTTATCCGTCGTGTTCACCCGTGCGTCGCCGCGCGCCACGGCCATGCGGCGCTGCGACCAGTATTCCAGGCTGTCCCGCGCGGTGATCGTGTCGGTCGGGGTGGTCAGCTTCAGGTTGCGCCCGGTCAGGACCATCACCGCCTGGTCCATGTCATAGACAGCGCGGTCGCCCTCGGCATGGTCGGTCTGGCTGTTGATCCGGACCGATCCCTCGGCCTCCAGCCGGTAGATCTCGCCGCCGGACATCGGGTTCTCGCCGGCCTGGGCGCCGGAGGGCTGCCCATTGGCCCCGGCCCGGGGCCGATAGCGGGCGATCAGCCGGTCCGCATCCACGATCACTCCATCGCGCACCGCCCGGGCATTGCCGCGCGCGATCACCACCTGCTCGTTCTGCCGCCACTCGATCCCGTCCGTGGAGGTCACCTCCACCGGCCCGCCGCCCGAGAGGTCCAGCGGCTGGGCGATGGCTGGCATGGCCAGCAGCGGCGCGGCCGCAAGCCCCGCGAGCAGCGAAAGGCGCAGCGCCGTCACTTGCCGCCCTCCAGCACCGCGCGCGCATTGCCGGTGAACACCACCACAGCGCCGCGGTCGCGCAGCCGGAAGCCTTCCCCGGCCACCGTCCCGAAACTTCCCTGGGCCGCGACAGGGCGGTCGCCCTCGGCGTTGCCGCCCTTCACATCCACCCGCGCCTCCTGGGTCTCGATCAAGGTTCCGTCATCCTGCCAGACCGTCACATCCGTCCAGAGTTCGAGAATGCCGGCCTCACGGTCGAAGCGCCCATTGCGGCTCTCGACCAAGGCCCAACCGCCATTGGCCTGCGTCATGTCCCCGCGCGGCGTGTCCAGGTCCACGATGTTGGCCTGCCCGGGCTGGGTGGCGAGGAAGGCGGTCACGTTATACGGCCGCCCTTGCTCGTCCACGCCCTGGTAGCGCGGGTCCACCACCCGCACCGCCTCGGGCGTGAGCCGGCTGAGCCGGCGGAAGGAAAGGCGGGCATTCTCGGTGTTCCGGTCAATTTCCGGCCAGAGCACGATAGCCGCGAGCAGGGCCAGCGCGCCGGCAGGCAAAAGGTATTTCAGCAACTGCACCATCACGCGGCGGCGCAGGATCGATCCGTGGCTGTAGTTCCGCCGCGCGCGCGAAGGCACCGGCCGCTCATGCCACTGGTCCACCGCAGCGAGCGGGACAGCCCCCCGAACGGAGGCTCCATCCTCGGGCACGCCATCCGCGCGCGCCTCACCGGCCGCCTCCCGCTCCTGGGGGCCTGCATTCGGCTCGGCATCGGGAGGAAAAGAGGCTCGAACGGTCACCCCCTTTGTATGAGGCCGCCCGGCCATGGGGTCAACGCGGTTGAGCGCTAACGCGTATCAAGAATCGTGCCAGAGCGTGTCCGGCCGCTGCATCAATGCGAGAAGATATCCGGCTCACCATAGCCGAGCAGGTCCAGCGCCCCGCGCGTCGGCAGGAAGCGGAAGCATTCCTCCGCGATCTCCAGCCGGCCCTCGCGCCGCAAGAGGCCTTCCAGCCGGGCCCAGAGAGCATGCAGGTGAAGCACGTCCGAGGCCGCATAAGCCAACTGGTCCGGCGTCAGTTCCGCCGCGCCCCAGTCGCTGCTCTGCTGCTGCTTCGAGATTTCGACGCCCAGCAGTTCCCGGCAGAGATCCTTCAGCCCATGCCGGTCCGTATAGGTCCGCACGAGCTTGGAGGCGATCTTCGTGCAGCGCACCGGCGCCACCGCCACCCCCAGCGCCTGGCGCAGGATGGTCACGTCGAAGCGCGCGAAATGGAACAGCTTCACCGTCGCGGGGTCGGTGAGCATCGCCTTGAGGTTCGGGCAATCCGCATGGCCATCCGCAAGCGCCGGCCCACCGAGCCTGGGTGGCCGGATCTGCACGCAATGCGCCGTGCCATCCCCAGAGGAGAGTTGCACCAGGCAGAGCCGGTCCCGATGCGGGTTCAGCCCCATCGTTTCCGTGTCGATGGCAACCACGGGACCGAGCGTAAGCCCGTCCGGGAGGTCATCCTGATGAAGATGAATGGTGGCGTTGGGCATAAAGAGCGTGCTTCCCATGGCGGGGGCGCTCCACCCGATCGATACGCCTCCGGTCAACTGCCGGAGGATGGTGCCCAGGAAAGGACTCGAACCTTCACAACCTTGCGGTCACAGGTACCTGAAACCTGCGCGTCTACCAATTCCGCCACCTGGGCAAGGGGGCCGGCCGCCTCGCTCATCGCGTCGGCGTGTGCGGGCTTCTATGGGCAGGCGCACGGTCCGTCAAGGCACCCCGCCGATGATTTCGCGGGCGGCCGCACCGTCTTGGCGACGCCCGGGAAGACCCCGGGCGGACCCAATGATTTACACCCCGGGCGCACCTAGATGTTCGGCGCAGTTATGAATCTGGAGGAACGGGAATGGAGCGTCGCATCGCGGTGGTCTTCGGCGGCACCGGGTTCATCGGCCGCTATGTCGTGAAGCGCCTCGCGCATCAGGATTATGTGGTCCGCGTCGTTACCCGCTCGCCGGAGGCAGCGCGTAGCCTGATGACCCAGGGTCAGGTCGGCCAGATTGTCCCCTACGGCGCCCAGTCCCTGAATGACGCCGAACTGGCCCGCGCCGTCTCGGGCGCCGGGATCGTGGTCAACCTCATCGGCATCCTCTCGGAACGCCGCCAGGGCGACTTCACGCGAATTCATGGCGCGCTTCCCGGCCGCATGGCCCGGGCCTGCGCCGGGGCGGGCGTGGCCCATTTCGTCCATATCTCCGCTATTGGCGCAGACCCCGCCTCACCCAGCCTCTACGCCCGCAGCAAGGCGGAAGGGGAGGCGGCGGTGCGCGAGGCCTTTCCGCGGGCCGTGATTCTGCGCCCGTCCATTGTTTTCGGGCAGGAGGATAGCTTCTTCAACCGCTTCGCCGGCATGGCGCGCCTGATGCCCGTCCTGCCCGTGATCGGTGGTAACACCCGCTTCCAGCCCGTCTATGTTGGCGACGTGGCCGATGCCGCGCTGGCCGTGCTGGACCATCCGGAAGCCGCTGGCCGCACCTATGATCTGGCTGGCCCCCGCGCCGCCAGCTTCCGCGCGCTGATGGAGTATATGCTGGAGGTGATCGGCCGCCGCCGCCGGATCGTGGAGGTGCCGGAAGGTATGGCCAATTTCCTGGCCAGCCTGACGGGCTGGATGCCCAGCCCCCCGATTACCCGGGACCAGATCCGCCAGCTGAAAATCGACAACCTTCCTGCCCCAGGCGCGCCCGGCCTTCGGGAACTTGGCGTCGAGCCAACAGCCATGGAGACCATCCTGCCCGGCTATCTGTCCCGCTTTCGCAAAGGGGGAGGGCACCGGGCCACGGTTCCGGCGTGAAAGGACCGAACCGGACGTTTCTTGTGGCGTTGAGAATGGGTCGCAACGGAATGCGGCTGCACTCACGACAAATATAGTCAGCAACCCTGTCATATCGGCATTTTTGAACTCGCGGAACCATTTTCGCTATGCCAAAAGGCGCCGTGTCGCGGGGCTCGTCCCCCGCCCGGCATTGTTCCCGACTAGCAAGGATCGCGCCCTATGGCCGAGCGCATGCTGCAATTCGTCCGCCTTTCTCAGCAGACGCCCGAGAAGCGCCCGGCCACCATCCGACGCGAGGATTTCAACGAAATCTATGACCGGTTCGACCCGGCCCGCGCCTCGGAACAGGCCAGCCGCTGCTCCCAGTGCGGCGTGCCTTTCTGTGCTGTCCACTGCCCGTTGCAGCAGAATATCCCGGACTGGCTGAAGCTCACGGCTGAGGGCCGGCTGGAGGAGGCCTATGAGGTCAACTCCGCCACCAACACCTTCCCGGAGATCTGCGGCCGCGTCTGCCCGCAGGACCGCCTCTGCGAGGGCAACTGCGTTATCGAGAAGGGCTTCAACGCCGTCACGATCGGCGCCGTCGAGCGCTACATCAACGACACCGCCTGGGAGAAGGGCTGGGTCAAGCCGCCGCAGCCCACGCGGGAACTGGACCACTCCGTCGGCATCATCGGCGCCGGCCCGGCCGGCCTCGCCGCCGCCGAGCGCCTGCGCAGCCAGGGCTGGCAGGTCCATGTCTATGACCGCTACGACCGCGCCGGTGGCCTGATGATCTACGGCATCCCCAACTTCAAGTTGGAGAAGGAGGTCATCACCCGCCGCACCGCCCAGTTCGCGGAAGGCGGCATCACCTTCCATATGAATTGCGAGATCGGTCGCGACGTCACCCTGGCCGAGCTGCGCGAGCGTCATGACGCCGTGCTGATCGCCACAGGCGTCTACAAGGCGCGCGACATCCAGGTGCCAGGCTCCCACCTCTCCGGCGTCGTCCCCGCCATGGACTTCCTCACGGCCTCCAACCGCAAGGGCCTGGGCGATGCCGTGCCGGAATTCGACAGCGGGGCACTGAACGCCGAGGGCAAGCGCGTCGTGGTCATCGGCGGCGGCGACACCGCGATGGACTGCCTCCGCACCTCCATTCGCCAGGGCGCGGCCTCCGTCACCTGCCTCTACCGCCGCGACAAGGCCAACATGCCCGGCTCCATGCGGGAGGTGCACAATGCCGAGGAGGAAGGCGTGCGCTTCTCCTGGCTTACCGCACCGGAGGGCTTCGAGGGCGAGGGCAAGGTCACCGGCGTGCGCGTCACCCGCATGCATCTTGGCCTTCCCGACGCCACCGGCCGCCAGCAGGTCGAGCCCATCCCCAACAGCTCCTTCACCGAGCCGGCCGACCTCGTCATCAAGGCCCTGGGCTTCGACCCCGAGGATCTGCCGACCATGTTCGGCGAGCCCGGCCTGAAGGTCTCCCGCTGGGGCACCTTGAGCGTGGACCGCCGCAGCATGATGACCAGCCTGCCCGGTGTCTTTGCGGCCGGCGACATCGTCCGCGGCGCCTCGCTCGTCGTGTGGGGCATCCGTGACGGCCGCGACGTGGCTGATCGCATCGCCGACTATGTGAAGGTGCAGAAGTCTGTTCCCCAGGCGGCCGAGTGATGCGCGCCTCCAGCCTCTGGCTCGTCGCTGCGCTGACGGTAGCAGCGCCCGCCCTCGCGCAGGCACCCGCCACCCCGGCCCCGGCCACCCCGGCCATCACCATCACCGATGAGGGCCGCGCGGCCGCGCGGGACCTGATGCGGGCGAGCGGTGCCGACGCCATGAGCGATCAGATCCTGTCGCAGGTGAATCGGCAACTCGTCGCCGTGCTCGCGCAGGCCAGCAACAAGTCCCCGCAGGAAGTGCTGGCCGTGGTTGACGAGGTGCTGATGCCCGAGTTCCGCCGCCGCCAGCCCGAGATGATCGACAAGATGGCCGAGGCCTGGGCCAGCGCCTTGACGCCAGCCGAGCTGCGTGAGCTGGCGGCCTTCTACGCCTCGCCCATCGGCAAGCGGATGGTCGCCGTGACACCGCAGGTGATGAACCAGCTCATGATACTCGGCATGCACTGGGGCCAGCAGGTGGCGCAGGACGCCATCGCAAAGCACTCCGAGGCGCTGCGCGCCCGCGGATTGAGCCTCTGACGGAGGAGATGGAACAGATGACCGACTACGTTTCCGAACACCTCCGCAACACCGCGCTGCTGCGCGACGCCGGTCAGATCGATCTGACCGAGCACGACGCCTGCGGTGTCGGCCTCGTCGCCGCACTCGACGGCGTCGCCCGCCGCGATGTCGTACAGGCCGGCATCGATGCGCTGAAGGCCGTCTGGCACCGCGGCGCCGTGGATGCCGATGGCAAGACCGGCGACGGTGCCGGCATCCATGTCGAGATTCCCCAGGACTTCTTCGCTGAGGCCGTGGAGCGCGGCGGCGACAGGCTGCGCCCGGGCCGCATCGGCGTCGGCATGGTCTTCATGCCCAAGACCGATCTGGGCGCGCAGGAGCGCTGCCGCTCCATCGTCGAGACCGAGATCCTGAACGCCGGCTACGGCATCTATGGCTGGCGCCAGGTGCCCATCGACGTGTCCTGCATCGGCGAGAAGGCCAATGCCACCCGCCCCGAGATCGAGCAGATCCTGATCTACGATCCGGAACAGCGGGACGAGAACCTGTTCGAGCGCGACCTCTACGTGATCCGCCGCCGGATCGAGAAGCAGGCCATCGCCTCGCAGATCCCCGACCTCTATCTCTGCACGCTGTCCTGCCGCTCGATCATCTACAAGGGCATGTTCCTGGCGGAGAGCCTGTCGGTCTTCTACCCCGACCTGCTGGACCCGCGCTTCGTCAGCCGCTTCGCCATCTATCACCAGCGCTACAGCACCAACACCTTCCCGACCTGGCGTCTGGCCCAGCCCTTCCGGACGCTTGCCCATAACGGCGAGATCAACACCGTCCATGGCAATGTGAACTGGATGAAGAGCCACGAGACCCGGCTCTCCCACGCGCTGCTCGACCCGTATATGGAAGACATCAAGCCGGTCGTGCAGGCCGGCAACTCCGACACGGCCAGCCTCGACAACGTGTTCGAGCTGCTGGTCCGCGCGGGCCGTGACGCGCCCATGGCCAAGGCGATGCTGATCCCCGAGAGCATCGGCAGCAACGCCACCATGCCCAAGGCCCATCAGGAGCTCTTCCTCTACTGCAACGCCGTGATGGAGCCCTGGGACGGCCCCGCCGCCATTGCGGCGACGGACGGCCGCTGGGTCGTGGCCGGCCTGGACCGCAACGGGCTGCGCCCCATGCGCTACACCATCACCGCCGACCGCATGCTGGTGGTGGGCAGCGAAACCGGAATGGTCCGCTTCCCCGAGGATGTGGTGATCGCCCGCGGCCGCCTCGGCCCCGGCCAGTGCATCGGCGTGGACCTGGACGAGGCCCGCTTCTACGACGACGCACAGCTCAAGGACACGCTCGCCGCCCGCAAGCCCTTCGGCCAGTGGACCGAGCGCACCACCCGCATTGATGAGATCGTCAAGGCGGACACGCATGAGCCGGTGGTGCTGGAAGGCGAGGATCTGCGCCGCCGCCAGCTCTCCATGGGCTACACGCTGGAGGAGTTGGAAGCCATCCTGCACCCGATGGTGGAGGAGGGCGCCGAGGCGATCGGCTCCATGGGCGACGACACGCCCATCGCCGTGCTCTCCAACCAGTATCGCGGGTTGCACCACTATTTCCGCCAGACCTTCGCGCAGGTGACCAACCCGCCGATCGACTCGCTGCGCGAGACGCGGGTGATGACGATCAAGACGCGCCTCGGGAATCTCGGGAACATCCTCGATGAGGACCCGACCCAGTGCGACATGCTGATGCTGGACAGCCCGGTGCTGTCCAACGCGCAGTTCGCCGCCATGCGCGCGTATATGGGCGACACGGCCGCCGAGGTGGACTCCACCTTCCCGGTCTCGGAGGGGGAGGCCGGCCTGCGCCGCGCCCTGGAGCGTATCCGGCGCGAATCCGAGGAGGCCGTCCGCTCCGGCTGCGCGCATGTCATCCTGACCGATGAAGGCCAGGGGCCCGATCGCGCCGCCATCCCGATGATCCTGGCGGTCGGTGCGGTCCACACTCACCTCGTCCGCCACTCGCTCCGCACCTTCACCAGCCTCAACATCCGCTCGGCCGAGTGCATGGATGTGCACTACTTCGCCGTGCTGATCGGCGCCGGCGCCACCACGGTGAACGCCTATCTCGCGCAGGAAAGCATCGCGGACCGGCACCGCCGCGGCCTCTTCCCCGGCATGACGCTGGAGGAATGCGTCGCCAAGTACCGCAAGGCGATCGACAAGGGCCTGCTCAAGACGATGTCGAAGATCGGCATCGGCGTGCTCTCCTCCTATCGCGGCGGCATGAACTTCGAGGCGATCGGGCTTTCCCGCGCGCTCGTCGCGGAGTTCTTCCCGGGCACGCAGTCCCGCATCTCCGGCATCGGCCTCTCCGGCATCGCGCGCCGCGTGCTGGCCATGCACAAGGCGGCATGGGAGCCGAGCCGCGTCGCCCTGCCGGTCGGCGGCCTCTACAAGCTGCGCCGCCGTGGCGAGGTCCATGCCTTCGAGGGCAGCCTCATCCACCTCCTCCAGAAGGCGGTGGATACGGACAGCTACGAGACCTTCAAGCGCTACAGCCACACCGTGCGCCAGCAGCCCGCCGTTGCCCTTCGCGACCTGCTGGACTTCCGCGAGGACGCGGCCAAGCCCATCCCGCTGGAGGAGGTCGAGAGCATCACCGAGATCCGCAAGCGCCTGCTGGCGCCCGGCATCTCCCTCGGCGCGCTTTCACCGGAAGCGCATGAGACGCTCTCCATCGCCATGAACCGCATCGGGGCCCGCAGCGACAGCGGCGAGGGCGGCGAGGACCCTGCGCGCGCCAAGCCCCGCGCGAATGGCGACAACGCGAACTCCGCCATCAAGCAGATCGCCTCCGGCCGCTTCGGCGTCACGGCGGAGTATCTGAACAACTGCCGGGAGATCGAGATCAAGGTCGCCCAGGGCGCCAAGCCCGGCGAGGGCGGCCAGCTTCCGGGCTTCAAGGTCACGGGCCTTATCGCGAAGCTCCGCCACTCCACCCCCGGCGTGACGCTGATCTCCCCGCCGCCGCATCACGACATCTACTCGATCGAGGATCTGGCCCAGCTCATCTACGACCTGAAGCAGATCAACCCGGATGCGACGGTCTGCGTGAAGCTGGTGTCCCGCTCGGGCATCGGCACCATCGCGGCTGGCGTGGCCAAGGCGAAGGCGGATGCGATTCTGGTCTCCGGCCATTCCGGCGGCACGGGCGCGTCCCCCGTCACCTCGATCAAGTATGCGGGCCTTCCCTGGGAAATGGGTCTTTCCGAGACTCATCAGGTCCTGCTGCTCAACCGCCTGCGGCATCGCGTGAAGCTGCGGACGGATGGTGGCATCAAGACCGGCCGTGACGTGGTGGTGGCTGCCATGCTCGGCGCCGAGGAATTCGGCATCGGCACGGCATCGCTGGTCGCCATGGGCTGCATCATGGTCCGCCAGTGCCACAGCAACACCTGCCCCGTCGGTGTCTGCACGCAGGATGAAAAGCTGCGCGAGAAGTTCGAGGGCAGCCCGGAGAAGGTGATCTCCCTCTTCTCCTTCGTGGCGGAGGAGGTGCGCGAAATCCTGGCCTCGCTCGGTTTCCGCAAGCTGGAGGAGGTGATCGGCCGCACCGACCTGCTGAAGCAGGTCAGCCGCGGCGCGGAGGACCTGGACGACCTCGACCTGAACCCGCTGCTGGTGCAGGCCGATACAGGCGGCAACCCGCCCTATTGCACGCTGACCGAACGCAACCCTGTGCCGGAAACCCTGGACGCGGACATGATCCGCGATGCCTCGGCCCTCTTCTCGCGCGGCGAGAAGATGCAGCTCCAGTACAATATTCAGAACACGCACCGTGCCATCGGCACCAAGACGAGCAGCATGATCGTGCGGCAGTTCGGCATGTCCGGCCTGCAGCCCGGCCATCTGACCGTCCGCCTCCGCGGCTCCGCGGGCCAGTCCCTCGGCGCCTTCGGCGTGCGCGGCCTGAAGCTGGAAGTGCTGGGCGACGCCAACGACTATGTCGGCAAGGGTCTCTCCGGCGCGACCATCACCGTTCGCCCCGGCCCCAGCGCCAACCTGGTCTGGGAAGAGAACACCATCGTCGGCAACACCGTGCTCTACGGCGCGACGGCAGGCGAGCTCTTCGCGGCGGGGCAGGGGGGCGAGCGCTTCGCCGTCCGCAACTCCGGCGCCACGGCAGTGGTGGAGGGCATCGGTGCCAATGGCTGCGAATACATGACCGGCGGCACGGTCGTGATCCTCGGCGCCGTCGGCGATAATTTCGGCGCCGGCTTCACCGGCGGGCATGCCTTCGTCTGGGATGCGGACGGCACCTTCGAGCGCCGGATCAACCCGGACACCCTGCTCTGGTCCCGCCTGGGCTCGGCGCATTGGGAAGGCGTGTTGCGTGACCTCATTGCCCGCCACGCGCAGGAAACGGGCTCGCGCCTCGCCGCCCGTATCCTGAATGACTGGAATGAGGAGCGGAACGCCTTCTGGCATGTCGTGCCGAAGGACTATGCGAAGCTGCTTCCGCAGCCCATGAACGACCAGCTCATGGCCGCGGAATAGGGAATGGCGCGGGCCGGCGCGAAACCGCCGGCCCTCTTCCCTGGCTGCGTTGTGACGTTCCTGTCACTTCGCTGCTAAAGTCAGGCGCAACAAGGCTTTGTCGTGCATCCTTCGCACGGGCTCTGTCTTGCCTGCCCGGCACTTGGGTGGCAAACACCGGGCCTGTGCGCATCCTCTATCATCTCCCGCTCTCCCCTTTCTGCCGCAAGGTGCGGCTCGCGCTGCATGAGAAGCGCATTCCGTTCGAGCTGCGCGCGGAGCGCATCTGGGACCGGCGCGAGGAATTCCTGGTGATGAACCCCGCCTGCACCGTCCCGGTGCTGGAGGAGGAAAGCGGCCTTGTCGTCGCGGACAGCTACGCGATCTGCGAATATCTCGACGAAGCCTATCCCGACATGCCCCTGCTCGGCCGTACCCATGCCGAGCGGGCCGAGGTGCGCCGCCTCGTGGCCTGGTTCGACGACAAGTTCGAGCGCGAGGTGACGCGCAATCTTTATTACGAGAAGCAGCTTAAGCGCACTCTCGGCCGCGGCAACCCCGATGCGGGCGCGCTGCGCGCGGGCTATGCCAATCTCAAGCCGCATCTCGAATATATCGGCTGGCTCGCCGAGACCCGCGCCTGGCTGGCCGGCAACCAGCTCTCCCTCGCGGACCTTGCCGCCGCCGCCCACCTCTCCTGCCTCGATTATATCGGCGATATCGACTGGTCGCTGAATGACGCGGTGAAGGACTGGTACGCTCGCGTGAAGTCCCGCCCGGCCTTCCGCTCCATCCTTGCCGAGCGGATCAGCGGCCTGATCCCGCCGCAACACTACGCCGACCTGGATTTCTGAGCGCGGGCTGCCTCCGGGCAGCCCATGTGTCACCTGGAGGCTGCCTCGAACAGCGTCAGCGTCGCGCCGGTCCTGCCGCGTTCAGCGCCAGATTCTGCTCCGCAAGATCGGCCGCCGCGCTGTCGGGGCTGTTCGCCACCACGGCTTCCCAATCGGCACGCGCGCCCTCCGCGTCGCCCTGGAGCTGCCGCAGGATTCCGCGTTCTAGCAAGGCTTCCGGGCTGCCGGGCTCGATTTCCAGGGCTCGCTCGATATCGCGCAGCGCTTCCTGCGTCCGGTCCAGCTGCCGCAGCGCGGCGGCGTGATAGACCCAGGCCTCGGCGCGCTGGTCATCCTGTGCCAGGGCCCGTTCCGTATCCGCCAGGGCATCCGCGTAGCGCCCGAGCGTGGCGGCGGCGATAGCCCGGTCCACCAGCAATTCCGGATCGTTCGGCGTCTGCGCCAGGGCCAGGGTGAAGGCCCCCAGGGCCCGTGACGGCTGGCCCGCAACCATCCAGGCCTGCCCGGCCTGCCCATACACCGCCCCCCGCGCCGTGGGCCCGATGCTGGCACGCCCGCCCAGAGCCTCCAGCCGCGTCGCTGCCCGCTCCGCTTCGCCCAGCGCCAGCAGCGCGAGCGCCGAGCAGTGCCGCGCCCCGTCGCTGCCCCCCGCGCCCTCCCAGGCCTCCGCATAGCTCAGTGCACCCTGCGCATCGTCGCGCAACTGTCCTAGGCAGGCCTCGTATTCCGGGCTGTCCGCCACGCGGGGTGGCTCAGGCGGAAGTGGCAGGACCTCTTCCGAGGCCTCGGGCACCGGCACGGGCAGCGGTGGCTCGGGCGTCGTCCACCACCAGGCGCCGCCCAACACCACCGCCAGCACGACCACGGCCGCACCAAGCAGAGTGTTGCGGGGGGTGATTCGCATCACCTGCAATCTAGCGACGGTCGCCGGAACTCGCCATGGAAGGGATATGGACCGCCAACTGCTCGTGATCGGCCTCGGTTTCAGCGGCACCGCCATCGCGCGGGCGGCCGTGAAGGCTGGCTGGCGCGTCACCGCCACTGCCCGCGAGCCAGCCCGCGCGGCTCCGCCGGGGGGCGTCTCCGTCCTGCCCTTCGCTGAAGCCGCCCCGGCACTCCGGGCCGCCACTCACCTGATTGTCACCGCGCCGCCGGGGGAGGACGGCGATCCCGTCCTCGCCGCCCATGCCGGGGTCCTGCGTGCCGCCCCGCTCCGCTGGATCGGGTATCTCTCCACCACCGGTGTCTATGGCGACCGCAATGGCGCCTGGGTGGATGAGGCGACCGAACCCGCCCCCGCCCAGCCCCGTTCCATCCGCCGCCGCGCCGCAGAGCAGCAATGGGAGGCCTTCGCCTCCGGCATAGCCGTGGACCTCTTCCGTTGCGCCGGCATCTACGGCCCCGGTCGTAGCGCACTGGACGATCTCCGCGCCGGCACCGCCCGCCGCACCATCCACCCCGGCCACGCCTTCGGCCGCATCCACCGCGAGGACGTCGCCCGCGCCGTACTGGCCGCCGCCTCCGCACCACCCCCGCCTGGGATCCGCGTGCTCCACCTCGCCGATGACGAACCTGCGGAAAGCGCGATCGTGGTCGAAGGCGCCGCCCGCCTGCTCGGCATGGACCCGCCTCCTGCCATTCCCTTTGAGGAAGCCCGGAGATCCATGTCGCCCATGGCTCTATCCTTCTGGGCGGAGAACCGGCGTGTCGCCAATGCGCGCACCAAGGCCGCGCTCGGCCTTGCCTGGCGCTATCCCACCTGGCGCGAAGGCTTGGCCGCTATCCTGGCTGAAAGCGGTTGATTCCGCACTTAGTCCGGCGCTCCGCGCTGCAGCGCCTTGCGCAGCTTCTCGATCTCGTCGCGCAGCCCCAAGGCCGCTTCCAATCGAAGGCCCGTGGCTTCCAGGATGCAGCCGGGAATGTGCTCTGCGCGTGCTCGCAGCGTCGTGCCGGCCTCGGTCAGCCGCACTCGGACCACCCGCTCATCCGCCGGATCCCGGCTGCGCGTCACCAGGCCGGAGACTTCCAGCCGCTTCAGCAACGGCGTCACCGTGCTGGATTCCAGGAACAGCCGATCCCCGATCTGCCCGACTGTCTGATCATCCTCCGCCCAGAGCGCGAGCATGACGAGATATTGCGGATAGGTCAGGCCCAACGGCTCCAGCAACGGCTTGTAGACCCGGTTGAGCGCATGGGCTGTCGTGTAAACGGAGAAGCAGAGAAGCTCCTCGGGCCTGGGCAGGGGGGAGGGCATGCAAGGCAATGATCTCAGGGGCGCCGCATTCTACATTGCGTCCGCCCCTATAGGAGGCGGCTTGCCTGCATGGCTCCCATGCGCCCGATAATATCGCGCACGATAAAATCGCACGGTATGCAATTGCCAGCACCGGCAGCCAGCCGGTCCTGAAGGAGCCCGCACCCATGTCCGTCAATGTTCTGTACCGCACCAGCGCCACCGCCACCGGAGGCCGCGACGGCCACGCTGCCACGGCCGACGGCTCCCTGGATGTCCGCCTGAGCACGCCCAAGGAGCTGGGCGGCGCCGGCGGTCCTGGCAACAACCCGGAGCAGCTCTTCGCCGCCGGGTATTCCGCCTGCTTCCTCGGCGCGATGAAGTTCGTGGCCTCCCAGGGCGGTCCGAAGGTCCCCGCAGATGCCACAGTGACTGCCAATATCGGCATCGGCCCGCGCTCCGAGGGCGGGTTCGGCCTGGAAATCTCGCTGGCCATCAGCCTGCCCGGCGTGCCGCGGGCAGAAGCCGAGGCGCTGGTCCAGAAGGCGCATCAGGTCTGCCCTTACTCCAACGCCACACGCAACAATGTGGACGTGAAGCTCTCGGTGGTCTGAGCAGGCGGCCTGGCACGCCGAAACCAGGGGTCATGGGCGGGCGTTGGCCGTCCGCCCATTACCTGGAAGACTGACGCCATGCGCCTGGACGGCCCGGAAAGCCAGAACGTCGAAGACCGTCGCGGTCAGGGCGGCTTTGGCGGCTTTGGCGGCGGCGGCCGCGGCGGCGGCATCGCGGTCGGCGGGATCGGCGGCGTTGTGCTGCTCGTTGTCTGCCTGATCTTTGGCGTCGATCCCTCGGTCATCCTCGGCGGCGGCGACCAGCCCCAGCCCACGCCTCAGGAACGCCGCTATGACGATACTGGGCGCCAGGCCGGCGGCCCGCAGCGCCAGAGCCAGGCCCAGGGCGAGGATGCCGGCCGCCGCTTCATCGCCCAGGTCCTGGGCGAGACGGAGGAGGTCTGGAACGACCAGTTCCGCCGCCTCAACCGCCAATACGAGGAGCCCGTTCTGGTCCTCTTCTCGGGGGCAACCCAGTCCGGCTGCGGCGCGGCGCAGGCCCAGACCGGTCCCTTCTATTGCCCGAACGACCGCCGCGTTTACATCGACCTGGAATTCATGGCGCGCCTCCAGAGCCAGCTCGGCGCCACCGGCGACTTCGCTTCCGCCTATATCGTCGCGCATGAGGTGGGTCATCACGTGCAGAACCTGCTCGGCGTCCTCCCTCAGGTGCAGCGTGCCCAGGCCCGCGCCAGCGAGGTGGAGCGTAACCAGCTCCAGGTGCGCGTCGAGCTCCAGGCCGACTGCTTCGCCGGCGTCTGGGCGAACCAGGCAAACCGCAGCCGCCAGATCCTCGAACAGGGTGACATAGAGGAAGGCCTGAACGCCGCCGCCGCCGTCGGCGATGACCGCGTGACCGGCGGCCGCATCCGTCCGGAAAGTTTCACCCATGGCAGCGCACAGCAGCGCGCCCGTTGGTTCCGCACAGGCCTGCAGACCGGCGACATCCGGGCTTGCGACACCTTCCAGTAGAAAGCGGGCCGGTAGAAGGAACCCAGCGCCTCCGGGCGAGGTAGCACGCCGCGCAATGTTGCGGGTCTGAACGGCCCGGCCCGGCCGGGGGCGGGCGTTCACACGGTGTTATCGGGTTCCGTGTCAATTCGCGCTAAGTCGTCGTCCTGTCTCCGACGCTTGTCAGCGAAAGTGACGAAGCAAGACCGTCCTCCTCGAAGACCGGGCTGCTTGCGCCAGATCATGGAAGCAGGCCCGATCTCAACCGCCGTTCTGCGGGAACGAGCCCCGTCCTGCCCTCATGATTTTCGAAACCGTTGCCACAAGCTCCTGGAAGTCGAACGGCTTCTGAAAGAAGGAGGCGAACAGGCCGGGGTGGCGCTCCAGCACGTCGCCCGCCACGGCACTCGTAAGCACGATGGGAATATGCCGGAACTCCGGAGAGGCTTTGATGGCAAGAGCAAGTTCCAGCCCATCCAGGCGCGGCATCATGTAGTCCGTGATGACAACATCGGCCTGCTCCCGTTGCAGCAGCTCCAGTGCCTCACGCCCGTCATGGGCCAGGAGCACGCGGTATCCCGCATCCTCCAGCAGGTCGCTCATGAGCATGGCAATCAGGACCTCGTCATCAACGACGAGAACAAGCCCGGCCCTCACGCAGAACGCACCTCCCCGGCACCTGTCGCCGGGGGCTGGCGTGCAAAGCCTGAAAGCAGCGCCTCCGCACCATCCTCCTGGACGGACAGCTCCAGGCCACGATCGGTGATGGTGAACTGATGCAAGCTATGGTCGAAGGCGCTGTCCCGTACCTTCAGTACGGCCAGAAGCCGGTGCATTCGCTCCTGCAGCTCCGTGAAGCGCATACAGAGCAGATTTTCCACGACGCTCGAGAGCTCCGGTGACGGGGCCTCGACGGTTCCACCGATGATGTTCGGGGTTTCCCAGGTTCCCACCGTCGTGACACCCCGGGCCCGAAGCTCGTTCGTCAGGGCGGTGAAGAACTCCACGATGCGGGGAGGATGGACCGCCGCGCGCTCGAAGGTGCTGAGCCCGTCGATGAAGAGCCGCTTCACCCCACGCCTGCTTACGGCATCGAGCAGGTTGTGGCCGAGAGCGTCCAGAAGGCGCTCCGTTGCCGGCTTCCAGATGATCTCGAGCTGTCCGCTTTCGAGCTGTGGGCGAAGATCCAGCCCCATGGCTGCCGCCTTCGTCAGGAGCCGACTCGGGTTCTCGTAGAAGCCGAAATGCAGTGCCGGCTCCTCCGGCGCTGATGCTGCGAGGAAATGCAGGCCGAAGGTCGTCTTGCCGACTCCCGAGGGGCCGAAGACGAGCGTCATGGAGCTGCGCGGTATTCCCCCGTTCATCAGCGCGTCGATCTCCCGCACGCCGGTGCCGACCCTGTCTTCCGGCGGCGGTACATGGTCCTCGACGGATGGGGAGGCGTATTGCGCCTCGATGCGGGGGAAGACTGTTATCCCGCGCTCGTCGATCTGGAACTGGTGCAGACCCTGCAGGCTCGCCCCGCCACGGAACTTGCGGACTTGCAGCCGGCGCACCGTCCTGACCCCGGCCAGGGTGTTCGCCAGCTCGATCACGCCATCCACCACGGTGTGCTCGGGGCTTTCATCCTCCAACCGGGCGCTGGTCAGCATCAGGATCGTGCACCCGGCAAAGGCTGCCTGGGTCTGGACCGTGTGGAGGAAGCGCTTGAGATCCGGTGCCGAGCCGGTCGCGTCCCGGACATTAAGCAGGCCGTCGAAGACCAGCAGCGATGCCTTGCGGCTGGCCGTCTCCTCACGCAGCAGGCGGGCGACGCCGTCAAGGCCCTCGCGCTGCAGCGTGCCCAGGGCGCTGATGTAGTAAACGCCTCCCGGGATGCGGTCGCGCTCGAAGAAGTCCAGAGTCGAGAGATGCTGCAGGAGCATGTCGTGCGACTCCGATAGCAGCGTCACGAAAAGCGCCTGGCCGCCCTCCGCGGCCCGGTGGAAGCAGGCCTGGTTGGCCAGGATCGTCTTGCCCGCGCCGGGGTTGCCCTGGATAATGTAGGACCGCCCGCGCAGCAGGCCGCCGCCGAGAACCGTATCCAGGCCGGGCACACCGGTCGTGATCCGCTGTAGTTCTGCACCCACTCTGGCGTGCCTCTCTGAAGAGCATCCGCAACCCTGCTGCCTACACTAACCCTCAGAGGGGGGGAACCTGGAGCATTTCACGGAGAGCGTGTGATCGTTCCACCTCTCCATTGATCGAAACCACAACTTTCGTCTATGGCCGGCTCTCCCTCTGGCAGCCCTCCGCGCTGCGCGCTCTGATCGTTCCATGCCAAGAATCGCCGTCGCTCGCCTCTGGTTCGAGGGCAACTCCTTCACCCCCGCCCCGACCGGGATGGGTGCCTTCGCCGGTCGCGAATGGACAAGTGGCCCCGAAGCGCTCTCCCGCTACGCCGGCACTGCCGTCGAGCTCGGTGCCGTTGCCACCTTCCTCGCCGCCCGCCCGGACTGGTCCGCCGCGATCCTGCGCTGCGCTAGCGCGCAGCCCGGCGGCCCGATGGCCGATGAAGTCCTCTCCACCTGGCTCGGTGAGGTCATTCCCGCCCTCCGCGCCACCCGCTTCGACGGCGTCTATCTGTCCCTGCACGGCGCCTGCGTCACGGAATCCGATCCTCAGGCCGATCTGACCATCCTCCGCGCCGTCCGCGCCGCAGTCGGCCGCGACACCCCCGTCACCGCCTCCTTCGACTTCCATGCCAACATGGCGGAGGAAGCCGCCACGCTCCTCGACGGCGCCAGCGCCTACCGCACCTATCCCCATGTCGACATGGACGTGGCCGCCGCCCGCGCGCTGGCCATCCTCGAACGCCGCATCGGCGGCGCCCCCGCCCTGCATGGCGCGGTGGAGAAGCGCCCCTTCGTCCTGCAATCCCTGAACATGCGTTCCGCCGGCGGTCCCATGGCCGAGGTCTGGGCCCTGGCCGCTGAGCTGGAGGAAGGCCCGGTCTGTGAGGCCTTTCCCTTCGGCGGCTTCTCCTGGGGCGACAGTCCCCACGCAGGCCCCACCGGCATGGCCTGGGCAGCCGACCCCGGTGCCGCCCGCGCCGCCGCCGCCCATATCGCGGAAGCCATCGAAGCCCGCCGTGACCGCTTCGCCGTCTCCCTGCCGGGCCCCGAGGAAGCGCTGTCGCGCATCCTCCAGGGCCCGCCGGGTCTCGTTGCGCTGCTGGATCCGGCTGACAATCCCTTCTCCGGCGGCATCGCGGATACGCCGGCCATGCTGCGTGTCCTGCTGGAGAACCCGCCCCCGGTTCCCGCCGTCTTCGCCTTCCTGCACGATCCCGCCGCCGTCCAGGCCGCCATCGCGGCCGGGGAGGGGGGGCGGATCACCCGCCCCCTGGCCGCTCAGGTCACCGACGCCTTCGGCCCACCCGTTCCGTTCCGTGGCGTGGTGGAGCGCCTGACCGAAGGCCGCTTCGTCAATGAAGGCCCGATGGAGCGCGGCTCCCCCGTCGATCTCGGCCCCACCGCCGTGCTGCGCGCCGGTGATCTCCGGATCGTCGTCACGACGCGGAAGGAAGCCGCCGTGGACCCCGCCTTCTTCGCTCTCCATGGCATCGACCTCGCCGCCACCCGCCTGATGGCGAACAAGGGCAAGAACCATTTCCGCGCCGCCTTCGCCGAGCGCTGCTCCCTCATCCTGGAATGCGACTGTCCCGGCCCGGCCTCGCTCGACCTCGCCGCGCTTCCTTTCCGGCATGTGCCGCTGGAATGGCGGCGCTGAGAACCGCCGCGCATGCCTTGCGGATCACCAGCCGGAACCCGATGCTGAACCCTCCGCAGGAGAGATGAGGGAAGGGTGCAGGATGGCGGCGATTACTGGCGGCCGCACGGAAGTTCCGAACACGCTGGACAGCGCCGGCCTCGCTGCAGGAACCCGATGACCGCTCCCTCCGACCAGTCGCCGCCTTCCACCCCTGCGCCGTCCAAGGAGCCCGTGGAGGAGCGCTTCCGCCGCCAGCGGGACGAGGCCCGCGCGCAGCGCGACACCGCCCGCGCGCAGCGTGACAAAGCCCGTGCCGAGCGCGATGCGCTACGCGCCCAACTCGCCAGCCTGGCCGAAGATGCCGTGGACGGCCTGCCGCTCGCGGGCGGCGCCCTTACCGAGATCGATGTCTATGAGGAGGAGGTCCAGCGCGCGCAGCGGATTGAGGTGATCCGCGCGCAGCACGAGGCCGGCCTGCCGCTCTCCGTCCGCAAGATAAGCCTCATCCATGACCGGATGGTGCCGCCGCTCCATCGCGGCTTGGTGGAGCGGCGCTGCCCTGGCGAGGACGTCGCCTTCCTCACCGTCGCGAATGCCCGCTTCATGCCGGGGCTGGAGGCGCTGCTCCTCTCGCTGCTCGCCACCTACCCGGAGCTGCGCAGCCCCTTCCACATCTGCCATGACGGCACGCTCACCCCCTTCCTCCAGGCCCGCCTCCGCGCCCTCTACCCGCGCCTGGTCTTCCTCACCCCCGACATGGCCTGGTTCGACAAGGTCCCGACCGCGTCGGACAACCACAAGCGCATCGGCCGCCTCGGCTACATGAACATGCAGGGCCTCGCGCTCACCGGCTTCCGCCGCGTCGTCCTGCTCGATGCCGACCTCCTCATCCTCGACGACATCTCCGCCTTCTGGCAGGGCGAGGACTTCACCATCTGCTACGATGTGGGCGACCGCGAATATGTCTCGCGCTCGCCCTTCACGGGTGACTGGGTGTTCAACAGCGGGCTGATCGGCATCCCCGGCCACCAGACCGGCCCCGAGGCCCTGGCCGCCTTCCAGGATCTGGTGCTGCGCCACGCCGCCGAGCCGCTCTGCCCCATGCTCGACCGCTTCGCCGACCAGAAGATCTGGAACATCTACCTGCGCGACAAACCCCGGCTCTACCTGCCCGTGAACCTCAACTGCAGCGTCAAATACCTCGCCCAGGTCCTCGAGGGCCGGACCGAGGGCCTCTCCGTCCTGCACTTCACCGGCAACAAGCCCTGGAACGACCGCAACTACCTCCCCTCCGGCGCCGTCCAGCCCTCCACCCGCCGCGCCGTCGAGTATCCCAGGCCCTGGACCGACAGCTATCGCCGCCTCGCCTATGCCCAGCGCCTCTCGGCCTACCGCACCCATGCCCGCGCCCATCGCCGCGGCCGCCCGGTGCGCGAGGACAGCCTGGCGCAGGGCCGCCCCACCTGCCTCATGATCGGCAACGGCCCCTCGTTCGCCCACACCGACCTGACACCCGCGGCAGGGCTCGAGAAGTTCGCCTTCAACTGGTTCATCCTGCACGAGCGCTTCGACGAGATCCGCCCCGAGCACCTCGTCCTCGGCTCGCACATGTTCTTCGGCGGCTGGTCCACCCCCGACCCGCGCTTTCCGCCAGGCTATCTCGAGCAGCTGCGCGCCCATCGCCACCGCCCCGTGCTCTGGACCGCCTTCTACTTCCGCGAATCCCTGGAAAGCCTCGGCCTGCACCGGGAGTTCGAAATCAACTACGGCCTGTTCGAAAAGCCCTTCAAGCGCTTCGTCGACCGCGCCGGCCGCTACAACCCCGACCTCGACGGCTTCCTCGATGACGCCCGCACCGGCGTCCTCTCCCTCGGCGTGCCCGCCGCCCTCGCCATGGGCTTCCAGCGCATCCTGCTGGTCGGCTGCGACAGCAACTACAACCAGCCCGGCACGGAGACGAAGTACTTCTACGACATGGCCCGCCACACCTCGGCCGAAACCAGGGAAAGCGAGCTCACCGCCACCTGGACACCCCAGGGCCGCGGCCCCTTCGTCTACCGCCTCGCGGCCGAGGAACTCGCCCGGCGCAACATCGACCTCATCGACTGCACCCCGGGCGGCGCACTCTCCATCACCAAGGGACGACTGGAAGAATGCGTGTGACGGCCGCGCCGGCTCATCCGCGGCTGCACAGTCCCTCAAGGAGCATCCTGAGCGGGTAATTTCGTCAAGCCAGGACAACCGCAGCGCGAAGTGTTGAATTGCACAACCGATGCCCTGCCGCTTTGTTGCTGAAGGCCAACGGGGACGATCCGGCAGGGTGCCCGGCGCATGATCCCCGGGCCGGGGAGATGACCAGATGCCGACGCCCACCAACGGGAATGATCGCCTGACCTATGGCGACGAGAATGACGAGGTATATGCCCTGGACGGCAAGGACATCGTCCATGGCGGTGCCGGTGGCGACATTCTCCATGGCGGGGCCGGGGACGACCGCCTCTACGCCGATATCGGCGTGCAGCCTCCGCTGACCGATCACTGGGACATCCTCTACGGCGATGAGGGCAAGGACACCCTCTACGGCGGAACCGGCTATGCCGAACTGTTCGGCGGCACGGGAAACGACATCATCCACGCTGGCACCGCCGGCCAGGACCTCTATGGCGAGGACGGCAACGACAAGCTCTACGGCAGCAGCGTGGGCGACTCACTCTATGGCGGCACCGGAAAGGACCTGATGGATGCCGGCGCCGGCAATGACTGGCTCGAGGGCGGCGAGGGGCATGACAAGCTTTACGGCAATGATGGCCGGGACATCATGTTCGGCGGGGAGGGGAATGACCGCCTCTATGGCGGCGAGGATTCCGACTACCTGGAGGGCAATGCGGGCAAGGATATGCTCGATGGCGGGGAAGGCGTGGACTACGCCTATTTCCATGGCAGCCGCGCCGATTACCGCATCACGACGAATGCCGAGGGCGTCACCACGGTCGAGGATCTGCGAAGCAATGGCGGGATGGACGGCACCGATCGCCTGGTGAATGTCGAGCGCCTGAGCTTCAACGATGGCCAGCTGGTGCTGCGGAACGACGACGCGGACAGCCGCTTCGCCGGCGCCAATGCCCTCACTCCGGAGGATTTCGAGGACGGCCATTTCAGCACGACGACGCAGTTCGAATACCGGGACGATGTCGATATCTGGAGCATCGTGCTCCAGTCTGGCCAGACCGTCACCGGTCGCGTGTCCACCGATTACGAATATCCCGAGCCGCGCATCACCCTCTGGGGCCCTGCCGGGGAACTCCTGGAAACAGAGAGCGTCTGGGACGACGGCGAGATCACCTTCACGGCTGAAGCCGCCGGCACCTACTACTTCGCCGCCTCCGTACGGCGGAACGAGCCGGTCGACGATCCGGACCTCGCGAACGGCCCTCATTACACCAATACCGGCCGCGATCCGGGCGCGGATTACGTCTTCAGCCTGGATATCTGACGGCATCACCAGGCCTCGACCGTAGAGCCATTTCGCAGCAGCGCCGCCGCCAGGCCAGAAGCCCGCCCTGGCGGCGGTTGGCATGCCCAACAACCCGGAAATCTGTCCGCTCCATTCCGGCCGCGTCCAACGGCCCAGCCATTGACCGCCCGCCGAAAAGACGTCTAGTGGTATGACCACATGAGCAGTTCCGACATCCGGCCGGTCGTCCGCCCATCCCTCTCGACGGAAATCCGCCGGAGCCTTCAGGCCTATATCGCCGAGCAGCGCCTCTCGCCCGGCGAGCGCCTTCCATCCGAACGGGAACTGGCCGAGGCCCTTGGCGTCAGCCGCCCGGCCCTGCGGGAGGCCATGCGCGAACTCGGCGCGCTGGGCATCCTGCAGATGCGCCACGGCTCCGGCGCCTATGTCGCCTCGCCCCAGCATCCCGCCCTGACCAGCCTCACCCAGCTCGGCTCGGCGGAGCGTCTCCGGATGCTCCGACAGGCCTCCGAGGCCCGCGCCCTGGTGGAGGTCGAGGTCGCCGGACGCGCCGCGTCCCTCGACCCGGAGGCCCTTTCCGCCGCCCTCCGCGCACTGGACGAGGCCGAGCGCGGAAGCGAAACCGAGCGCCACCGCCACCGCCTGGACTTCACCTTCGAGCAGCGCCTCTCGGCGGCGGTCGGCGATCCCTACCTGATCGAATTGCAGCGCCACGCGCAGCGCCTTTTCGCGGAGGCATGGGAGGCCTGCGGTGTCATCCCGCGTCCGCATGAGGAGCGCCACGCCCAGCATCTCGCCATCCGCGAGGCGCTGCTGGCCGGCGATCCCGCGGAAGCCCGCCGCCGTATGCGGCGGCATCTGGATATCGACGTGCGCGTCTCGGCCACGACCGGCCGCGCCGGCGTGGTGAAGAATCAAAACCAAATGGAGGAACCGAATGCCGAACTGGAGGAGGCGCGCCCTGCTGGGCGCCGCGGGGGGCGCGCTCGCCGCGCCGCACCTGGCCCGCGCGCAGGGGGTAGCGGGCTGGCCGAATAAACCAGTCACCATCCTTGTCCCCTATGGGCCCGGCGGCACGACGGACATCGTGGCGCGCATCGCAGCGGACCACCTGAAAGCCGCCTTTGGGCAGCCTTTCGTTGTGGAGAACCGCGCCGGCGCTTCCGGCACGATCGCCATGGCGGCCGTGGCCCGCTCAGCGCCCGACGGGCACACGCTGCTGGCCAACGACATCGCCCAGACGGTCGTCTCGGCCCTCATCGCGAAGCTGCCGATCGATCCCATCCAGGATCTGGTGCCCGCCACCATGATCGCGGAAACCCCGGTCGTGCTCGCCGTTGCCAACAAGGTCGAAGCACGCACCCTTCCGGAGTTCATCGCCCTGGCCAAGCGCCGCCCAGGTGAGATGAATTACGGCTCCGGCGGCACGGGCTCCGGCCCGCATCTCGCGATGGAGTTCTTCAAGAGCCTGACCGGCACCGAGATCACCCATGTCCCCTATCGCGGCTCGGGTGCCGCGGTCACGGACCTCGTTGCGGGCAATATCGACGCGCTCAGCTCCGCCGGCCCCACCATCGCGCCGCACGCGGCCAATGGTTCCATGCGCGCGCTCGTCGTCTCCGGCAAGCAGCGCATCCCGCAGCTTCCCAATGTGCCGACGGCAGCGGAAGCGGGCCTGCCCGACTTCATCTTCTCGCTGTGGTTCGGCCTCGCCGCACCGCGCGGCACGCCGCGGCCGATCCTCGACGCGCTGCACCGCGAGGTTGTTGCGATGGCTTCCAAGCCCGAGATCCGGGAAAGGCTGACAGGCGCCGGCGCCGATCCCTCCGCCACCGGGCCGGACGCCTTCAGCCAGCGCATCAAGGAAGAGAACCAGCGTTGGACGGCCTTGATCCAGCGCGCCGGCATCAAGCCGGAATAAGGACAGCAACAGCATGAAGATCGCCAGCGTCCGCCCGGTCCGGGCGGGACAATTCCTCTACGCGCGCGTGGAGACGAGCAACGGCCTGGTCGGCTGGGGCGAGAGCGGCGCCTGGGGCCATCTGGAAGCCTCGGCCACTGCCGTCGAGAAATTCGCCGACTATCTGGTAGGGCAGGACCCCCGCCGGATCGAGCTGCATTGGAATATCATGCAGCGCTTCGCCCATTTCCGTGGTCACGCGGTGAATGGCGCGGTTTCGGCCATCGATATTGCCTTGTGGGACATCGCCGGCCAGGCCCTGGGCGTTCCGGTCCACATTCTGCTCGGCGGCGCGGTACGGGACGAGGCGCGCCTCTACGGCCATGTTTACGCCCCGACCATCGAGGAGGTGCTGGAGGAACTGCGCGGCCTTCGTGCGCAGGGCTTCACCGCCGTTGGCCACATCAACCCCTTCCTCGATGAGTCCGAAGAAGACCGCTTCTTCAAGCCGCAGCTCCGCAAGCTCGGTGATGCGGCCGAGAATGTGCGCCGTTTCCGGGAAGCAGCGGGCGAGGGCATGGACCTGCTTCTGGAACTGCACCGCCGCCTGAATCCGTCCGAGGCCGACCGCCTCGCGCGACTGGTGGAGCCCTATGAGCCCATGTGGCTCGAGGACCCGATCCGCCCCGAATTCCACGACGAGATGGGCGCCCTGGCCAGCCGCATCCCGCTTCCCATCGCGACCGGTGAGCGCTTCACCGGCCCCACGGAGTTCAAGGCCCAGTTCTCGCGCGGCCCAATCGGCTTCGCGCGCATCTCCACCTGCGTCGTCGGCGGCATCACCGGCGCGAAGAAGGCTGCCGCGATCGCCGAGGCCTTCGACATCCCGATCGCGCCGCATAACCCACTCTCGCCGGTCGGCCTCGCCGCCTGTCTCCAGGTCGCGGCCGCGGTGCCAAATTTCGCGATCCAGGAGTATCCCACGGGCTTCAAAAACCTGGAGCTGCGCTCCGACGGCGTGCTCCTCGGCTCGGAATTCGTGGACGCGCCGCCAAAGGCGGAAAATGGCTTCGTGAAGATTCCAACCCGCCCGGGCCTCGGCCTCGCCGTGCTGGAAGATGTGGTCGCACAGACCAAGCCGACGACGCGGCGCGTCTCCATGCGCCGCCATCGCGACGGCTCGCCCATCGACCAGTGAAAAGACCGAACGCCGCGCCAGGAGGCGCGGCGTTCGAAAACCAGTATTGCGGCCGGGGAAGCGCGGTTAGCTGTTCGCCTCAATCATGGCGCGCACCTTCGGATAGACCTCGGTCGCCCAGCGGCGCCCGCTGAACACGCCGTAATGCCCGACGCCGGTTTGCAAATGATGCTGCCGGTTGGCGAGCGGGATGTTCGGGCACAGATCCAGCGCCGCCATGGTCTGCCCGATGGCGCAGATATCGTCCCGCTCGCCCTCCACCGTCAGCAGGGCGGTGCGGCGGATCGCCTCCGGCCGCACGGGGCGGCCGCGATAGGTCAGTTGCCCCAGCGGCAGGTCATGGTCCTGGAAGATCCGCTGCACGGTCTGAAGGTAGTAATCCGCCGGCAGATCCATCACCGCGAAATACTCGTCGTAGAACCTGCGATGGGCGGTTGCGGCCTCGGTGTTGCCGGCCACCAGATTGTCGTATTGCGCCTGATGGGCCTTGATGTGGCGGCCGAGATTCATGGCCATGAAAGCCTGAAGCTGGACGGCTCCTGGATAGACCCGCCGGCCTGCACCGGCATAGCGTGCCGGGACCATGCCGATCAGGTTCCGCTCGAACCAGTCGATCGGCTTGGACTGCGCCAGCTCGTTCACCTGGGTCGGGTTGATCCGCGTATCGATCGGGCCCGCCATCAAGGTCATGCTGGCGGGCGTGGCCCGGTTCCGGTCCTCCGCCATCAGCGCCACCGCGGCCAGCGTCGCCGGCGCCGGCTGGCACACCGCCAGCACATGGCTTCCTGGTCCCATCACCTCCAGGAAGCGGATGATGTGGTCCGTGAAATCGTCAAAGCCGAACTCGCCCGCGGAAAGCGGAACGTCCCGCGCATTCACCCAGTCCGTGATGTAGACGTCATGATCCTGCAGCAGCACCTCCACCGTGCCGCGCAGCAGCGTGGAGAAGTGCCCGGACATCGGCGCCACCACCAGCACGCGCGGCTGGTGCATCGGCGTGTCCTTGGCGAAGCGCAACAGCGTGCCGAAGGGTGTCTCATGCACCACCTCTTCCGTCACCTCCACGTCGCGGTTGCCCACGCGGATGGTGCCGAAGCCGTAATCAGGGCGGCTATGGGTGGTGCGGGAATGCGCGATCAACTCGCAGACGGCACTCGCCCGCCGGATATAGGGCGCGGCCAGCGGCATCGCGGCGGTGATCGGCTCCCACTGGCGGAGAATGCGCCCTGCGGTTTCGGCAAAGGCCCTGAATGGAAATTGGACGTCCTGCTGCGCCTGCAAAAGCTGATAGATCATGCTGTGTGTAATCTGGTCGGGCGCATGGGATGGGAACGGCCCCGATGGGTGCTGGTTTTGATCAGGTCCTGGATCGTGACCGCTCGGACCACCCCGGTCAACCATTTGTGATCGGAGAGGAGGGCGCGACCCTCCAACACCGGCCAAGGAGCACCCCGCCCCCCGCTGGAACAGTTCTGGCATAAACTCCCCCCTTGGGGGCGCTTGCCAGTAACCGGCACCCCCATAGGGAATGTTACGCCATGGACCCGGCCCGGCTTCTCATCAGCAGTCGCAATTATTCGTCATGGTCCCTCCGGGGCTTCCTGCTCGCCCGGCTGGCCGGCCTGGACTTCGTGGTGGAGCCGGTGAACCTCAACGATCCAGCGGTCCGGGCGGAACTGCTGCTCCAGTCCTCCTCGATCCGTCTTCCCTGCCTCATTCATGACGGGCTGCGGATCTGGGACACCATGGCCATCGCCGAATATCTGGCGGAAATCCGCCCGGAGGCCGGTCTCTACCCCGCGGATCGCGTCGCCCGCGCCCGCTGCCGCTCCATTGCCGGCGAAATGCATGCCGGCTTCCACGCCCTGCGCGCATCCCTGCCGATGAATCTGCGCGCCCGGCGGCCGGGCTTCCGCGTCTGGTCCGGGCCGCGCGCCGACATCCAGCGCGTCCTGCAGATCTGGCGGGACTGCCTGGGCACATGGAAAGGCCCCTGGCTGTTCGGGGACCGCCCCTGCATGGGCGACGCCATGTATGCCCCGGTGGTGACGCGCTTCCTGACCTATGACGTGAAGCTGGACAGTGACTGCGCAAGCTATGCGCAGCAGGTCATGCAATGGGCGCCCATGGCCGAATGGATCGCGGCGGCCCAGGACGAACCCGAGCCGCCGATCCATGAGTTGGAGGTCGAGGCGGAGTTCTGACCGCGCCTCCGGGCGGCGGCGCAAGGCCCCGCCGCCCGCTGGTGCCTCAGTCCAGCTTCGCGCCGGACGCCTTCACCACATCGCGCCACTTGTTGTTCTCGGCCGCGATGTAACGGTCCAGCTCGGCCGGCCCGAGCGGCCTGGGTTCGCTGCCGATGTCCCGCAGCCGGTCCATGATGGCCGGCTCCTTCAAGATGTCGGTCACGGTCTTCGCCAGCTTCTCCACGATGGGCCGGGGCACGCGCGCGGGCGCCTGGTACCCGAACCACGCCACCGCCTCGAAATCCGGCACCCCGGCTTCCTGCACCGTCGGCACGTCCGGCAGGGAGAACCAGCGCTTGCCGGAAGTGACGGCAAGGGCGCGCAAGCGGCCTTCCTTCAGATGCGGCAGGTAGCCCGGAAGATTGTCCATCGCCACATCCAGCCGGCCGGCGAGCAGGTCCGGAATGATCTGTGACGTGCCGCGATAGGGAACATGCAGCATGTTCACCCCGGTCTTCGTCTTCAGGTATTCGGCGCAGAGATGGCCGGAAGTGCCATTGCCCGGGCTGCCATGGGTCAGCTCCCCAGGCTTCGCCTTTGCCGCCGCCAGCAGATCCTGCAACGTGCGATAGGGCGAGTTAGGCCCTACCGCGATCACGTTCGCCACCTCGTTGATCAGCGCGACGCTGGTCAGGTCCTTGTTCGGATCATAGGGCAGATGCGTGTAGAGGAACTGGTTGATGCTGGCCGTACCGATGGTGAAGGTCAGCAGCGTGTATCCGTCCGGTTCCGCCTTCGCGACCATGTCGGTCCCGATATTGCCGCCGGCGCCCGGACGGTTGTCGATCACCACGGGTTGGCCCAGCAGCGTACCCATGCGCTCTGCCACCACCCGCGCGGTCAGATCCGTCGCGCCGCCGGCCGGGAAGGGCACGACGATGCGGATCGGCCGGTTGGGATAGCTGGCCGCGCCATTGGCGCCCTGGGCCCGGACCACCGCGGGGGCGGCCAGCGCAGGCAGCGCCAACAGAGCGCCGCGGCGGGTGATCGAAGAAGATGTCATCAAGTTACTCCACAGTTGCGCCGGATCTGCGAACCACGTCGCCCCATTTGGCGATCTCGGCGCGGACAAAACGTGTGAAAGCCTCAGGCGATGTGCCGCCATCCGGAGTCAGGCCCGGCATCATCCCGCCCAGGTCAGCTAGCTTGGCCTTGGTTGCGGGTTCCTTGATGACGGCGTCGATCTCGGCACCCAGCCGCTCCACGATGGGGCGGGGCGTGCGCGACGGGGCCTGGATCCCGAACCAGCCCGTGGCCTCGACCCCCGGATAGCCCTCCTCGGCCGTGGTCGGCACATCCGGCAATGCAGGCGTGCGCGTCGTGGTCGTCACGGCCAGCGCCCGCAGCCGCCCGTCCCGGATATGCCCGATGGCGGAAGGCAGGTTGTCCACCCCCATCTCGATCCGGCCCGCCATCACATCGACCATCATCGGCCCGGCCCCGCGGAAGGGCACATGCGTGATCTGGACCCCTGCCTCCATCTTCAGCAACTCGCCGGTAACATGAAGCGAGGTGCCGGCGCCGGAGGAGCCGAAATTCAGCTTGTTTGGGTTGGCCTTCGCATAGGCCACCAGCTCCCGCAGCGTGCGGACAGGCAGGGAAGGGGTCACGAAGATGACATTCGGCACCTTCGTCACAAGCCCCACCTCCACCAGGTCATCGGGCTTGTACGGAATCCTGTCGCCATAAAGCGTATAGTTGATCGCCCCGCTCGAGACGGTCTGCATCAGGAAGGTGTAGCCGTCCGGTTCCGCCTTCGCGACGAAGTCCGAACCGACATTGCCGCCGGCGCCCGGCCGGTTCTCGACCGTGAAAGGTTGGCCCAGCCGCCCCTGCAGCCGCTCGCTGACGATGCGGGCGGCCACATCCGTCGTCCCGGCGGGGGTGAAGGGCACGACCACACGCACGGGGCGCGTCGGCCAGTTTCCCTGTGCGCCGGCGGTCCGGGCATGCAGGGCAGGGATGGCAAGGACGGGTGCGGACAGCACCGCGCGGCGGGAAAGGCTCATGGATATCCTCCGATGGCTCCGCGTGCCGGGGTCTTCTGCCTGTGTTGCGAGTCGCGGATGCCGGCAGATTGGTGCCGCGCCCGATGCCCCCTTGCAAGGGGCGCGCAGCGCGCGTCTTCATCCGGTGCCGGGCTGCATCCGATGCCCGGTTGGGGCGTTGCGGGTGCTGCCGGGTTTGCCGGCGGGCCCGGGTGGTGGTGAGGGGATCGGAAATCAGCATGGGCTTTCTCCAGACCTATGCCCGCGTTCTGGGGCTTCTTGCCCCCGATAAATGGGTGGCGATCGGCCTGGCCCTCGCCGCGCTCGCCCTGGCCGGGCTACAGTTCCTGGAGCCCGTACTCTTCGGCCGCGTGGTCGATGTCCTCTCCGGCGCCGATCGGCTGCCCGAGGAAATCGTGTGGAAACAGGCCATCTCGCTCCTGGTGGTCTGGGCGGCCGTCGGCCTCACGGGCATTGCCGCCAATGTCGCGGTCAGCCTGCTCGCTGACCGCATGGCCCATCGCAACCGGCTGGCGGTCATGCACCGCTACTTCCAGCACGTCCTGGCCATGCCGCTCTCCTTCCATGGGGACACGGCCTCGGGCCGGCTGATGAAGATCATGCTGGTCGGCACGGATCATCTCTTCGCCATCTGGCTGAACTTCTTCCGTGAACATCTGGTGACCTTCATCACAGCCATTGTGCTGCTGCCCCTGACATTCCTCATGAACTGGCGGCTCGCCCTGGTTCTGCTGGCGCTGGTGGTGGTCTTCTGCGTCGTGGCCGCCTTCGTCGTCAGCCGCACGCAGGAAGCGCAGGAAAAGGTGGAGAACTACCAGTCCCAGCTCGCCGGCAATGCGCAGGACGCGCTCTCCAACGTGGTCGTGGTGCAGTCCTTCACGCGCATGAGCGCGGAGGCCAAGCTCTTCGGCGACATCATGCGGCAGGTGCTGGACCACCAGTTCCCCGTGCTGAACTGGTGGGCAGTGGTGTCGGTCCTCACCCGCTCGGCCAGCACCATCAGCATCATCACCATCTTCATCCTGGGCACCTGGCTGCACATGAATGGCCGGGCCTCGGTCGGCGAGATCGTCTCCTTCATGGGCTTCGCCACCATGCTGATCGGGCGCCTCGAAGGCGCGGTCGGCTTCGTCTCGCGCCTCCTCATGCAGGTGCCCGGGCTGCGCGAGGTCTTCTCCGTGCTGGATACCCGCAGCTCGGTTCCCGAGAAGCCCAACGCCATCACCCTGCCGCGGGTCCGCGGAGAGGTGGTCTTCGACCATGTCGCCTTCGGCTATCCCGGCGGCGGCCGCATCCTGAACGATGTCTCCTTCGAGGCGCATCCGGGCAAGACGGTCGCCCTGGTCGGCCAGACCGGCGCTGGCAAGTCCACTGCCATGTCCCTCCTCCAGCGCCTCTGGGATCCGATCGAGGGCCGCATCACCATCGACGGCCACGACCTGCGCGACATCACCCTGGACAGCCTGCGCCGCAATGTCGGCGTGGTCTTCCAGGACGCCATGCTGTTCAACCGCACCATCCGCGAGAACCTCCTGATCGGCCGCCCCGACGCGACACAGGAGGAACTGGAGAATGCCTGCCGCATGGCCGAGGCGCATGACTTCATCACGCGCCAACCCAATGGTTACGACTCTCGGGTAGGGGAACGCGGCACGAGCCTTTCCGGCGGTCAGAAGCAGCGCCTCTCCATCGCGCGCGCCCTGCTGAAGGACCCGCCCATCCTCATCCTGGATGAGGCGACCAGCGCGCTCGACGCCGCCACCGAGGCCCGCGTGCAGAAGGCGCTGAAGGCTCTCATGGCCGGCCGCACCACCTTCATCATCGCCCACCGCCTCTCCACCATCCGCGATGCGGACGAGATCCTGGTCTTCGAGCAGGGCCGGATCGTGGAGCGCGGCAACTTCGATGAGTTGGTAACGCTGGGTGGCCGCTTCGCGGATCTGGTGCGCACCCAGCTCTCCGGCGCCGAGGCGAAGCAGGCCGCGCCCGTTCCCGCCTGACCCCCGATCAAGGACTGGTGAGACGTCAGGTTTCCGCTTGTAACAGGCCCCGCCCTACGCGCCACCATTACCGCAGGTAGAAGCTGGTGGAGTAGGCCATGACGATCGCGTCCATCCTGCGGAGCAAAGGCAACCAGGTGGTCAGCGTGCGGCCCGACGACCTGCTGGGGGATGTGGCCCGCACCCTGGTGCACCATCGCATCGGCGCCGTGCTGGTGCGGGACGGGGAGGCACCGCCTGCCGGCATCCTGTCCGAGCGCGACATCGTCCGTGTCTTCTCGGAAAAGGACGGCGCGACCAACACGCTGACCGCCTCGGACGCCATGACCCGGATCCTTCACACCGTCACGCCCGATACCCCGATCACCCGCGCGCTGGAGATGATGACCGACCGCCGGGTGCGGCACCTGCCGGTGCTGGACGGCCAGACCCTCCTCGGGATCGTTTCCATCGGCGATCTGGTGAAGGCCCGGATCGAGGCGGCGGTGGGGGAGGCCGAGGCGCTGCGCGAGTATGTAACGGCGACCTGAACCGCCCTCCAGGCCGGTTCACCCCCTGCAAGGGGCTGGCCCGCCGGCGCCGGTGGTGGCAGAGGCAGGGCGCTGCGTCGGCTTCCGGCGCGCCTGCCAGCCCGCGAGTCCCCCATGCCCCACGCCACCACCCCCCGGCCCGAGCACGTCCTGACCCTCTCCTGCCCGAACCGCCCGGGCATCGTGGCCGCCGTCGCCACCTGCATCTTCGAGCATGGCGGTAATATCCGCGAGGCGCAGCAATACGACGACGTCGAAAGCCGCCGGTTCTTCGCCCGCATCACCCTGAACCACCCGGAGGACGCGCTGGACGTCTCCGCCCTGCGCGCCGGCCTCGCCCAGGTGGCCGAGCGCTTCTCCATGGAGTGGATGCTGCGCGACCGTTCAGAGCGCCGGAAGGTCATCATCCTCGTCTCGAAATTCGACCACTGCCTGGCCGATATTCTCTACCGCTGGCGCCTGGGCGAGCTGCCGATGGATCTCGTCGGCATCATCTCCAATCACCCGCGCGAGACCTATCAGCACCTCGACTTCACCGGCGTTCCCTTCCACCACCTGCCCGTGACCAAGCAGACCAAGCTGGAGCAGGAAGCCGAGGTCTGGCGCGTGATCCGCGAGACCGGCGCCGAGCTGGTCATCCTCGCCCGCTACATGCAGGTTCTCTCAGACGGCCTCGCCGCCAAGCTCGCCGGCCGCTGCATCAACATTCACCACTCCTTCCTGCCGGGCTTCAAGGGCGCGCGCCCCTACCACCAGGCCCATGCCCGCGGAGTGAAGCTGATCGGCGCCACCGCCCATTTCGTGACGGCTGACCTCGACGAAGGCCCGATCATCGAGCAGGACGTCGAACGCATCAGCCACAATGACACCCCCGACGACCTCGTTCGCCAGGGCCGCGACATCGAACGCCGCGTCCTCTCCCGCGCCCTGCTCTGGCAGCTGGAGGACCGTATCCTGCTGAACGGTGCCCGCACGGTCGTCTTCCGGGACTGACCCGCCGGACCCTGAAACCTCGGCTTGAGGAACCAGCAGGCGGCCGTCACCACATCGCATCCGCCGAGCCGAGTTCCGATGCGGGGCGGTCCCAGCGCAAAGGCATATCGCCGATCAGGATGGGAGACCTCAGCCGCAAGGCCGGCCCCCACGCTGTGTGCTCGACATCCGTTGCGTAATCCTCGTCGCTCAGCGCGGTGAAAGCCGGTTCCGAGAAGCCGCCGCCACTGTCCGTCAACGCCGTGGCCGTTCGTGCGAGCGAAAGCCTGGCGGTGACGGCGGCCGCATCACCTGCGCGGGCGATCAGGCCGCGAACCGCCGCGGCCGCCATCAGATAGCCCGTCGCATGGTCGAGCGCCTGGACCGGCAATGGCACCGGCCGGTCGGCCTGCTTCCAGCACATCCCGGCCGCGGCAATGCCCGAGGACATCTGTACGAGACTGTCGAAGCCGCGCCGCTCCGCCCAGGGCCCCGTCCAGCCATAGGCGCAGAGCGAAACATCGATCAGCCCGGCGTTGAGCCTGCGGCGCTGCGCTTCGCCATAGCCGAGCCGCTCCAGCGCACCCGGCCGATAGCCGTGCACCAGTATGTCCGCCTCAGCGAGCAGGCCTTCAAAGCGGCGCCGATCACCGGCCCGATGAAGATCGAGCCGCGCGCAGCGCTTGCCGAGCGTAACGTCGGGAACCACCGCGGGCTCGTTCCAATCGGGCGGATCAATCCGCAGCACATCGGCGCCCAGGCCGGCAAGAAAGCGCGTCGCGACCGGCCCTGCCAGCACGCGCGTCAGGTCCAGCACCTTGACCCCGGCGAGCGGCCGGTCCGGTTCCGGGCGCCATGGCTGCCTGGCGGCAGTGCCGACCCGCTCCAGCGCCACCAAAGGCTCGGCCCTGACCGACCGGCCCTGCTCATGATCCCGCCAGCCCGTCAGCGAGCGCATGGCCGCGGCGCAGCCGCCAGCGCGCAGGATGGCGGCTTCCAGCTCGTCAGCGGCATGCCTCGCAACGGCCGCCGCAACCCTGTCACGCTCGCCCTCGCAGCCGAGCACGGTCAGCGCCGCAGCGCGATGGCGCGGCGCATTGGTATGGAGCCGGATCCAGCCATCAGCCGCCCGGTAATCCCCGGCAATCGGGTCCCAGGGATCGGGCAGCGTCCAACCTTGCGGCCGCAGCGAGCGCAGGAACCAGGCCGAGGCCAGATGTCGATCGACTGTGACCCGCAGGGGCGACCGGCCATTGAGGCTCAGCAGCTCGGAAACAGCCAGCCCTGCGGCTCCGATTGCCGCCACCGCCAGATCAGTCACCGGGAAGCAGGACGGTAGGTTCTCGTCGCCTGTGACCAGCATTCGGCTCTGGACATCCGATGTCAGCCCCAGAGCGGTCAGCGCCTCCACGAGGATCGTGGCGAAGGGGAAGCGGGTCTGAAGCGTCTCTGGCATTTTCGGCACCCTTGCGGTGCCGTTCAGCCTGTCCACCGTCGACACATTGATCAATCTTGATACATCTCATCAACATGAAGGAGTGGATTGATCGCGCCGAGGCGCTCGGCTTGCTCGGCGTCAAGCCACAGACGCTGTACGCCTATGTCAGCCGCGGCCTGATCGAGGTGCGGCGCGTGCCCGATGCCCGGCGCAGCCTCTATCGCAGCGAAGATGTGGCAACGCTGGCTGGGCGACGAGGCCGGAGCCGCAGGCCCTCGGCCATCGCCGCGAGTTCGATGGCCTGGGGCGAACCCTCGATCGTAACGGCGATCTCCACCGTTCATCGCGGGCGTCTGATTTACCGTGGCCTCGACGCAGCCGATTTCTCGCGCAGCGCCGCACCTGAAGCCACTGCGCGGCTACTGTGGGGCAACAAGGGCGACGTGGTCTTCGCTATTCCGCCGGCTGCCGCCAACAACGCCTTCTCGGCACTGGCGGCACTCGTGCCAGAGAGCGAAGCCTCCATCGGTCGCGGCAGCGAGCGCCTGTGCCGCGACGCACAGGCGGCCATTTCGCACCTCGCCGCCGCTTGCGGGCTACGGCCGGGCCCGGGGCCGCTCCATCTCGGGCTGGCCGAGCTATGGTCGCTCGGGCAGGAGGAGGCCGACCTGGTCCGCCAGGCGCTTGTCCTGGTCGCGGATCACGAGCTCAATGCCTCGGCCTTCGCGACCCGGGTCGCCGCCTCGACCGGCGCACCCATCGCGGCCTGCCTCCTGGCGGGCCTCAGCACCTTGTCGGGACCGAAGCATGGCGGCGCGGCCTCGGCGGTGTTGCGGTTGCTCGACGAAGCGGCCGCAGTCGGGCCGGAAACGGCCGTGCGGGCCTGGCTGGATCGGGACGGCTTCCTTCCCGGCTTCGGCCATCCGCTCTACCCAAATGGCGATATACGCGCGGCCACCCTGGCCACGCGGCTGACGGCCGATTCCCTCATGCGGGAATTGCAAGAATGCGTGCTGGAGGCGACCGGCACGCTGCCCAATATCGACTTTGCCCTGACGGCGCTGGTCCGCATGACCCGCCTGCCGAGGAGCGCGCCTTTCACGATCTTTCTGCTGGGCAGGAGCATCGGCTGGGCCGCCCACGCCATGGAGCAAGCGCGCAACAGGGAGCTGATCCGTCCGCGTGCCCGCTATGACGGATCAATCCTGCCCTCCCAGGTGAAGAGCTAGCGCTTGCTTTGGGAGACCGCGCCTCGGCTTCCACTGTCCGGGGTCAGGTCCGTAAGACCCCGGAGGAGCCCTGCCCGTGTCCTGCGGGCGCATGAACCTGCCCAGCCTGGAGGGCCGGCGCCGCCACGCTCCGGTTCCGGCCAAGGCGCTTGGCCTCGTACAATGCCTGGTCCGCCTCCTGCACCAGCATCGGGGACTGCTCCCCGCAAAGCCCAGGGCGAGGAATCACCGTCGCGCAGCCGATACTCGCCGTGACGACGCCGCTCTCCGGGTTCGCCTCGTGAACGAGTCCTAAGGCCTGCACCGCCTCGCGTACCCGCTCCGCCATGTGCAGCGCGCCACTTGCCTCGGTGTTGGGCAGGATCACGGCCACCTCCTCGCCGCCATAGCGCGCGGCCAGGTCGGCGGGCCTCCGGATCGCGCCCTGCACGGCGGCCGCCACGGCACGCAGGCAATCATCGCCCGCACGATGTCCGTAGTGGTCGTTGAACAGCTTGAACCGGTCCACGTCGAGCAGCAGCAGCGACAGGGGAAGTTCCTCCCTTGCGGCACGGCGGCATTCGAGATCCAGCACCTCGTCGAAATGACGGCGATTGGCCAGGCCCGTGAGCGAATCCGTGCGCGCCGCCACGGCCTGCGCCTCGGCGGCGGCGGTCAGCTGCTCCTCTGCTCCCAGGCGGCGCAGCATCTCCCGTCGGAAGAGCAGGCAGAGCACCACCAGCGCGCTGCAAAGCGCCCCCAGGATGAGCCCGATTGTCACCGCCTTGCTCCACCATTCCGAGAAGATGTCCTCCACCCCCCTATTGACGGAGAGGATCAGCGGAAAATTCGCGATATGACGGAAGCTGAACTGGCGTCGCACCTGGTCGATGGCCGCGATGCCCACGAAACTGCCCGCCGGCGCCGCCCTGAACTGCGCGAAGGCCTCGCCGGCGCTCAGGTCACGGTCGATATCCTCCTCCCGGAAGGGATAACGGGCCACGACACGTCCATCGCTCCGGAACAAGGTCACGGACCCCCGGGGCCCCAGGTCCAAGCTGTTAAAAAGATCCTGAAAGTACGCGAGCCGCAGGGTCCCGACCGCCACGCCCAGAAAGCGGCCATCCGGTCCTTCGATCCGCCGGCTGAGGGCGATGCTGGGATCGCCCTCGCGCAGCCGGCTGTGGAAAGGACGGCTGACGAAAAGCCCGGCGTCCTGCCGCTCCTGGTGGACGCGGAAATAATCACGGTCCGCGAGCGCCAGCTTAGGGGGAGACAGGGAGGTCGAGGCTTCCTGCAGCCTGCCATCCGGCCCGACGAACAGGACGGAGCCCAGATATTCCGCGCTCGTGGCACGATCGAATAGCGCGAGGTGCCGGATCTCGGGGCTGGCCTGATCGATGCCGGGCTGCCGGAGTGCCGCTGCGACCCCGGACAGCGAGAGGTCATACAGCGCCATGTTCCGCGCGATATCGCGCTCCAGGGCCTGGACGAGGTTAGCGGAGGCCAACTCTGCCCGCCGCCAGGTGTCCCGGCGGAGATCCAGCAGGATCCACCCTCCCAGCGCCAGCACGCCGAGCGCCACGGCGGCGCCCAGCGCACCGAGCCAGCGCAGGGCACGGAGGCTGCCACGGCGTCCGGAAGCGATCGGATGATCCGGTACGGGCTCTCGCATCGCCATTCCTTGGCCCAGTTTATGAGGCGGGGGGTGAGTAGCTGCCTCCCGCCGCGCCGCCTCTACTGCCGGAAGAGGCCGGCGACAAATCCACAACCGGGGAGACGGATTAAAGTCCGGCCAGATCGGCAGCCGGTACCATCCGCCTGCCCCGCGAAGGGCAGGGGCAGGGCTGATCCGCCCAGGGCGCGCTTGACCTCGGGAAGGGCGGGTGCCATCGCTCCCGCCCTTCCATATGCTCTCTCGGAAAGGCCGTAACGCCCCCATGCCCGCGATCACGCTGCCCGACGGTTCCGTTCGATCCTTCGACGGTCCTGTCACGGGCACTACCGTGGCCGCGTCCATCGGCCCAGGCCTCGCCAAGGCGGCCCTTGCCATGGAAGTGGACGGCGTCCTGAAGGACCTCTCCGTCTCCATCGATCAGGATGCGCGCCTGCGCTTCATCACCCGCAAGGACCCCGAGGCCCTCGGGATGATCCGCCACGACGCCGCGCATGTCCTGGCAGAGGCGGTGCAGGAGCTCTTCCCCGGCACGCAGGTCACGATCGGCCCGGCCATCGAGAACGGCTTCTATTACGACTTCCACCGCAACCAGCCCTTCACGCCCGAGGAGCTGCCGGCCATCGAGGCCAAGATGCGGGAGATCATCGCCCGCAACGCCCATTTCGAGCGCGAAGAGTGGGATCGCGACGAGGCCATCTCCTTCTTCGAGAGGAAGGGTGAGCGCTTCAAGGCCGAGCTGATCCGCGACCTGCCGGAATCCGAGACCATCTCGATCTACCGCCAGGGCGAATGGCTCGATCTCTGCCGCGGCCCGCATATGCGCAGCACGGGCGATATCGGAACCGCCTTCAAGCTGCAGAAGGTGGCCGGCGCCTATTGGCGCGGCGACCACCGCAACCCCGTCCTCTCCCGCATCTACGGCACCGCCTGGCGTGACCAGAAGGAACTGGACGCCTATCTGACGATGCTGGAGGAGGCCGAGAAGCGCGACCACCGCCGCATCGGCAAGGAGATGGACCTCTTCCACCTGCAGGAGGAAGCGGTCGGCTCCATCTTCTGGCATCCCAAGGGCTGGCGCCTCTACCGCACGGTGGAAGGCTATATGCGCCGCCGCCTCGAACAGGCCGGCTATGACGAGGTGAAGACCCCCCAGCTGCTCGACCGCAAGCTCTGGGAAGCCTCGGGCCACTGGGAGAAGTTCCGCGAGAGCATGTTCATCGCGACGGTCGAGGATGAGTCCGAGAAGGACCGCGTCCTCGCGCTGAAGCCCATGAACTGCCCCTGCCACGTGCAGATCTTCAACCAGGGCATCCGCAGCTACCGCCAGCTCCCCTGGCGCATGGCCGAATTCGGTTCCTGCCACCGCTACGAGCCCAGCGGCGCCCTGCACGGCATCATGCGCGTCCGCGCATTCACGCAGGACGACGCCCATATCTTCTGCACCGAGGACCAGATCGCCTCGGAGACGGTCCGCTTCGTCGAACTGCTCTCCTCGATCTACCGGGACTTCGGCTTCCAGTCCTTCCGCGTGAAGTTCTCGGACCGCCCGGCCAAGCGCGCCGGCACGGACGAGACCTGGGACCGGGCCGAGGGCGCCCTGCGCGAGGCCTGCAACACGGCCGGCGTCGAGTATGAGCTGAATCCGGGGGAGGGCGCCTTCTACGGCCCCAAGCTCGAATTCGTCCTGCGCGACGCCATCGGCCGCGACTGGCAATGCGGCACCCTGCAGGTGGACTTCGTCCTGCCCGAGCGCCTGGACGCGGAATATGTGGGCGAGGACGGTGCCAAGCACCGCCCGGTGATGCTCCACCGCGCCATTCTCGGCAGCTTCGAGCGCTTCCTGGGCATCCTCATCGAGGAACATGCCGGCCGCTTCCCGCTCTGGCTCGCCCCGACCCAGGTCGTGGTCGCCAGCATCGTGGATGACGCCGCCCCCTATGCCGAGGAAGTGGCCGAAGCCCTCCGCGCCGCCGGCATCGCGGCCAGCACCGACATCCGGAACGAGAAGATCAACCGCAAGGTCGCCGAGCATATCGAGGCCCGCGTGCCCATCCTCGCCGTGGTCGGCCGACGCGAGGCCGAGGAGCGCAACCTCGTCCTTCGCCGCCTTCCCGGCCGCGAGCAGGAGACCCTCCCGCTGGCCGACGCCATCGCCCGCCTGGTTACCGAGGCCGCGCCGCCGGACCGCCGGGGCAGCTTCGCCACGACGGACGTGGCGGCCTGACCGTTTCGGGTCCGGCTGATTTCAAAAACCAGCTTGACCTTCCCGCTCAGCAGTTGCAGACGCCGCCGCTGCGCACCATAACTCCATTTGCTCACCACTATAGGAGACGACCCTGGCCCGAGGCCCAATGCCCAATACTCTCCCGACCCGCGACGGACCGCGGGTAAACGAGGAGATCCGCGCACCCCAGGTCCGACTGATCGACCAGGACGGGGAGATGATCGGCGTGATGAGCGCGCGCGACGCCCTCGCGCGGGCCTACGAAGTCGGCATGGACCTGCTGGAGATCAGCCCGAACGCCGAACCGCCGGTGTGCAAGATCACCGACTTCGGCAAGTTCAAGTACGAGCAGCAGAAGAAGGCGAACGAGGCGCGCAAGCGCCAGAAGGTCGTCGAGATCAAGGAGATCAAGGTCCGTCCGAACATCGACGACCATGATTACGAGGTCAAGATGAAGCAGATGAAGAGCTTCATCGAGGAAGGCGACAAGGTGAAGGTCACCCTGCGCTTCCGCGGCCGCGAAATGGCCCACCAGGATCTTGGCGTGAAGGTGCTCGAGCGGATCCGGAACGAGATGGCCGAGGCCGTGAAGGTCGAGTCCATGCCCCGGCTGGAAAACCGTCAGATGATCATGGTGCTCGCGCCGAAGTAACCGGCCCGCATCCAAGGCTGACGAAGCCGGCGGTCCCGCAGGGGACGCCGGCTTTTTGCTTTCCGCTTCCGGCACGAAGGGCGGCGGGCCGGGGCGCCCTGCCTGGGTCCATCTGGAACCGCTCCGTCATGGCTCCAGTTGATCCTTCCCTGCCCACGGAGGTCCGGGGCGGCACCACTTCCTCATCCCCGCTGCTCCCCACCAGATCGGCCGACCCGCCCCCGCCAGCCACTAACCTTGCTCGCCGAGCGACGCCGCCTTTCCGGGCCCTTGACCTTCCCACAATGGGAAGCCCCACCTCAGGCGCCTCTTCAGGTAGCAGGACTGCAAACCATGTTCTTCGTGACCCTCGGGAGCGGGGCCCGGCAGCGCCCGTCCGGCCCGATGGCCGCCACCCTCGCAGCGGCCGTCCTTCTCGCCGCCGCCACCCCCGCCCGCGCCATGGTGGGGGAGGAATTTGCGCCGGAGGCCTCGCCCGTTCTCTCCCCCAGCTACACCGTCCTCCCGGCCACCGAACTCGCCGCCGCGATCCAGGCCGACCGGAGCTATGTGACGGGCATGCGGGCCCATCACGCCGGCGCGCTGACCATGTCGGATGAGTATCTGAACGACCCGGAGGCGAGCAGTCCGGTCCTCAAGGCGCTCGCGCAGGCGATCATCCACAACCAGCGCTACGAGATCGCCCTGCTCGACGCGGTCGCGCAGAATCTCGACCAGCCCGCGCGGATCCTTGATCTCGGCTTCACCCGGCTCGCGATCCAGCCGGCGGCGACCGAGGGCATCCCGAACCGCTACCGCTTCTTCAAGGCTCCGGTTCCCGGCCCTCTCGCCGCCCTGTCGCGGAAGGATCCAGCTGTGACACGGCGGGATGTGCAGTTCGCCAAGGCGATGACGATTCACCACCAGGGCGCGCTCGACATGGCGCGCGCCTATCAGGCGGATCGGAACGGCCGGAACACCTATCTCGGACTGCTGAACGTGGACATCCTGACGGACCAGACCCAGGAGATCGCGCTGATGCGTCGCGTCATCGCGACATATCCTGGCGATGCAGAGGCGGTCCCGGTGCCGCCCTCCATGGTGCATGGGATGGAAGGCATGTCGCATGGCGGCCATGCCGGTCACGGCGCAGCTCCGGCACCGGCCCCTCATGCCGGCCATGGCCCGGCCCATGAGGCTCCTGCAGTTACCCCGGCGCCCCGCGAAGCTGCGCCTGCGCCACATGGCCCGCGGCGGCCAGAAACCCATCATCACGCGCACTGACGAAACGGCCCGGCGGCCCCGCCGCCGGGCCCGACCGGCGCTCCCCGCGTCGGGGCTGTGGCTGGCATGCAGGCCATGGCATGAACAACCGGTGACGCCATGCGTTCACACGGCCCTAACCGGAGAGACTCTCTGATGGCCAACAGTCAGCACTACGCCCCACCAGGTCCCCTCGGCTTCGGCGGTGCCCCCCTGGGCAACATGTTCGAGCGCGTGTCCGATGCCGACGCCATCGCGACGCTCGAGGCCGCCTGGGATGCGGGCATCCGCTACTTCGACACCGCACCCGAATACGGCCCCGGCATTTCCGAGCACCGCTTCGGCCAGTTCCTTCGCAACAAGCCCCGTGACGAATACGTGCTCTCCACCAAGGTCGGCCGCCTGCTGCGCGCCGACGCGACCAAGGGCGGCCAGCACGGCCCCTTCGTCGCCGGCCTGCCCTTCCGCGTGGACTACGACTACACGGCCGATGGCGTCCGCCGTTCCATCGAGGACAGCCTCCAGCGCATGGGCATCGCCAGCATCGACATCGCCTACATTCATGACTGCGCCGAAGACGCGCATGGCGACCGTTGGCTGGAGGTGTTCGACACCGCCATGAAGGGCGCCGCCGTCGCGCTGACGCAACTGCGCGAAGAAGGCGTGATCCGCGGCTGGGGCCTGGGCGTGAACCGCGTCGAGCCCTGCGTCATGTGCCTGGACCGCGCGGACCCGGATGTCTTCCTCCTGGCCGGCCGCTACAGCCTCCTGAACCAGCCTGCCCTCGACGAATTCTTTCCCCGCTGCGCCGAGCGCGGCGTGCATGTCGTCGTCGGTGGCCCCTACAACTCGGGCCTGATCGCCGGCGGCCGCAACTTCGAATACCAGGAAGCCCCGCCCGACAAGGTGGCCGCCCGCGACCGCCTCGCCGCCATTGCGAAGCGCCACAATGTGGACCTGCGCGCCGCCGCCCTGCAGTTCTGCGCCGCGCATCCGGTGGTGGCTTCGGTCATCCCCGGCACCAAGAACCCCCAGCGGGTGCATGAGAACGCGGCGCTGATGAAGCAGCCAATCCCCGTCGAATTCTGGCAGGAGCTGAAGCGCGAGCGCGTGTTGCCGGAAAACGCCCCGACCCCGGCTGGCTGACAGCCCGGATCATCGGCGCTGAACCGCCGGGGCACCTGTCACGGTGCCCCGGCGGGCCGTCCTGACGCGCCGTCCGCTCAGCGCCAGGTCGGCGCGCCAAGGCCCGGGGGGCTGCTCTCCCGCGCATAGGGCTCTGGAGCGCGGTCTTCCCATTGGCCACCCGGGGGAAACTCGCCCGACTGCCCGTAGGGCTGCGGGGCACGGGAGGGGGGCTCATAGGGCGCCCGGTCCTCCTGCCGGTAGGCCGGCCCGTCTTCCTGTCTGCCGCCCCGGTCCCACGGATTCGGCTGATCGGGCGCGGGGCTGCCATAGGGCGGTTCGGCCGGGGAGCCATAGCCGCGGCGGTCATCGAACCGCTGCTCCCCGGGCGGGGATGACGGCGGCACATCATAGGGACGGTAGGTCGGTCCACCGCCATATGGCCGGTACTGCGGCAGCCCATCGGGGCGGACCGGCGGCGGAAGGTTATAGGGGCGGTATTCCGGTTGCGCTCCATAGGGCTGGCCATAGGGCTGGTAGGGGCCGCCATAGCCCGGACCATACCCACCCCACGGATCGCTCGCGCAGCCCGCAAGCAGAAGACAGGCTACTCCGACGGCGAGACAGCCATTTCCGCGATGCACGGACACCTCCTGCGGGCGACTGAAGATCCCTCTTACGCCGGGATCTGGGCAGAACTTTGCCGCATTGGCCCGGTTCCATCGCAGCTCTCCGGCAATGCCAGAAAGCATGGGCCGGCGCATGGCCCTTCAGGATGCAGGAATGCGCACAACGTCCGGTCAGTTCCAGTCTTCCGGCCCTGGCGACACCGCGGGCACGATCCCTGGCGGAAGGTTCAACGCCACAGCCCGATGGAAAACCATTCTCCTGGGCTGCATCCTGCTGGGTCTTGCCGCCCCGGCCTCGCCCGTGCTCGCCGATCCCTGGAAGGACAGGGGTGGGCATGGACGCCATGGGCGCCACGATGAACGCCGCTGGAACCATGACCGCGATCGCGAGGAGCATCGCCGCTGGGCAGCGGAACGCCGCCGCGAACGGAAGCGCGAGGGGCGCTGGGCCTGGGAGCAGGAGCAACGGCAGCACTGGGCCGGCACGCGGGAAGCCGCCCGGCCTGCCCGAATGGCCCGCGTTCCCGTCCCGGTGCCGGCTGTCCCAGCTCCCGTGCCTCCGGCGCCGGCCAGTCCAGAGGCACCTCGCCGCGCCTGGCAGTAGGCTGCATGTCGCCGTGGGCGGGGCTTGCGCCGCACCGGCCCTCCGGCAGCCATGTCGCAAGGCAGCTCGCGAGTCCCGGGCCTCATGCCGAAGGCGCCCAATCCAGGGCAGACCCAGCCACAGTCCAGCCGCGATCGGGATTCAAGGATGTGTGGGAACGGCAACCCGCCCGGTCCGTCCGCACTTCGTATGAAGGCCCTTGTGAAAGAAACGACGATGAAGTGTGTAGCGAAATCCTGTCTGCTCGTAGTCGCGATGGCCACGGGCCTCGCGGCCTGCACGAACCCCTATGATCCCGGCCAGCGCGCGGTTGGCGGTGCCGCCATCGGCGCCGGCAGCGGCGCGGCACTCGGGGCGGCCATCGGCGGCGGCCATGGAGCAGGGGTCGGCGCTCTGGCCGGCGGCGCCCTGGGCGCCGTCACGGGAGCAGCGACAACGCCGCAGCCAAGCTATGGCTATGCGGCACCTCAGCCGAGCTACGGTTATGCGCCGCCGCCGCCCGCCTACTATCCCGCGCCGCCTCCGGCTTACTATCCGGCCCCGCCGCCCGCCTATTATCCGGCGCCGGGCTACTACCGCTACTGATCGCGGCAGCGCCGCCGGTCCCTTGAACCGGCGGCGCCTGAGCTGTTGCGGCGCCTGCGCAGGCAGGCCCCGCTGCACATCCTTGCTGGGGCCGGGAAGCGCCGGGCCTGTCAGCCGCCTTCGGCGAAGGCGGCCCGGAACACCGCCTCGTGCCTGCTGAGCATGGCGAGCAATTCCGGATCGAACTTGCCGGGCATGGTCGGGCCCCCGGGGTCCCCGACCAGGATCAGCCGCATCGCCTCCTCATGGCTGATGGGCGGCTTGTAGGGCCGCTCCTCACGGATCGCATCATAGACGTCGCATAGCCCGACGATCCGCGCCTCCCGGCTGATGGCTTCCCGCGCCAGCCCGTCAGGATAGCCCGACCCGTCCCAGCGCTCATGGTGCCGCAGCGCGACCTCGGCGGCGAGCAAGGCAACCGGATCGCTGATCTGCCCCAGAATTTCAGCGCCGAACGCGGAATGCTGCTGCATCGCCTGTCTCTCCGCGGCATCCAGCGGGCCGCGCTTCTCCAGGATGGCGTCGGGAATGGCCAGCTTCCCGATATCATGCAGGCTCGCGGCGAGGGCGAGCCTCTCCCGGTGCCCGTCATCGAAGCCCATCAGCCCAGCGACCCTGTGGCAAAGGCGACCGACCCGTTTCTCGTGCTCGACCAGGCGCACCGAGCGCAGCCGCTCGACGGCGGTAAGGCAGTCGCGCGCGGAGCGCGCGTTCTCAGACAACATGGAACCACTTCTGGAACAGGGATGCCGCCCGGCTAAGGGCGGGCGATCCTCGACATATCCGGCAAAAGGAGCAGGTCCGCGCCCCCGGCGCCTCCGGGCAGCCCGCCCCGCGGGCGAGCCGCCGTCCGTTAGCACCGCCGGGAGCAGGGCTGGGGCGCTCCTCCGCCCCAGCTGCGCGTTCTACCGGTTCGCCAGCTCCACCAGCGTCGCCGCCAGCACCCGTGCACCCGCGGCAAGCTGCCCGGGCTCCGAATACTCCGCCGGATTATGGCTCACCCCGTTCCGGCAGGGCACGAAGATCATCCCGGTCGGGCAGAGCGGCACCATGAACTGCGCGTCGTGGAAAGCCCCGCTGGGCAGGCTGATGCTGGAAAGCCCTTGCGCATCCGCTGCGCGCTGCACCGCGTCGGAAACCAGCGTGTCGAACTCCACGGGCAGCGCATGGAAGCGCTCCGTCACGGTCACTTCGCAATTCTTGATGGCACTGCGGATCGTTGGCTCGATCGCATCGCCGTTGGTGATCAGCATGTCCTTGTCCGGGTGCCGGAAGTCGATGGTGAAGCGCACCAGATCGGCCACGGAGTTGGAGGTGTTGGGCGAAACCTCGATCCGCCCCACGGTGAAGCGCAGCACATCCGTCGGGTCGGTCATCAGCGCGTTCAGGGCGCTCACCGCCCGGATCATGTCCTGCACCGCATCCTTGCGGAGCGAGAGCGGTGCCGTGCCCGCATGTGCCGTCGCGCCACGCAGTTCCACGACGAACCAGCGGCTGCCCTGGATGCCCGTGACGACGCCGATATCCTTCCCCTCGGCCTCCAGCCGCGGCCCCTGTTCGATATGGGCCTCGACATAGGCGAAGGGCTTGCCCCCCAGCGGCCGGCGGGGAAGGTCCGCCTCCTCCTTCAGGTGCTCGTCCAGCGCGGCCCGGAAGGTCACGCCATCCGGGTCCGTCACCCCATCCCATTCGGTCGAGGGCTTGTAATGGGCATAGGCCATGCTGCCCATGCAGCCCGGCGCGAAGCGCCCGCCCTCCTCATTGGTCCAGGCCACGATCTCGATCGGCCGCCTGGTCGCGATGCCCGTCTCCCGGATGGCCTGCACGGCCTCCAGCGCCGCGATCACGCCCCAGATGCCATCGAAACGCCCGCCATTCGGCTGGGTGTCCATATGGCTGCCAGTCAGGACCGGCGCCTCATCCGCCTGCGTGCCTTCATGCCGCAGGAACAGGTTGCCGATCTCGTCCACGGAAGCCGTGAGCCCCAGCCTCTCCGCCCAGGAGATCAGCAGCCGCCGCGCCTCGCGGTCCAGCGGGGTCAGGCAGGCCCGGTTGACGCCCGGCGAGCCATCCGACCCGGTGATGGCGCCCAGCCTGGCCATCTGCATCAGCCGGTCCCACTGACGGGCCTCGTCCACAGCCGCGATCAGGTTGGGGGCGGTGCTGCTGCTCATTGGGATCCTTCCGGCGCAAGGGACGCCCGGCATTTGCGATGGCCAGTGCCAGGGAATCAACCCGCGGCCGCTGGATTTCGCCCAGGCCGCCCCCGGCACGGCGCGTGCTACACCCTCCGGAACATCCGAATGCCCCGGGAGACTTCATGCCGGACAACACCCCCGTCCTGACTCAACTGGCCGAAGAAGCCCGGCACCAGCTCGAGTTGCTCGACTACCCCCGCCACCCCTGGGTTCCCCCGCATGGGGAGGGGGTGCTGGACGTCGCCATCCTCGGCGCCGGGCAGACGGGCCTGGCCACCGCCTTCGGCCTGCTGCGGGAAAAGGTGGAGCGCGTGCGGATCTTCGATGCCGCCCCACCCGGCGGCACCGGCGTCTGGACCACCTTCGCCCGGATGCGGACCCTCCGTACCCCCAAGCACGTCACCGGCCCCGATCTCGGCATCCCCGCCCTGACACCACGCGCCTATTTCACCGCCCGCGATGGCGCGGATGCCTGGAACCGCCTGCACAAGATCGGCCGCGTGGACTGGCAGCGCTACCTGGACTGGCTGGAAGCCACTCTGGCCCTGCCGGTCACCCACAATCACCGCCTGCTCCGCATCGGCCGAACCGGCATCGCCGATCCGCTGGAACTCACCTTCGGCACCGGCAGCGGCGAAGTCACCATCCGCGCCCGCAAGCTCGTCCTCGCCACCGGCATGGATGGCATGGGCGGCTGGACCATCCCCGCGCCCTTCGACCAGCTTCCCGCCGCCCGCGTCTCCCACACTTCCGGTTCCGTGGATTTCGACGCCCTCGCGGGCAAGCGCGTCATCGTCATCGGCGCCGGTGCCTCGGCCTTCGACAATCTGGCGACCGCGCTGGAATCCGGCGCCGCCCGCGGCATCATGCTGGTCCGCCGTCCCCAGATGCCGCGTGTGAACCCCTTCCGCTGGATGGAGCAGTCCGGCTTCCTCGGCCAGCTCTACGCCATGCCCGACGCGACGCGCTGGCGCTTCATGCAGCACATCTTCTCCCTCAACCAGCCGCCACCCTATGAATCCTGGGAGCGCGTGGCCGACGATCCCCGCTTCGAACTCCACATGGGCAGCCCCGTCAGCAGCGTGCGTGAGGAAGGCGAGGAGATCGTCGTTACCACCCCGCGCGGGGAGCATCGCGGCGACCACGTCATCGTCGGCACCGGCACCGCCTTCGACCTCGCCCTGCGCCCCGAACTCGCGCCCTTCGCCGACCAGATCCTCCTCTGGCGCGACGCCTACACACCGCCGCCCGGCCTCGAATTCCCGGCGCTCGGCGCCTGCCCCTATCTGAACCCCGACTTCTCCCTGCGCGAGAAAACGCCGGGGGCCGCCCCCTTCCTCACCAATATCCACATGATCAACTACGGCGCCACCGCCTCCATGGGCCTGGCCGGCGCGACGATCAGCGGCATGAAATACGGCACGGCCCGCCTCGTGGACGGCATCTGCCGCCGCCTCTGGCTGGAGGATGCCGACCACCACCTGAACAGCCTGCTCACCTATGCCGAGCCCGAGCTGACCCACATCATCCCGCAGGAACTGCCTGCCCTGGCTGCCGAATGAAATCCTCCGCCCTCACCACACATGTGCTGGACACCGCCAACGGCATCCCCGCCCGAGGCATGGCCATCGAATTCTGGCGCATGGAGCCCGAGCCCGTTCTCCTCGTCAGCACCGTCACGAATGACGACGGCCGAACCGATGCTCCGCTTCTCGCGCCCGATGCCTTCAGGCCCGGTCGCTACGAGCTGCGCTTCGATGTCGGTGCCTATTTCGCCGCCCGCGGCACCGACCCCGGCTATCTCGGCATCGTCGCGCTGAATGTCGGGCTGAAGGAAGGGGAGGGGCACTACCACGTCCCGCTCCTCTGCTCCCCCTGGTCCTACTCCACCTATCGAGGCAGCTAAGGCTGCTCGCCCTGTGCCGTGTCAGTGAACCGGATCGAGAAAGGGCGTACCGGGATCGGCGACATAGAAAATCACGAGCCGCAGCGTCTCCGTCGCGCTGCGGTTGTAGCCGGTCATCCGCACACCCGGCGGCTCCACCATGGACTGCCCGGCGCGAACCGTGACGGGCTCCCGTCCCTCCAGCTCCAGCGTAAAGGCGCCCTCAAGGATATAGACAGTCACGGGAAAGCGGTGCGTGTGAAAGATGGTCGCCTGACCCGGCGTAAGGACGGCCGTCGCCACCTGCACTTCCTGTCGTTCGCCGCGCGGCATGCCCTCGACGATCTCCCGCAGGACGAGACCCGGCCTTGCCGGCCCCTGCTGCGCCGAGGCAGCCGCCGACCATAGGCTGGCCGCCACGCCAAGAAGCAACGCAGCACGCGAAGCCGGTGTGCCGAGCATCATCGAGGCTCCTCCGCCTGAATGCGGTGAGGAGCATCCTCATCCCTGGCGCGCGCCGATGGATAGCCACAATTGCGGGATGTTCCGTCCGGTTCCGTACCGAAGGGATGGCCTCCTCGCGCCGTGGCCCCGGGCTTCCGCCTAAGCCTCGTAGGGGGAGGGATCGTTCAACCCCTCGGGCGCCACCACGGTCCGGTCCGGCCGGATCAGCTCCGCGTCATTCTCCGACACCTTGTTGGCTCGCTTGTTCACGGGCCAGCAGGCCAGCCATTCCGGCGGACAAGGCCGCAACAGCCCCAGCAACTTCTCCGCCCCCGCCGGCTCCTCCCCGAGCCATGCCGCCCAGGTCTCGCGCGGCAGGATCACGGGCATCCGGTGATGCAGCGGCGCCTGTTTCGGATTCGCCTCCGTCGTGATGATCGAATAGGTCCGGAGCCAGTTTCCTTCCGGATCTTTCCAGTTCTCCCAGAGCCCCGCAAAGGTCATCGGCTCCCCGTTCGCCATCGCCACCGCAAAGGGCTGCTTCGGATCGCGGGGGCGCGCTTCCTTCGGCGAAAGCCATTCATAGAACCCATCCGCCGGCACCAGGCATCGCCGCTTCGCGAAGGCATCACGGAAAGAGGGTTTCTCCGCCACGCCATCCGCCCGCGCATTGATCAGCCGCGCCCCGTCCTTCGAATCCTTTGCCCAATGCGGCACCAGCCCCCAACGCAACAGATCCATTTGCCGCTCACCGGTCTGCGGATTGCGCCGCAGCACCACGCCGTCCTGCGTCGGTGCCATGTTCCAGTTCGGGGCGAAATTCGGCGTCGGCTTGCCGGGGCCGGTTCCGTAATGCCTCGCCAGACCCGCTGGATCACGTTGAAGAAAATACCGCCCGCACATCTGCCCAGCCGTCCCGTTTCAATCCGTCATGTTGCCCCGAACGGCGCCAAGGCAACCCGCCTGGCACCGCCACGTTTTTAACCCAGAGCAACAAGACAGGAGATACGCCATGGCTATCGACAAGGATCGCGTCGCGGGTTCCCTGAAGCAGGCCGGCGGCGCTGTGAAGGAAAATGTCGGCGCCGCGCTCGGCGACAAGAAGATGGAAGGCGAGGGCGCGGCCCAGCGCGCCGAGGGCAAGGTCCAGAACACCGTTGGCGGCGTGAAGGACAAGGCCCGCGAGGTTCTCGACAAGCACTGAGCGATCCATCCGCTCAGAAGGGGCGGGCTGCCTTCGGGCGGCCCGCCCTTTTGTGTTCAGAAGGGCAGCACCGCGTCCAGGATCTGCTGCCCATAGCGCGGCTGCTGCACATCGCTCACCGTGCCCCGCCCGCCATAGGCGATCCGCGCCTCCGCCAGGCGGTCATGCTGCACCGTGTTGTCACTGGCGATATCCTGCGGCCGGATGATGCCCGCAATGCTCAGATCGCGCATCTCATGGTTCACGCGCACCTGCTGCCGCCCGCCAACCACCAGATTCCCATTTGGCAGCACCTGCGTCACCGTCGCCGCGATCCGCATCGTCACCGCCTCCGTCCGCTGCACCCGCCCCTTGCCGAGGGATGAATTGGCCGAGGACGCCTCAAGCAGCTTCGATGGGTCGATCCCATTCGGCAGGAGACGCGCATAGGATGCATCCAGTCCCAACAGCCGCGGTATTCCCATATTCTCCGAATTGTCCCGCGACCGCTCCGTGCTGTTCGACAGATCCGCCGCATCCTTGATCGAAACCAGGATGGTGATCAGGTCGCCCACGCTCGCCGCCCGCTGGTCCCGTAGGAAGGTCCGGCTTCCCGGACGCCACAGCGAATTGGCCGACAGGTTGCGCGCATCCTGGGCGGCCGGCATCGGCATCGAAACCGGCCGGTAATCCGGGCTGCGCGTGGGATCGGCGATCGGCGCCATCTCAGGCGCGCGCCCGATCCGTGCCAGCCGCTCCGCCGTACCGCAATGGGCCAGCAGCAGCAGTGGCAACAGCATCGCCACCCGCATGATTCCCTCCGTCACCGGCTCACCGGAACGCTGCCGAAGGCCACGCGCACGCGCCCCGGCCCGATCGCCTCCGCCTCCACCACGGCGTGGGAGGCGAGATTCATCACCGGCACCATCTCGCCCCGCCCAGCGGCCGCCATGGCGCGCCCCCGCGCGGTGATGCTTACCCCCGGCCCCTCCACCACCATGGTGACCATCGCGTTCCTCTCGACCACCGCAGGCGAGGTGAGGTCGTTCACCGCGAAGCCGGCGCCCGCCATCACCGGCCGCCGCAGCGCCTTGCCCAGCACCTGCCCGGGATCGCTCGCCAACCCCGGACGAACCCGCTCCGCCCGCTGCCGCACCAGCCGCAGGTCGCCCGGCCCCACCACCTCGCCCAGCGCCAGCCGCCGCGTCGCCACCACCACCGCGGCCGTGGCCACCGCCCGCCCGGCGATCCGCTGCCGCAGCGTGGGCATCCCCTCCGCCACCACCACCAGTGTCGCGGAGAACCGGTTGGTCGCCGTCTCGAACCAGCTCTGCTCCAGCGCAAGCTGCGTGAAGGCGGCCAGCGGCACCATCACCGGCTGGAACCCCGGCAGCTCCAGCTCCGCCTCAGCATCCAGCCCCATCGGCCCCAGCTCACCGCGCAGCAGGTCCAGCACCTCCTCGCGCGGCACGGCCCGCCCGGGTCGCTCCACCACCACCGTGTCCGCCGAGGTCAGGGGCCGCCACACCACCCCATTCGCGCGCGCGATGGCCAGGAGCTGGGCCGGCTCCACCACCACGCGCCGTCCTGGCGCGGGGGCGGGGCCGACGACACGCCCGGCATTCTGCCCGGCATTGTCGAACAGGTCGGAAAGCCGGATCACGGCATCCTCCACCACGGCATGCGGCCGCAGCAGCGCCAGATCCGCCTGCGCAGGGCCGGCGAAGCCCGCGGCGAAAAGAAAGGCGAGAACCGCGCGCCGCATCGCCATCACCGCAGCCGCGCCACGGTGCTGAGCATCTCGTCGCTTGCCGTGATCACCTTGCTGTTCATCTCATAGGCGCGCTGCGCCGTGATCAGGCTCGTGATCTCCTGCACGACATTCACGTTCGACGTCTCGACGAAGCCCTGCATCAGGTTCCCGAAACCCGGCGAGCCCGGCGTCCCCTGCTGCGCCAGGCCCGAGGAGGGCGAAGCCATCAGAAGATTATCCCCGATGGCCTCCAGCCCGCCCTCATTGGCGAAGACGGCAAGCTGCAACTGCCCCACATTCTGCGCGGCCACCTGCCCATCCAGCTTCACCAGCACCTCGCCATTGCCGTTGATGGTCACGTCGGTCGCATTGGGGGGAATGGTGATGCCCGGCAGCACCGGATAACCCTCCGCCGTCACGATCACCCCTTCCGGTGAAAGCCCCAGCGTCCCGTCGCGCGTATAGGCCGTCTCGCCCGATGGAAGCTGCACCTGCAGCATGCCGTTTCCCCGGATCGCCAGGTCGAACTTGTTCTCGGTCTGCTGCAGGCTTCCCTGTTCATGGATGCGGTAAACCCCAGCGGTCCGCACACCCAGCCCGACCTGCGTGCCGGAAGGCAGCGTGGTCCCGGTATCCGAGGACTGCGACCCGACCCGCCGCATGTTCTGGTACATCAGGTCCTGGAACTCCGCGCGCCTGCGCTTGAATCCCGTGGTGCTCATATTCGCGATGTTGTTGGAAATGACCTCGACATTCGTCTGCTGGGCCATCATCCCGGTGCCAGCGGTCCAGAGCGCACGCATGATCTAGCCTCCCCGCACCGGCACCTGCCGGCACTGTTTCTTCAGACGACGCTTCCCCGAACGGCGCCCCGCGATCCCGCGCGCGCGCATCAGCCACGCCGCCCGAGGATGCGCTGCACGGCACCAGAAAGCCGCTCGCCCTCCTTCTCCGCGAATTGCGCCATGAACTGGAATTCCCGCATCTCCGCCGTCAGCCGCGTCATCTCGATCACCGGCCGGACATTGCTGCCCTCCAGCGCCCCCTGGACCAGCGCCGGGCGCTCCAACGCTTCCGGCGCCTGCCCATTCCCCGCCAGCAACCGGTCGCCCTCGGCGAGCAGCCGCTGCGGTTCGGCAAAGCGCACCACCCGGATGCGGCCGATCTCGCCATTTTCGCTGGACAGCGTTCCGTCGCCGCGGATCACCAGCCGCGTGTCATTCGGCGCCACGCGCAGCGGATTCCCGCCCGCATCCAGCAGCGCGTTTCCCTCCATGTCCACGATCGATCCGTTCGGCCCCAGGGAGAACCGTCCGGCCCGCGTGTAGCGCTCCCCGCGCGGCGTCAGGACGGAAAAGAACCCCTCGCCGGAAATCGTGACATCCAGCGGATTGCCCGTCGTCTGCACCGCCCCGGGCGTCTCGTCGCGCCAGGTCGCGCGGTCCTGCGAGAAGTGGACGGATTCGCCGCCGGGCACCGTATTCGAGTCACGCTGCCGTTCCAGGAACTCCGCGAAAAGCGGCCGCGACGCGCGGAAGCCCGGCGTCTCCGCATTCGCCATGTTGTGCGCCAGCACATCCACCGCACGGTTCTGCGTCACCAGCCGCGAGAGCGCTATGTAGCCGGGATTGTCCATCCGCTCCGTCCGCCTTCTGCCTTCTGGGGCGCCATGCTGCGGCGCCAAGATTGCCAAAGCCTTGGCGCAACCCCCGTGCCAGCCATCCCGCGCGGAACGCAGCGCGCATCCTGCCGTCCCCCGGCAGCATCTGCCGGGGCAGGGGGCTCTCCCTGCCGCCCGCCGCCCGCGAAATCCTTTGTTAAGCCGGGTTGGAGAGGATCGCCCCATCGGACCAGCAGAAGGCGACCCGACCCACCATGGCCCAGGCGGCAGCACCCACGGCGAACGGCCCGCAGGCAGCGCCTGTGAAGGGTGGGAAGAAGAGGTTGCTTCTCATCGCCCTGCCGCTGCTGCTCGGCGCGGCCGCCACGGGCCTCTGGTTCGCGGGCATGCTGCCCTTCGGCGGCATCGCCGGGCAGGGTGCGGGGCAGGCCGGCACGGCAGCCCCCAAGGGCGATCATCCCGGAACCGCGGCATCCGCCGCGTCAGCCCAGCCATCGCGCCCGCGGGTCTATATGGACCTGCCGGAAATCCTCACCAACCTGAACGTCGCGGGCCGCCGGGCCACCTTCATCCGCCTTCGTGCCAAGCTTGAACTCGCATCGGAAGCCGACGCCGCCGCCATCCTGGCCGCCATGCCGCGCCTGCTGGATCTCTTCCAGACCTATCTCCGAGAGATGCGGCCGGAGGAGCTGCGCGGCAGCCAGGGCACCTACCGGCTGCGGGAGGAGTTGCGTGCCCGCGCTGGCATCGCCGCCGCACCCGCCAAGGTGCAGGACATCCTCTTCATCGAGATGATCGTCCAGTGAGTTCCCCCGGAAGCACCCCCGGAAGTACCGAGGAAGAGGATCTCGCCGCCGCCTGGGGCGCCTCGCTGGAAGAGGAGGAGGAAGGGGCGGAAGCGCAGGCCGGCAGCGCCGATGCCGCCCGCGTCCTGAACCAGGCCGAGATCGACAGCCTGCTCGGCTTCGACAGCGAGCAGGTGGACGAAGCCAAATCCGCCATCGAGCGAATCATCGGCAGCGGCCTCGTCTCCTATGAACGCCTGCCGATGCTGGAGATCGTGTTCGACCGCCTCGTGCGGCTGATGAGCACGACCCTCCGCAACTTCACCTCCGACAATGTCGAGGTCTCGATTGACGGCATCTCGTCGCTGCGTTTCGGCGACTATCTCAACTCCATCCCGCTTCCCGCCATGCTCGCCGTCACCAAGGCCGTGGAGTGGGACAATTACGGCCTGATGGTCGTCGATTCCGCCATGATCTACTCGGTGGTCGATGTCCTTCTCGGCGGCCGGCGCGGCACCGCCGCCATGCGGATCGAGGGCCGCCCCTACACCACCATCGAGCGCACCCTGGTCGAGCGCCTGATCGGCGTCGTGCTGCGCGACGTCTCCGCCGCCTTCGAGCCGCTCTGCCCCGTAGAGTTCCAGTTCGAGCGGCTGGAGGTCAATCCGCGCTTCGCCGCCATCTCCCGCGCTTCCAACGCCGCCATCCTGGTGAAGCTCCGCGTGGAGATGGAGGATCGCGGTGGCCGCATGGAGCTGCTGCTTCCCTACGCCACGCTGGAGCCGGTGCGCGAACTCCTGCTCCAGCAATTCATGGGCGAAAAATTCGGCCGCGACTCCATCTGGGAGAACCATCTGGCCGACGAGTTGCGCCACACCGATGTCTCGCTCGACGTGGTGCTGGACGAACAGCCCCTCCCGCTCTCCACCGTCATCAACCTCAAGCCCGGCGACCGCCTGACCCTCAATGTCGGCCCCGGCGCCCCCGTGCGCCTGCGCTGCGGTGAGGTTCCACTTTTCGAGGGAATGCTCGGCCGGCGCGAAAACCGCCTGGCCGTCCGCATCGAACGCGAGCTGAAACGCATGAGCACGGAGGAGACGGCGTGAGCACGGTCGAAACCATCCTGCAAGGCACTCTCCTGCTGTTGCTCCTTGCAGCGCTTCCCTTCGTGCTGCGCCTGGAACGCGGTCTGGCCGCGCTGCGCCGCGACCGCGCCGCCCTGGCCGAAGGCGCCCAGGGCTTTGAGGCCGCGACGCGTGACGCCCAATCCGCGCTCTCCGGCCTGCGTGCCGCGCTGGAGGTCCAGGGCCGGCAGAGTGCCGCCGCCGAATCCCTGCGCGAAGACCTGCGCTTCCTCGTCGAGCGCGCCGAAGGCCTCGCCGACCGGCTCGAATCCTTGGTGCGCCAGGGCCGCTCCGCCGCCAGCGCAGCGCCAACCCCGCCCGAGGATTCCGCGCCGCTCAGCCAGGCCGAACGCGACCTCCTGCAGGCCCTGAGGATGGCGCGGTGAGGCTGCCGCAACTCCCCAGGCCGCGTCTGCTGCCCGCCATCCTCGCCGCCTGCGGCGCCCTTGCTTCGGTCAAGGCGCAGAGCCTGTGGTCCGCCCTGCCGAGCCAGCCCGGCTTCGTCGCGAGCGCCGCCGCCTCCGCTCCGCCCGCAGCTGCTCCAGCGCGCGCCGTGCAGGCGCCCGCACCGGCCCCCGATCCGGTGGACCAGGCCGAGCGCGCGCTCCTTACCCGCCTGCGCGAACGCCGCACGGAGATCGATGCGCGCGAACAGGCCGTTGCCGCGCGCGAAACCGTCCTCGCCGCCGCCGAACGCCGCCTGACCGAGCGCCTGGAGGAAATGGCCGCCCTCAAATCCCGGCTTGAGGCATTGGAGCACGGCCGCGACGAGCGCGAGGAAGCCGGCTGGCGCAGCCTGGTGAAGACCTACGAAGCGATGCGTCCGCGCGATGCAGCCACCGTCTTCGACGATTTGGAAATGCCTGTGCTCGTACAGATCGTGAATCGGATGCGGGAGGCGAAGGCCGCCCCGGTAATCGGGGCCATGCGCCCCGACCGCGCCCGCAGCCTGACCGCGGAGCTGGCCCGGCTCCGCGCTGCCACCACCCGCACGGAGTGAAGGAGAAGAACCCATGGCCCTGGACAAGACCACCAGCGTGCTGATCGTCGACGACTACAAGACGATGCTGCGCATCATCCGGAACCTGCTGAAGCAGCTCGAATTCGACAATGTCGAGGAAGCGACGGACGGCCAGGAGGCCCTGTCCAAGCTCCGCGCCGGCAATTTCGGCCTCGTCATCTCCGACTGGAACATGGAGCCCATGACCGGCCTGGACCTGCTGAAGGAAGTGCGGGCCGATGCCAGGCTGAAATCCACGCCCTTCATCATGGTCACCGCCGAGAGCAAGACCGAGAACGTCGTCGCCGCCCGCGCCGCCGGCGTCTCCAACTACATCGTCAAGCCCTTCAACGCCGAAACCCTGCGCGAGAAGATCGAGAAGGTGATGGCCCATGCCTAAGGTCGATCGCGCCGAAGTCGCGCTCCAGGTCATGTCCGGCCTCAACCGTACCGAGGCCGCGCTGCTGGCCGAACTCGAATCCCTCGGCCGCATGGTCGCCGCCGCGAAGGAAGAGATCGCGGCCATGCGCGTGGAGAATGTGGACGCCACCCATCTCCCCGCTGCAACGGACGAGCTGGACGAGGTGGTTCGCAGCACCGCCGACGCCGCCAACGAAATCCTGGATGCCTGCGAGGCGCTGGAAAACCTCCAGCCCAGCCTTTCCGGCGCCGCGGCTGAAACGGTGGGCGCCTGTGTCACCCGCATCTACGAGGCCTGCGCCTTCCAGGACATCACGGGCCAACGCATCGGCAAGGTGGTGAACGCGCTGAAGCAGATCGAACAGCGCGTGCGTGAGACCACCGGCCGCTACGCCCCCTCCACCGCGCTCCCGGCGCGCACCGCCCCGCCGCGCACGGAGGGCGAGCGCCTGGCCAACGGCCCCCAGCCCACGGCCGCCGCCTCCTCCCAGGCGGAAATCGACGCCCTCTTGGCGAGCTTCGATTGATGCGCGGCGCGGTGGCCTTCGCCTTCCTCCTGCTCGCCACCCCCGCCTTGGCGGAGCGGGTGGCGGTGCGGATCGGCGACCATCCTGGCCATGGCCGGGTTGTCCTGGACCTCGCCGCGCCGAACATCCCCTATCGGGTCGAGGAGGGGGCCGAGGGCACGCTGATCCGGCTCAGCCCCGATCTTTCCCTGGACCTCCCGGCGCGCCGCCCCCCGCGCAATGTCCAATCCCTAAGCGCCGAATCCGACGGATTGCGCATCGCCCTGCGCCCCGGTGCCCGTCTTCGCCATTACCGCCTGGGCAACCGCCTCGTGCTGGACGCGCTGGATGCTGCCCCGCCATCGGAACGCAACCCGAAACCGGCCGCGTCGCCGCGCGCCACGCCGGCCCCGGAAGCCGCGCCCGCGCCACGGCGCAGCCCTCCCGCACCGGGCCTCGCGCGCACGGCACGGCCCATCGCCCCCAGCTCCGATCCCGCGATACCCGCCGCCGCTTCCGCACCAGACCCCACGCCCGTGCCAGTTGCAGCCCCCACACCCCCGCCGCCACCGGCCCCTGCGGGCCTGCCCCTGCGTGTCGTTGAGGGTCCTTCCGGCCGCGCCCTTGCCCTGCCGCTTCCGGCGGAAACCGGCCTCGCTATGCTCCGGCGCGGCGACACGCTGCTGATTGTGCTGGACCAGCCCCAGCTTCTCGATACGACCCCGCTGCAGAAGGATCCCATTTTCGTCCATCTCCAGGCCGAGCAGCGTCCTGACTCCACCATCCTGCGGCTTCCCATCGCTGCCCCCGCCGCCCTCCAGGCCCGGCGCGACGGCGATCGCTGGCTGCTCACGCCAAAGCCATCCTTCGAGCAAGAGCGCAGCATCCTCGCCGAAGCCGATTCCGCCCGCCTCATCCTCCGCGTGTCCGCCCCGGGTCGCCCCATCCCCGTCACCGATCCCGAAACCGGCCTTCCGCTCCTGATCGGCACGGTGCGCGAACCCGGTCAGTCCATCGCCGCCCCGCGCAGCCTCTCCCAGGCTGATCTCCTTCCCACCCAGCTCGGCATCGCCGCCCTGGCCCGGTCCGATTCCGCCGCCCTGCGCCGCTCGGGCGAGCGCTTCATTCTCTCCGGCGCCGGTACGCCCTCCTCGCGCGACACGCCGCCCGATGCCGCGCCCATGACCACCCTCATGGATCTTCCCTTCCTGGACGCCGCCGCCGCCCAGACGCGCCTCCGCGCCCAGCAGGCCAGCATCGCCGGCGCCCCGCCCCTGGCGCGCCTGCCCCTGCGCCGCGCCACCGCCGAAGGCCTCCTGGCCCTGGGCCTCGCGCAGGAAGCCCAGGCCATGATCCGCCTTGCCTTCCAGGAGGATCCGCGCGCCTCCGCAGACCCGCGCAGCCTCCTCATCCATGCCGCCGCCGCGCTCCTCGCCGGCCGCCCCGCCGAGGCCGAGGCCCTCACGGCCGGAACAATCCCCCCCAGCGACGAACTCACTCTCTGGCGCGCGCTCCTCGCCGCCCGCAACGGAGAGGCCGAAGCCGCCGCCCACGGATTTGCGGCCACTCAGCCTCTTCTTCTTGCCTATCCCGAAGCCTTGCGTGCCCGCCTCCTGCCCGCCGTTGCCGAGGCCATGCTGGAGGGCAAGGAGCTTCCCGCCGCCCGCCGCCTCCTCCGCGCCGCCGGCGACCGCCCGGACCTCGCCTATGCCCGCGCCCGCCTCACCGAGGCGGAGGGCAGGGAAGGGGAGGCCCTGTCTCTCTACGCCGCCCTGGCCAACGGCCGGGACCGCCATGTCCGCGCCCGCGCCCTCCACCGCAGCATTGAACTACGCCTTGCCTCCGGTGCCCTGGATGCCGCCGGTGCCGCCGCCGCGCTGGACGCCACCCTCTTCGCCTGGCGCGGCGGCAATGAGGAACTCACCACCCGGCTTCGCATCGCCACTCTGCTTCAGACCGCTGGCAAGGCCCGCACGGCGCTGGATCTCCTGAAAGACACCGCCGAAGCCTTCCCCGACCGCCTCGCCCAGATCCGTCCCGCGCAGGAGGAAGCCCTGCTGCACGCCCTGGCGCAGGAAATCCCGACTACCGCCGTCGCCCTCTCCGAGGCTCACTCCGCCCTGCTGCCGCAGGACGCTCGCGGCGCCGAGGCCCTCTCCCAACTCGCCGATCGCCTCGCCGCGATGGACTTGCCTGACCGCGCGGCCAGCTTGGCAATGCAGGCCCTCCAATGGGCCGCTCCCGCGCAAAAGCCCGCCCTGTCCCTCCGCCTGGCGACGCTGCGCCTCTCCACCGGCGATGCTCCCGGCGCCCTCGCCGCCCTTGAACTCGCCCCGGCCACGCCCGAGCAGGCGGAATCCCGCGCCCTGCTGACCGCACGCGCGAAAGCGGCCCTGGGCGACACCGCCGGCGCTCTCGACATCCTCCGCGGGCTCGGCACGCCCGGCCTGCCCGCCCTGGCTGCCATGCTGACAGAGCGGCAGGACTGGTCCGCCGCCGCCGCCGCATTGGAAGACTTTGCCCGGGCCCGCCCCGGTGACACGGCCCTGCCATCGACGCTGCTTCGCGCCGCCGCCTTCGCATCTCTGGGCGGAGACGCAGCGCGCCTTGCCGCTCTGCGCGCGCACTGGCTTTCCAAACTCGGCGAAGGGCCTGTTACACAGGCGTTCAATCTTCTCACGACCGATCCCGTGCGCGCAGTTTCCGACCTTCCGCGCCTGGATCGTGAACTGAACCTTTTCCGGCAATTCCCGAACGGGCTGGAGGCCTTCCGGACAGCGCGGCTAAGTTCAGGTTGAGCCACGCGCCAGACGCGGGGGGGGACCGCGTTTTTTTCGGCCTGAGGGGACCAAATTCACTTGCGATGGGGGGCCGCTTGCCTCATATGCCGCAGCCGTTGACCTGATCGATTTCCGATCACCCAGGTCATCTGCCGGTCGAGGAATGGGGGCCCACCATGGACTTTCACGTTGCTCAACTGGGGATGGTCTCGGATGAAAGCCCGAGCGAAGCCCAGTTCACAGAAGAGACGAAGGATTACTTCGTCGAGAAGAACGGCGTTCGCTTCGCCGGGACTCACCTGATTATTGATTTGTGGGGCGCCACGAATCTCGACGATCCCGCGCACATCGATGAGGTGCTGCGCGAGGCTGCGATCGAGACGGGCGCGACGATCCTGCACGGCCACTTCCATCACTTCCAGCCGAATGGCGGGGTGAGCGGCGTGCTCGTGCTGGCCGAGAGTCATGTCTCGATCCACACCTGGCCCGAAAAGTCCTACGCCGCGCTGGACATCTTCGTCTGCGGCGTCTGCGACCCGTATCTGGCAATCCCCGTGCTGAAGCGCGGCTTCCTGCCGGAGCGCGTGCAGCTGGCGGAACACCGCCGCGGCATGCAGGCCTGACGCAAAGACGTCACGAGACGAGACCAGGGGGCGGGCCCTAGGGTCCGCCCCCTTCTTCTGTCCGGAGGTTCAGATGACCACTGATTCCTGGGTCAACGAAACGCTCTACCCCGCCTGGGGGCAGCGCTTCCGCGTTACCCGCGAGCTGGCGCGCGTGAAGTCCGACTTCCAGGACATCATGGTCTTCGAATCGGAGACGCATGGCCGTGTCATGCTGCTCGACGGCGTCGTGCAGATCACCGAGATGGACGAGTTCGTCTATCAGGAGATGCTGACCCATGTGCCCCTGCTGGCCCATGGCGATGCCAAGCGCGTGCTGATCATCGGCGCCGGTGACGGCGGCGTCCTCCGCCGCGTGCTGGAACACAAGAATGTCGAGAAGGCCGTCATGGTCGAGATCGACGGCGAGGTGATCCGGCTCGCGAAGGAATTCATGCCGAAGATCGCCGGCAATGCCTGGAACGACCCGCGCGCCGAAGTGCTGGTCGCCGATGGCATCGACTATGTCCGCAAGGCTGAGGCCGGCAGCTTCGACGTCGTGATCGTCGACAGCACCGACCCGATCGGCGTGGGCGAGGTTCTCTTCACCGACGAGTTCTACGCCAATGCGGCGCGCCTGCTCTCGGATCGCGGCCTGATCGTGAACCAGTGCGGCGTTCCCGCCATGCAGGCCGAGGAACTCGCCGAGACCTCCATCCGCCGTGGCAAGGTCTTCCCGGATATCTGGGCCTATGTCGCCGCCGTCCCCACCTATGTCGGCGGCTACATGACGCTTGGCTGGGCCGCGAAGGACGCCTCCATGCGCGCCGTGGGTGTGGAAGAGATCCGCGCCCGCGCCCAGCGCGCCGGCATCCTCGGCAATACGGGCTACTGGACGCCCGAGATCCATGTCGGCGCCTTCCACCTGCCGCCCTATATCGCGAAGCACCTTCCCAAGAAGGGCTGAGAACAGGGGCTAAGCGGCTTCGGCCGCCGCGTCTCACCGGTTCCCCTCTGGCCGTCGCCCGCCGCATCGCGGCGCGCGGTGACGGATTGGGAACACGGCAGCGCGGCGGCCGTATCTCTCTTCGGCCGCCATGTTCCACCGGTTCCCGTCATGGCCGCCGCCGGTCGCGCTGATGCGCGGCGCCTGGCTGGCGGATTGGGAACGCGGGGACATGGCGGCCGTATTACCGCTGTCACGCGACGCTTTCGGCCGCCGCGCTCCACCGGTTCCCGTTTGGCCGCCACCGGCCGCGCTGATGCGCGGTGTTCGGATAGCGGATTGGGAACGCGGGGGCGCGGCGGCCGTAATCCTTTCTGCTGCGCTGGTCGCCTGAAGGCCGAACCTCGCAGCACGTCATCACTGCCCAGAGAACCCCTGCACCAGGCTCGCCGAGACCAGCCGCCAGCCATCGACCATCACGAAGAAGATGATCTTGAAGGGCAGGGCGACGACGCTCGGCGGCAGCATCATCATGCCCAGCGACATCAGCAGCGACGCCACCACCAGGTCGATCACGAGGAAAGGCAGGAACATCAGGAAGCCGATCTCGAAGCCGCGCTTCAGCTCGCTCACCATGAAGGCCGGCACCAGCGCGCGCCAGGGCGTCTGATCCGCGCTCTCTGGCGCCGGAAGCCGCGCCAGATCGAGGAACAAGGCCAGATCGGAATCCCGCGCATTCGCCGCCATGAACTTTCGGAACGGCTCCGCCGAGGCTGAAAGCCCGTCCAGCTCCGACATCTGCCCGGCCAGCATGGGCTGCAGCCCATGCACCCAGGATGCCTCGATCACCGGCTGCATGACGAAGAAGGTCAGGAACAGGGCCAGCCCGATCAGCACGGGATTCGGTGGGATGCCCTGCGCCCCGATCGCGCTCCGCAGCAGCGACAGCACAATCACGATCCGCGCGAAGGCCGTCGCCATCACCAGCAGGGATGGCGCGATCGACAGCAGCCCGATCAGCGCGGTCAGCTGCACCAGCCGCGCCGTGCTGCCGGAACCGGAGCCACCCAGATCCAGCGACACCGACTGCGCCAGCGCCGCCCCCGGCAGCAGGAGCAGCGCGGCGATCAGAGCCAGCCGACAAAGCAGTCCTGCGGCCCCCCGGTCACGAACAAGGCGTCGCGCCCATCCACGCGCAGGATTACGGCGCGCCGCCGCGTGTCGATCGGCGTCGTCTCCACCACACGGATGCGCCGCGGCCCCGGCGCCGCCAGCCCGCCGCGCCGCGCCAGCCGCGCCACGATCCAGATCAGCCCCAGCACCAGGGCCAGAGCCGCCGCCGCGCTGACCCACTGTCCCACCGCGCCATTCATGGCCGCCCCCGCTCATTCACGGCACGTGGGGAGATGCGAGAGCAGCCCCTCCACCCTCGCCAACAGGCTGGTAAGGGCAGGGCGCGCGCTGCGCCCCTCTTCCGCCGGCAGGGCCGCCGCCGCCGCGCAGAGCGCCGCGACTTCCCCATCCAATCCACGAAGATCGAGTCTCCTACCGGAGAGCAGGAGCAACTCGGCAAGGCCCAGCACGCCCTGAAGTTCGTCAGCGGCGGCGAGGACGGCATTTTGCGGCGTTCTCGTCATGCCGCCAGCATGGCCGCCCTGGTCCTGCCAATTGATTAACCGCGCATCCCCGGCGATTCAGCATTGGTTAGCCAGCCCGGCAGATGATGCCGCCCATGAAGCTCCCGGGGCAGGCATTCAGCAACCCGCTCGAACTCGCGGAAAACCGTCTTCGCTGGCTGGACCGGCGGCAGGAGGTACTGGCGCGCAACATCGCCAATGCCGACACCCCCGGCTACCGCGCGCGCGACGTCACGCCCTTCGCGGAGCATCTCTCCCGCGCAGGCGGCACGACGACCCTCGCGCGCACAAGCGCACTCCATCTCGCAGGCGCGGGCGGGGAGGGGCCCCGCACCCGGCCCGACCGCGCTGAGGAGATCTCGCCCGATGGCAACGCCGTCTCGCTGGACGAGCAGGCGCTGAAGGTCGCCGAAACCGATTCCGCGCATGCCCTGGCCTTCGGCCTCTATCGCCGCTGGCTCGGCATGTACCGCACCGCGCTCGGCCGCAACGGATAGACCCGGTTCCGGCGGTGTGATGCCACACCCCGAACCAGGGAAGGAGGAACTCGGATGGAACTCGACAAGGCGCTCCGCATCTCAGCCGCCGGCATGGCCGCGCAGACCACACGCCTCCGCGTGGTGGCCGAGAACCTCGCCAATCGCGACAGCACCGGCGAAACTCCCGGCGCGGATCCGTATCGCCGCCGCACCGTCACCTTCGCCAACCGCATGGACCGTGCCCTGGGCGCGCAAACCGTCGGCGTCGCGCGCATCGGCCAGGCCCCCGGGGAATTTCCGCGCCACTATGATCCCGCCCATCCCGCCGCCGACGCCCAGGGCTATGTGAAGACGCCGAATGTCGACAGCCTCATCGAGGTGATGGACATGCGCGAGGCCCAGCGCAGCTACGACGCCAATCTCTCCGTGCTGGAAACCACGCGCGGCATGCTGGCCCGCGCGATCGAGGCGCTGCGCTGATGCCCGCCCCGATCGGCGCCGCCGGTGCCGTCGCGGCCTACCGAAGCGCCGCAGCCCCCGCATCGAACGCGCCCGCATCGAACGCCGCGGAAGGCTTCGGCGGGGCGTTGAAGCGCGCCATCGAAGGCGCGGTCGAATCCGGCCACCAGGCCGATGCCGCCACCACCGGCGCCCTGATGGGCCGTGCCGATGTCACCGAAACCGTGCTGGCCGTCAGCCGTGCCGAAATGGCGCTGCAGACTGCCGTCGCGGTGCGGGACCGCGTCGTCGCCGCCTATCAGGACGTCATGCGCATGCCGATCTGATCAGGGAGAAGCCCGGATGGACCTGGACCTCGTCGCGCAGTCGATCCGCGACACGATGTGGGTCTTTCTGCAGGTGGCCACGCCGCTGCTCATCGCTCTCCTGGTGGTCGGCCTGGCGGTCTCCGTGCTGCAGGCGCTGACCCAGGTGCAGGAAGCCTCGCTCGCCTTCCTGCCAAAGTTGGCCGTCGCCGGAGGCGTCATGCTGCTGCTTGGCCCCTTCATGACTGGCGTCCTCCAGGCCTGGACCACCATGCTCTTCGACCGGATGGTCACGCTTGGCGGCCTGCCGTGACGGAGGATGCGCTGCCCGCGCTCGCCTTCCAGGCGGTGCTCGTGCTCGCGCGCATGGGGGCCGCCGCCATGATCCTGCCCGGCCTGGGCGAGCAGGATATCCCGACCCAGATTCGCTTGGGCATCGCGCTCTCCCTCGTCCCGCTCCTTCTCCCCGTCCTGGCCCCCAGCCTTCCCCCAGCCCCGGATTCCGTCGGCGAGGCCCTGCGCCTCCTCACGCTCGAACTCGCCGCCGGCCTCTGGATCGGCGGCCTGGCGCGCCTTCTCGCCATGGCCCTCTCCGTCGCGCTCCAGACCGGCGCCTCGATGCTCGGCCTCGCCGCCATCCTCGCGCCCGACCCCTCGCTCGGCGGCGGGGCCTCCGCCCTTGGCCGCCTCGGCACGCTGGCCGCCGCCGTGCTGGTGCTCTCCACGGGCCTGCACGCCCTTCCGCTCCGCGCCCTGGCCGAATCCTACACGCTGATGCCCCCGGGCTCCCCCTGGCCCGCCGGCGCCGCCGCCGCCGAATTCGCCGAGGCCGGGGCAGAGATGCTCTCCCTCGCGCTCCGCCTCGCCGGCCCCTTTGTCCTCGCTGCGATGACGATCAATCTGGCCCTGGCCCTGGTCGCCCGCGTCGCGCCCTCCATCCAGGTCTTCTTCGTCGCCTCGCCCGGCCAGATCCTCGCCGGCCTGGCCCTGCTGGGCGTGCTCGCCCCCTCCCTGCTCGGCGTCTTCCACCAGGCCCTGCTGGCCGGCTGGGCCACGCTGCCCGGCTTGCGATGACAGGCCCCGGCTGACCCATGGCGGAGGAAAACGAGGCCGAGGATCGCACAGAGGCCCCCAGCGCCCGCCGCCTCGAACAGGCGCGGCAGGAAGGCCAGGTTCCCAACTCCCGGGAACTCTCCGGCTTCGCCGCTCTCCTCCTCGCCGTCATCGCCGCCGCCATGGTCCTGCCATCCCTCGGCCGCGACCTTCTGCGTGCCCTGCGCGGCATCCTCGAACGCGGCCACGAACTCACCCCCGATCAGGCCCTCGAAGTCCTGCTCCCCTCCAGCCTCCTCCTGCTTCCCATCCTCGGCGCCGCCGCGCTCGGGGCCGTAGCCACCACCCTCCTGCAGACCCGCGGCCTCTTCTCCGCCAGGGGCCTCACGCCCCAACTCTCCCGCCTGTCTCCCGCCGCTGGCCTGAAGCGCATCTTCGGCGCGGAGTCGCTGCTCGAATTCCTCAAGACCCTGCTAAAAATGGCCCTGGTCGGCGCCGCCATCTGGCATGCCGGCGATGCCCCAGCGCTGCTGGAACCCGCCATGCACCAGCCCGCCGCCGCTCTCCTGTCCCTCCTGGCCGACCAGGCCCTGCGCCTCATCGCCGCAACCCTCGCCGCCTTCGCCCTGCTCGCCGCCGCCGACCTCTTCCTCACCCGCTTCCGCCATCTCCGCCGCCTGCGGATGAGCCGCCAGGACATGAGGGAGGAAGCCAAGGACACCGATGGCGACCCGCATGTGAAGGCGAAGCAGAAGGCCATCCGCGCCCAGCGTGCCCGCCAGCGCATGCTCGCCGCCGTGCCCAAGGCAGCCGTGGTCATCACCAATCCCACCCACTACGCCGTCGCCCTCGGCTATGAGGAAGGCTCCGCCGCGGCCCCGAAGATCCTCGCCAAGGGCGCCGACGAGGTCGCCGCCCGCATCCGCGAGGCTGCCCGCGAGGCCGGCGTTCCCCTCGTCTCCAACCCCCCGCTCGCCCGGGCCCTCTTCCGGCTGGAGGTCGACACCGAAATCCCGCCCGAGCACTACCAGGCCGTCGCCGAGATCATCGCCTTCATCTGGCGCGCCCGCACCCGCCCGCCCGCATGACCCGCAGGATGGACGTCCCCCCGCTCCGCGCTACGCTGCGCGCCATGGTGGACAGCACATGGCAGGGCCTGCGACCCACAGATCCCGTTGAGCCCGGCCTCCTGGCTCTCCTGGACGGCCTCCCGGGCCCCGCCGCGCTGCTCGATGACCAGGGCTCATTGCTGCGCGCGAACCCCGCCCTGCGCGCCCTGATCGGGCCGTCCCTGCCGCTCCGCCCCGGCCTCCCCGCCACCGCCCTCGTCCCTCCGCCGGCGCGCGCTTCCCTGGCCACCTGGCTGGAATCGCCCGACCCCGTCCCCCTCGAAGCCCCCCTGACCACCCCGGACGATCACCCCCCGCGCCACGCCCTTCTCCGTCTCCTCCCACTCCCAGGCGGCACCCGCGCCCTCCTTGTCGAGGACCTCTCAGACCGCGCCCGCCAGCGGGAGGAAGCCGAAGCCACCGAACGCCTCCGCGCCATCGGCCAGCTCGCCGGCGGCATCGCCCACGACATCAACAACCTCCTCTCCATCATCCACGGCGCCCTCGACGCCACCCGCACCGCCACCCCCGCCACCACCGACAGCCTCCAGCCCGCCCAGGACGCCGCCGACCGCGGCGCCGCCCTCGTCCGCCGCCTCCTCGCCTTCGCCCGCCGCCAGCAACTCGCCCCCCGCATCCTCGACCTCGACGACTCCATCACGGGCGCCGCCCCCCTCCTGCGCACCCTCCTCGGCCCCGGCATCATCCTGAACATCCACCCCGGCGCCCTCGGCCGCCGCATCCGCGTGGACCCCTCCCAGCTCGATCAGGTCCTCCTCAACCTCGCCGCCAATGCGCGCGACGCCATGGCGGGGCAGGGGACCCTCACCATCGCCACCGACACCACCATCGCCCTGCAGGAAGAACCCGGCCTGCCCGACGCACTTCCCCCCGGCCGCTGGACCGTCCTGGACGTCACCGACACCGGCCCCGGCATTCCCCCCGAACTCCTCCCCCGGATCTTCGAACCCTTCTTCACCACCAAGGCAGGGCAGGGGGGGACAGGCCTCGGCCTCGCCACCGTCCACGGCATCGTCCGCCAGTCCGGCGGCGCCCTCCAGCTCCACACCCGCCCGGGCCAGACCCGCTTCCGCATCCACCTCCCGCGCCACGAAGGCGAACCCGAACCCGCCCCCCCGCCGCCCGCTCCGGCCCAGGCGGAACCAACCCACCGCCACATCCTCCTCGTGGACGACGAAGCCCCCCTCCGCCGCCTCGCCGCCACCGCCCTCGAACGCGCCGGCCACCGCGTCACCCAGGCCGAGGACGGCGACTCCGCCCTCGAACTTCTCGATTCCGGTCTCCAGCCCGGCGCCATCGTCTCCGACATCGCCATGCCCGGCCTCGACGGAATCGCCCTGGCCCGTGCAGCCCGCGCCCGCCAACCCCACCTTCCCGTGGTACTGATGAGCGGCTACGCCGAAGCCGCCCTCGACCAGGACATGACCGGGGACAACCTCCACTTCCTCTCCAAGCCCTACCGCCCCGCCCAGCTTGTCGAGATGGTCGCGAAGCTCCCCTGAAATCCCATTCGGAGCTTGAACTTCATGGTCGAGAACGTAATATGAACATCCCGGACCGGAGTCGTCCTCGGCGCTTGTGCGCGAACGTCTCGGCCGGTTAACAAGCGCGTGAGGCGACGGGGTGAATCCCGCTCCCTCATCCGCCGGTGGCACCCGGAAACGCGTCCACCGATCGCAAGGGGCACTTCCCACTATGGAAAAGAATAAGGCTCTCGAAGCCGCTCTCTCTCAGATCGAGCGCTCCTTCGGGAAGGGCTCCATCATGCGAATGGGGGGCAAGCAGATGAACGAGGAGGTGGAGGTCATCTCCACCGGCTCCCTCGGCCTCGACCTCGCCCTCGGCATCGGCGGCTTCCCCAAGGGCCGCATCATCGAGATCTACGGGCCGGAATCCTCGGGCAAGACCACCCTGGCCCTCCAGGCGATCGCCGAGGCCCAGAAGAAGGGCGGCACCTGCGCCTTCATCGACGCCGAGCACGCCCTCGACCCCGGCTATGCCCGCAAGCTCGGCGTGGATGTGGACAACCTCCTCATCTCCCAGCCCGACGCCGGTGAGCAGGCCCTCGAAATCGCCGATACCCTCGTCCGCTCCGGCGCGGTCGACGTGCTGGTGGTCGACTCCGTCGCCGCCCTCGTCCCCCGCGCGGAACTCGAGGGTGAGATGGGCGACAGCCATGTCGGCCTCCACGCCCGTCTGATGTCGCAGGCGCTGCGGAAGCTCACGGGCTCCGTCTCCCGCTCCAACTGCATGCTGATCTTCCTGAACCAGATCCGGCTCAAGATCGGCGTCATGTTCGGCAACCCGGAGACGACGACGGGCGGCAACGCCCTGAAGTTCTACGCCTCCGTCCGCCTGGAAATCCGCCGCATCGGTCAGATCAAGGATCGTGAGGAAGTCACGGGCAACCAGACCCGCGTGAAGGTGGTGAAGAACAAGATGGCCCCGCCGTTCCGGCAGGTCGAGTTCGACATCATGTACGGCGAGGGCGTGTCCAAGGTCGGCGAGCTTCTCGACCTCGGCGTGAAGGCCGGCGTCATCGAGAAGTCCGGCGCTTGGTTCTCCTGCGACAGCCAGCGCATCGGCCAGGGCCGCGAGAACGCCAAGCAGTTCCTGCGGGACAACCCGGCGATGGCCGATAGCGTCGAGCAGCGCATCCGCGCCCAGGCCGGCGTCGTGGCCAATGCCATGATGGTCGCCCCGGACGCCGAGGAAGCCGCTGCGGCGGAGTGATCCCCGCGCCAGCACCGAAAGACCAAGGGCCGCACCTCCGGGTGTGGCCCTTTTTCATGCCCTCCGTTCCACCATGGGCGGCGGCCTGGGCGGGCAATGGGCGGAATGCTACCGAAAACGGGGCCGCCGCCTGAAAACGATTCGAACGTCCACGAATCCGGCAGGCCCATGAACCGGGAGGAGCAACCGAGATGAACATGTCACGTCGCCGCCTGCTAAAGGCCAGCGGTGCGGCCGCAGGCACCGCCCTTTTCGCGGGCGAAGCGGGCGCGCAGTCCTTCCCCTTCACGCCCAACCAGCGCTACCCCGATCCGGCCGTCCAGATCCTCGATCCGAGCTTCGCCAAGTACCGCATCTACAGCAGCACGGTCGAACAACTCGCCAGCGGCATGCGCTGGGCCGAGGGGCCGGCTTATTTTCCTGAAGGGCAGTATCTGCTCTGCAGCGACATCCCCAACAACCGGATCATGAAATACGACGAGAAGGACGGAAGCTTCACTGTCTTCCGCGGCCCCGCAAACTACGCCAACGGCAACGCCCGCGACCGTCAGGGCCGCCTCGTCACCTGCGAGCACTCCGTCACGCGGCGTGTCACCCGCACGGAGAAGGACGGCTCCATCACCGTCCTCGCCGACAGCTTCGAAGGCAAGCGCCTCAACGCGCCCAATGACCTGGTCGTCAGGTCAGACGACACGATCTGGTTCACCGATCCTCTGTTCGGCATCAACGGCGAGTGGGAGGGAAGCCGGGCTAGGCCCGAGCAGCCCACCACGAATGTCTATCGCATCAGCCAGGACGGCAAGATCACGGCGGTCATCACCGATCTCTTGAACCCGAACGGCCTGGCCTTCTCGCCGGATGAGAAGAAGCTCTACGTCGTCGAGTGGAGAGGGACGCCCAACCGCAGCATCTGGAGCTTCGACGTGAACCCCGACGGAACCGTCGGCAACAAGACCAAGCTGATCGACGCGGCCGACCAGGGAGCGCTGGACGGATTCAAGGTCGATCGCGATGGCAATCTCTGGTGCGGCTGGGGCAGCAACGGCCTGCTGGAGCAGGAAGCCCGCGATGTCGGCGGGCGCAGGGTCCACCAGCTCAGGGGAAAGTCCGAGGATCTGGACGGCGTGATGGTGTTCAATCCCGAAGGGAAGCCCATCGGCTTCATCCGGCTGCCGGAGCGCTGCGCCAACCTGACCTTTGGCGGCCCGAAGAACAACCGGCTCTACATGACGGCCAGCCACTCCCTCTACGCCTTCTATGTGGAGGCACACGGCGCCGTCTGAGCCGGCGCTCAGATCACCGGCAGGTTCCGGCACGGCGAGGGTCTCTCCCAGACCCTCGCTCCCGGCCAACGAAATCTTGACAAAAGGACTAAATTCCTTTACAAGATCGGCCGTCCAACTTCAGGGAGGCCCCATGCCCCGCACTGCCTCCCGCATCACTCCTCCTAAACCCTGGGGTCCTCTATCCGATGACCAGTGGGTCGCTCTCATGCCCTATGTGCTGCCAAGAGCCCCCCAGGGCCGCCGCATCGCCGACCTCCGCTCCCGCATGGACGCGATCTTCCACCTCGCCTCCACCCCCGGTCACCCCTGGCGCGACCTCCCCGCCCAGTACGGCAAGCCCGACACCGTCTCCCGCTTCTTCCGCCGCCTCACCCATGCCGGCCTCTGGCACCGCGTCCTCCAGGCCCTCCGCGAATGCGGCCCCAAGCACCCTCTCCGCACCCTCGAATACGCCATCTGCCGCGCTACCCGCCGCGCCGCCCGCCTCGGCGGCATGAACCTCCTCCTCCTCATCCGCCGCCTGGACCTCCGCTCCGCCCTCAACGGCCCGCCCTGGCTCCTCCCCAATCCCCTTTTGTCCGAAATGCTCGCCCGCGCCCCGCTACCCCCGGCGCCACACACCCGCCTTCAACTCGAAGCGGCGAAGAACCATTTCAAAAGTCTTGCAGCCCTCGCCAAAGCCGCCCTTGGCGCACGGCGCATTCCCCGCACCGTCCGCCTGGCTTGGCCCTGACCATGATCCCTCGCCCCACCCCCGCCGCCCCTCGACGCCTTGCCCCGCGCCGGGCTAAAGGCCCCGGTCGCGTTCCCGCGAGGAATCGAAAGTAAGAATGGCCCCATGACCAGCAGCAACGACGTCCGCGCTACCTTCCTGGACTACTTCGCCCGCAACGGCCATTCCGTGGTGGAAAGCAGCCCGCTGGTGCCGCGCAACGATCCCACGCTGCTCTTCACCAATTCTGGCATGGTGCAGTTCAAGAACGTCTTTACCGGCCAGGAAAAGCGCCCCTACAGCCGCGCCACCACCGCGCAGAAATGCGTCCGCGCCGGCGGCAAGCACAACGACCTCGACAATGTCGGCTACACCGCCCGCCACCATACTTTCTTCGAAATGCTGGGGAATTTCTCCTTCGGCGATTACTTCAAGGAACAGGCCATCACCCATGCCTGGACCCTGCTGACGAAGGACTTCGCCCTCCCCAAGGAAAAGCTCCTCGTCACGGTCTTCCATGAGGATGAGGACGCCGCGACCCTCTGGAAGAAGATCGCCGGCCTGCCGGAAGAAAAGATCATCCGCATCGCGACCAGCGATAACTTCTGGCGCATGGGCGATACCGGCCCCTGCGGCCCCTGCTCGGAAATCTTCTACGACCACGGCGACAAGATCCCCGGTGGCCCCCCCGGCTCCCCGGACGAGGATGGCGACCGTTTCATTGAGATCTGGAACCTCGTCTTCATGCAGTATGAGGAGGGGCCGCCCGGCACGCGCCGCCCCCTCCCGCGCCCGTCCATCGACACCGGCATGGGCATGGAACGCTTCACCGCGATCATGCAGGGCGTCCACGACAACTACGACACGGACACCTTCCGCGCGATCATCCTCGCCAGTGCGGAGGCCACCGGCCAGGACCCCGACGGCCCCTTCAAGGCCAGCCACCGCGTCGTCGCCGACCACCTCCGCTCCGGCGCCTTCCTGATCGCCGAAGGCGTTCTCCCCTCCAATGAAGGCCGCGGCTACGTCCTCCGCCGCATCCTCCGCCGCGCCATGCGCCACGCCCATATGATGGGCGCGAAGGACCCGCTGCTCCCCCGCCTGGTCCCCGTCCTCATCCGCCAGATGGGCGCTGCTTACCCCGAGCTGGTCCGCGCGGAATCCCTGATCACCGAAACCCTGCGCCTCGAGGAAACCCGCTTCCGCAGCCTCCTCGAGCGCGGCCTCGGCCTCCTCGCGGAAGAGACCGCCAAGCTCGGCGAGAAGCAGCCCCTCCCCGGCGATGTCGCCTTCCGGCTCTACGACACCTTCGGCTTCCCGCTGGACCTGACCCAGGACGCCCTGCGCGCCGAGGGCCGCCCCGTGGACACGGCCGGCTTCGAGACCGCCATGGCCGAGCAGCGCCGCCGCGCCCGCGCCGCCTGGTCCGGCTCCGGCGAGGCCGCCACCGAGACCCTCTGGTTCGACCTGAAGGAAAAGCTCGGCACCGGCACCGAATTCCAGGGCTACACCACCGAGCGCGCCGAAGCCTCCATCCTCGCCATCGTCGCCAACGGCCAGGAGGTCCAGTCGGCGCCTGAGGGCACGGAAGTCGCCGTCGTCCTGAACCAGACCCCATTCTACGCGGAAAGCGGCGGGCAGGTCGGTGATGCCGGCCTCATCACCGGCCCCGATAACCTCCAGATCGCCATCCGCGACACCCAGAAGAAGCTCGGCCTCTTCGTCCATCTGGGCATCGTCCAGCACGGCACGGCCACCGTTGGCGCCCCCGTGGTGGCCGAGGTCGCGCATCACCGCCGCAGCGCCATCCGCGCCCATCACAGCGCCACCCACCTGCTGCACGAGGCCCTTCGCCGCCGCCTGGGCGAGCACGTGGCCCAGAAGGGCAGCCTCAACGCCCCCGACCGCCTGCGCTTCGACGTCTCCCAGCCCACCCCCATGTCCCCCGAGGACCTGCAATGGGTGGAGCAGGAGGTGAACTACCGCATCCGCCAGAACGGCGAGGTCATCACCCGCCTGATGACCCCCGACGAGGCCGTGAAGGCCGGCGCCATGGCCCTCTTCGGCGAGAAATATGGCGATGAGGTCCGCGTCGTCGGCATGGGCCACGACCCCGAGGCCACCGCCAAGCACGGCGTCTACAGCCTCGAACTCTGCGGTGGCACCCATGTCGCCCGCACCGGCGATATCGGCCTCTTCAAGATCGTCGGCGAAAGCGCCGTCTCCGCCGGCGTCCGCCGCGTCGAGGCCGTCACCGGCCCCGCCGCCCTCGCCGTGATCGAGGAGGAGGAGCGCCTCCTCCGCGAGACCGCCTCCGCCCTCAAGGTCCCCGCCCATGAGGTGCCCGCCCGCATCGCCACCCTGCTGGAAGACCGCCGCAAGCTGGAGCGCGAAGTCGCCGAGCTCCGCCGCAAGCTCGCCACCGGCGGCGCCGCGAGCGAGGTGGAGCAGGTCGGAGATCTCCGCGTCGCCCTCCGCGACCTCGGCGAGATCCCCCCGCGCGACCTGAAGGGTCTGGCCGAGGCCATCCTGAAGGGCGGCACCGCCGATATCGTCGCCCTCGTGTCTTCGGCGGAAGGCAAGGCCAGCATCGTCGTTGCAGTCGGCGAGGCTGCGAAGGGCAAGGCAGACGCCGTCGCCCTCGTTCGCGCCGCTTCCGCGGCCGTTGGCGGCAAGGGCGGCGGCGGCCGCCCCGACATGGCCCAGGCTGGTGGCCCGGATGGCGCCAAGTCGGCCGAGGCCCTCGCGGCGATCCGCGAAGCCCTGGCCGCCTGAAGGAAGGGCCGCTCTACTCCACCATCTCGGGGCGGAGCGGTCCCTTTGCCTGCTCGGCCAAGCCGCGCACGACCTCCGCCAGGGCATCCTCCATCTGGCGGATCAGCCTCGATGCCTCGGCGACATCGAATTCGGAAAGGATGAGTTGGTCCGGAAGGTCCTGGACCAGAACGACTCGGCCGGCGATGGCCTGGGCTCGATAGGTGCTCATAGGCAGGAGGTTAGCGCCGCTGCGCCGCACCTTCACAGTCCCGTGATGCTTTCGATTCGCTCTGTTGCACTGCGGTTACACTGCCGCTCCGCTCCCGAGACACCTGACCGGACCACGCGCTGACCCCCGACCGGGAGGCAGCCCATGTCAGTCCACCCCCTCCGCGACCACCCCGGCTTCGAGCAGAAGGAGCCCGGCGAGGAGGAGACAACCCGCGAGTTGGTTGGGACGATGCGCGGCATCGCCGAGACCACCCATAAGCATTACGGCTATCCCGTCCGTAGCGTTCACGCGAAGAGCCATGGCCTGTTGCGGGGCGAGTTCCGCGTGATGGGTGACTTCGCCCCCGTCTACCGCCAGGGCCTCTTCTCCCGCCCTGCGGCCTACCCGGTCGTGCTGCGCTTCTCCACCAATCCGGGCGACCTGCTGGATGACAGCATCTCCGTCCCGCGGGGACTTGCCATCAAGGTGGTGGGGGTGGAGGGCGAGCGCCTGCCGGGTTCGGAGGGCCAGGTCACCCAGGACTTCATCATGGCCGATAGTCCGGCCTTCGCGGCGCCCACGGCCAGGGCGTTTCTTGGCAGCGGCAAGCTCCTCGCCAGGACCACCGACATGCCCCAGGGGTTCAAGAAAGCCGTCTCCGCCGTATTGCGCGGTGCCGAGGCGGCGCTTGAGACGGTGGGCGCCAGAAGCGTGACGCTGACCCAGCTCGGCGGCCACCGGAATACGCATATCCTCGGCGAGACCTTCTACAGCCAGACGCCGTTCCTCTACGGCCCCTAATGGCGAAGTTCTCGGTCGCGCCGGCCTCGCCGGCGCTGAAGGCGTTGGCGGGCAAGAAGATCAATGTTTCGGGCCGGCCCGAGGCGCTGCGGGAGGAGGTGACGGCCTTCTTCGCGGCGCAGGAGGCGGAGTGGGTATTTCGCGTGCAGCTCTGCACCGATCTTGAGGCCATGCCGATCGAGGATGCCTCGGCTGAATGGCCGGAGAGGATGAGTCCTCACGTCACCGTCGCCCGGCTCAAGGTCGGGCCGCAGCCCGCCTGGGATGAGGCGAGGTCGCGGGCCGTCGATCTCGGTATGTTCTTCAGCCCGTGGCATCGGCTTGCGGCGCATCGGCCACTCGGCTCGGTCAACCGCGCACGCAAGCCGGCCTATGAAATGTCCTCGGGTTTCCGCGCGAGCCATGGCGGTTGCCCGATGCGTGAGCCTAGTGGGGCCGAGCATCTCCCGATCTGAGAAGCGCGGCGGGCATAGGATGGTGAGGCAATGATCTCAGTGGATGGGGATGAAGATTGCCTCTGCCGTGATGGTGCGCCTCGAAAATTCCGAGGGCCCTGACCTGGTTGCCGGATAGCGTCACTTCACCCGGCCCCTCGGCGCTGTCGAACTGCACGCGGATGCGCGTTTCGACGAGGCCGCTGCTGCCATCCCCTGGAACGTGGATCCCCGCGACCTCGACATAGACGATATGGGCAAGACGAACGGACGTTGCCATCATGCTTGCCACTCCCCTGTTCCAGAGTGGTGCTGATTAGGCGCGCGCGGGAGCCCCAACATTCACCCAGGATAGCCACCCGGGGGCGGCACCCGCCGGCGTGAGCGCGGCAGGTATTCCGCCACCGGCTGGAACCGGTGCGCCATCCGAACAGGCCTGGAAGTCGGGCCTCGTTCGCGGACTGGTGGGGCGCGGAGCGCTGCCCGGCTAGCCGATGAGAAAGCACTTCCCGATAGAGGCGCCGAGCTGCGTATTGCCCTCGGTGATCTCCGTCAGAAGGTTGGCGAGGCCGCCATCCATCAGCCTTGCAGGGCTGTGCGCCACGCAACGGCCTCGCAGGGCGGCGGCGAGGCGGCGGCAGGCGAGGCGATCCTCGCCATCATGCATGGCAAGGACACTGAGGATGTCGTTCACCTCCTCGTAACAGGCGGTGACGGAGCGGGGGTGTTCAGGGCGCATCACCAGCAGCTCCACCACGCGGGCCGGGCGCAGGCGCTCGCGAAAGAGGTGCTGGTAGGCGCGAAGCGCTGAGACGGAGCGCAGCATGCCCTGCCACTGCGCATAGTTGGCTGCGTCCTCCTCCGCCCCCGGAAGGAAGGCAGCACTGCGGGCGGCGAGGAGGCGGGCGGTGTTGTCCGCGCGTTCCAGCATCGTGCCGAGGCGGGCGAAGCGCCAGGCGTCGTCGCGCAGCATCGTGTCCATGGCGGCGCCGTTGAACAGCACGGCGCGGGACAGAACCCAGTCGTTGAAGCCCATCAGGCGATCGCCATCGGCTCCGTCAGGATCGAGCTTGCGAATGTCGATCCAGGTGTCGTTCACGGCCTGCCACATATCCACGGTCAGGGCGGTGCGGACAGCGCGGGCGTTGCGGCGCGCGGCCTCGAAGCAGGAGGCGATGGAGGAGGGGTTGAGCGGGTCGAGCGTCAGCCAGCGCGCAGCTTGGCCCGGCGTGGGATCGCCATAGAGCTTGCGGTAGTGCTCGGCGGTGCCGGTGGCGTTGAGAAGGCCGAGCCATTCCGCTGTTTCCATGCCGCGCGGGGCGGCGAGGGCGGCCATGTGGAGGGTGGCGTTGAGGCTGCGCGCCACATTGCCCGCGCGCTCCATGTAGCGCCCGAGCCAGAAAAGGCTGTCCGCGGTGCGTGCCAGCATCAGCCTTGCTTCCCGATTTCTGGATTGCCCGAGGTCTGCGTCATGCCGCCCATGGATTGGGTCATGCCGCCTGCCTCCATGGACTGCGCCATGGGCGGCGGGTCCTCCTCCAGTACCCAGGTGTCCTTGGTGCCGCCGCCCTGGGAGGAGTTCACGACGAGCGAGCCTTCCCGCAGCGCAACGCGCGTGAGGCCGCCGGGGACGATGCGGATCTGGTTGCGGCCGAGGAGGGTGAAGGGACGAAGATCGACATGCCGCGGGGCCATGCCGGCCTCGCAGAGCGTCGGCACGGTGGAGAGGGCGAGGGTGGGCTGGGCGATGTAGTCGGCCGGGTTGGCGCGGATACGGGCGGCGAATTCGGCGCGCTGTTCGGCCGTGCTGTGCGGGCCGACCAGCATGCCGTAGCCGCCGGAGCCGCGGGCGAGCTTAACGACGAGTTCGTGCATGTGCTCGAGGACATAGGCGCGGTCCTCATCGCGCTCGCACATATAGGTCGGCACGTTCCGCAGGATCGGCTCTTCCGAGAGATAGAAGCGGATCATGGCGGGGACGAAAGGATAGACGGCCTTGTCGTCCGCGATGCCAGCGCCGGGGGCATTGGCGAGCGTCACGCGGCCGGCAAGATAGGCCGCGATGAGACCGGGCACGCCGAGCATGGAATCCGGCCGGAAGGCGGAGGGGTCGAGGAACTCGTCGTCGATCCGGCGGTAGATCACGTCCACCCGGCGCGGGCCGGCCGTGGTGCGCATGTAGACGGTGTTGTCCTGCACGAAGAGGTCGGCGCCTTCGACCAACTCCACGCCCATCTCGTCGGCGAGGAAGGAGTGTTCGTAATAGGCGGAGTTGAAGGGACCCGGGGTGAGGACCACGACAGTTGGCTCGCCCTGGCAGGCAGGCGGCGCGAGGGACTTCAGCGTTTCCAGCAGCTCCTCCGGGTAGTGGCTGACCGGTGCGATACGATGAGCAGCGCAGAGCTTGGGCAGGAGGCGCATCATCGCTTCCCGGTTCTCCAGCATGTAGGAGACGCCGGAGGGGACGCGGCAGTTATCCTCAAGCACGAAGAACTCTTCCGGCCCGGTGCGGACGAGGTCGATGCCGGAAATGACGGTGTAGACGCCGCCGGGGGGCGTGAAGCCCTCCATTGCCGCGCGGTAGCCTTCGTTCTTGAGAACCAGATCAGCGGGTATGAGGCCTTCCTGGAGGATGCGGCGGGGGCCATAGACATCGGCGAGGAAGGCGTTGAGCGCGCGGACCCGCTGTTCCAGGCCGCGGCGCAGGGTATCCCATTCCTGGCGCGCGATGACGCGGGGGATCACGTCGAAGGGGATAAGCCGCTCCGGGTCTCCACCTTGATTATAGACGGCGAAGGTGACGCCGATGCGGCGAAAGAGAACTTCCGCCTCGCGCCGCTTCACCTCCAGCGCTTCGGCGCCGGCGGCCTCAAGGTAACGAGCAATTCCAGCATAGGCGGGGCGAATCCGGCCCCCCTCATTCATTTCGTCGAAGGCCGGCACCCTGTCCTCCGTATGGCGCGGCCGGGAGGGGCCGCCACATCATGGTCGCAGCAAGTCGCGTGCCGGGCGAGGGGGGGGCGTGCTGCCCGGCAGGTCCGTGCGCGCTGCTCTCAAGACGCCTGAGAACGGGGGGCGGTTTCGATGCGCGCAACGGAGAGTCTCCGGGTGGCCGTTCCGGGGGGCGGGACGGGGCGGCGAGAATCCGCTTGCGATTCATGTTCATGTTTTGTTCACTGATCGCCATGCAGTACATTCACTCCGCGACCCGCCCGCTCCTTCCGAACGACGCGATCCGCGAGGCCATGCTCGCCTTCGTTTTCGCCTTCCCGGCCTTTTGGGCCCTTGGCGAGATGCTGGTGGCGCTCGGCTCCTGACAGGTTGCCCGGCCTGTCCTGGGTGAAGCCCGGGTCAGAACTGCCGCTTTGGGTGGCACGCATTGGAAGAAACCTTCCGCCTCCAGCATCGCCCCGCCATGATGGACGCCCTTCGAGATGACGAAGGCGACGCCATCAAGCGACAGTCCGGTCAGAAGGCGAACTAGCCGGGCTTCCCCGGTTCCCATCGCAGAGCGCCCGGGCCGGATTGCTCGATGCCGGTAGGTCTGCGCCGGCGAACATCGTGAACTGGTCAAGATGCGCGGCCGCCTCTTTGGGGCATGGCGGCAGCGGGGAGCAGCCATGGCCAAGGTGCCAAATATTTGCGGTCCCGATTCTCACCACGATCGCACTTTAATACTCGGCCCTTGCCGTTGATGTCCGGCCCGACCTCGGCATGCCGGTCCACAATCCGGCGGCCTCCACGGATGCGGAATGGATCAGGTCGCTGATCGAACAAGATCGGGTTTCCCGTAGCCTCAGGTGAGGCTGCGGCGAGGGATAAGGCTGCCCGGACGCCGAGGAATTTCGGATGAGTGATCGATTCATTGTGCTCTCCGGCTGCTCGGGGGGCGGGAAGTCGACGCTGCTGGCTGAGCTCCGGCGGCGGGGCTACAGCGTGGTCGAGGAGCCTGGCCGGCGCATCGTTGAGCTGGAACTCGAGAGTGGTGGAGGCGCTCTTCCCTGGATGGACATGGCTGCGTTTGCGCGGCGTGCCATCGAGCTTTCACTGGCCGATCGTGACGCGGCCAGAGCTTTGCCCGGCCGGGTCTTTTTCGATCGCGGTCTTGTCGACGCGGCGACTGCGTTGGAGCACGCCACAGGCGAGGCTATCGCCGAAAGGCTTGGGCGCTCCCACCGCTACAACCGAACGGTTTTCCTCACGCCGCCATGGCCCGAGATCTATGCCGCTGACCCGCAGCGCCGGCATGGATTTGAGGAGGCAGTCGCTGAGTACGAGCGGCTCAGGCGTGTGTATTCCATGCTCGGCTATCGGGCGGTCGAGCTGCCCAAGGTGGGTGTTGAGACGCGGGCCGACATCGTGCTCGCTGAGCTGGACAGGTTCATTACCTGACCGGAGAGCCTGAAGCTCCGGAAAGCTGCTTTGGCGCTAACCGTCATCCTCGGGATCTGCGCCGGGGCGTCCGGTGACGTGGCGCCAGTGATGCCAGAGCAGCCGCGCGGCGAGAGAGCGGTAGGGGCGCCATTCCCCCGCGATAGCGGTGAGGGTCTGCGGGGACGGGCGGGCCAGCAGGCCGCGCAGCTGGGCGAGGGAGGCGGCGAGGGCGATATCACCCTCGGGGAAGATGTCCGGCCGGTCCTCGGCGAAGAGGAGATGGACCTGGGCGGTCCAGCGCCCGAGGCCGCGCACGGCAGAAAGATGGGTGATGGCGTCCTCGTCGCTCATGGAGGGAAGCTCCGCCAGACGGAGACGGCCCTCGAGGATAGCAGTGGCCAGGGCGCGGGCATGGGCAGCCTTGGGGCGTGAGAGGCCCGCATCGCCACAGAGCGCGGCGTCATCCAGGGCGAGCAGGCCGGCAGGATCCAGGACGCCGGGCAGAAGGCACAGGCGGCGCCAGATCGCCCCGGCGGCACGGTTGCTGATTTGCTGGCCACAGATGGTGCGGAGCAGGCCGGGGAAGCCGGCCGGGCGCCGGCGCCAGGGCAGGGGGCCTGCGCTGGCTATCACGCCGTGCAGAAGCGGGTCCGACAGGGCAAGGGCGGCGAGGCCGCGATCGGCCCATTCCGGCGGGGACATCATGAGGGAAGGGAGGTGAACGGCGACGGGGCCCGCGACAAGAGGGGGATGCGGATCACCCCGCCGCCGTTCCTGCGGCGCCGCCCCGGGGGATTTGGGGGGAAAGGGCAGCGCCGTTGCCCCCTATCTGGCGATCCAGACGGGCGATCCAACCCCCCTTTTCCGTGATCCCGGAAACGGCAGGAAACGGCGGGCTGTTTCGACATGGATTGTAACAACAGCCCCCGCGACACCGGGCGGGGGCGCGCTATGTAACAGGGCATGGAACCCGCCCCGCATATTCTCGTCGTCGATGACGACCGCGAGATCCGAGAGCTTCTGGCCCGCTTCCTGGAGAAGCAGGGCTTTCGCGTGACCACGGCTCGGGAGGCGCGGGAGGCCAGGCGTGCCTGGCCGCTGGGGCGGTACCACATCGTGATCCTGGACCTGATGATGCCAGGCGAGTCCGGGCTGGATTTCGCGCGCTGGCTACGCGGGCAATCGGACGTGCCCATCGTCATGCTGACCGCCATGGGCGAGGAAACGGACCGGATCGTCGGGCTGGAACTGGGCGCAGATGACTATGTGGCCAAGCCTTTCAACCCGCGGGAGCTGCTGGCGCGTATCCGCGCCGTGATGCGCCGTGTTCATGGCGAGGGCACGCGACGGGATCCGCTGCCGAGCGCCATCCGCTTCGGTGGCTGGACGCTGGAGCCGCAGCGGCGGCGCCTGTTGAACCCGGACGGGGTGGAAGTGCCGCTGACCGGTGGCGAATACGAGTTGCTGACGGTGCTGGTGGAGCGGCCCAACCGCGTGCTGACGCGTGACATGCTGATGGACCTGTTGCGCGGGCGGCAGGCCGGGCCCTTCGACCGGGCGATCGACGTCGCCGTTTCGCGCCTGCGGCGGAAGCTAGAGGATGACGGGCGCAATCCCAGCCTGATCAAGACGGTGCGCGGCGGCGGCTATGTTCTGGCGGCCGATGTCGAGCGCGCAGCCTGAACCTGATGAAGATTTCTTCGTGAAGGCGTTGCTGCGGCGTGTGTTGCCACGCACCTTGGCCGCGCGCACCGCGCTCTTCCTGCTTCTCGCGCTGATGGTGGTGCAGGCGGCGGGGCTCACCATTCACGCGCTGGACCGCGTGGACCTGCAGCGCGCGGCCACGGAGCGGGAGATGTCGGCCCGCATCTTCGCCATGTGGCGCGCAATGATCCTCACCATGCCGGACCGGCGTGCCTCGATCCTGTCGGAGCTGGACCTGCCGCAGGGGCTGGAGGCCTCGGTGGACGAGCAGCCGGTGGTGCGGGTGGGGATGCTGCCGGCACCACCACCGGTGCTACGGATGATCCGGCCGGAGATCCTGCTGGGCGGGCCACCACGGCTGCGGCCGCGCGAGATCCAGGCGGGGATGCGGTTCGGTACGCTCTATGTCTCGATGCGGCTGCCGGAGGGGACGCATTGGCTGAACCTCAACATCCACCTCCCGCCGCCACGGCCCTGGCATTCCGAGACCTTCCTGATCGCCTTCCTGCTGATGACGGTGATGGCGGCGCTGCTCATCGTCTGGGCGACGCGGCGGCTGACGCGGCCGGTGCGGGACCTGGCGCGGGCTGCCAATGCGCTGGGGCGCGACGTGAATGCGCCGCCCATGCCGGAGGACGGGCCGGCGGAGGTCGCCACGGCCGCCCATGCCTTCAACACCATGGCCGAGCGCATCCGCCGCTTCGTCGGCGACCGGACGCAGATGCTGGCGGCGATCGGCCATGACCTGCGGACGCCCATCACCCGGTTGAAGCTGCGCGCCGAGTTCATGGATGACGAGGAGCAGCGGGCGAAGATGCTGTCCGACCTGGAGGAGATGGAGGCGATGGTGAACGCCACCCTCGCCTTCGCGCGGGACGACGCGGCGGCCGAGCCTTCCGTGCCGCTGGATCTGGCGGCGCTGTGCCGGACCGTGCTGGACGAGGCGGCGGATGCGCGGCCCGATGCCTCGCCTGACGACTTCACCTATGAGGGACCGGAGCGGCTGACGGTGCGCGGGCGGCCGATCGCGCTGAAGCGGGCATTGGCAAACCTCGTGACCAATGCCGCGAATTATGGCGGTTCGGCACGGGTGAGGCTCTTTCCACCCCAGGCCGGGCAGATCCAGTTCCTGGTGAAGGATGACGGGCCGGGCATCCCGGAGGAGAGCCAGGAGGCCGTGTTCCAGCCTTTCCGCCGGCTGGAGGTGAGCCGGAACCGGGAGACCGGTGGGGTGGGGCTGGGCCTGCCGATCGCACGCAACATCCTCCGGGCACATGGTGGTGACGTGGTGCTGCGAAACAGGCCGGAAGGCGGGCTGGAGGCGGTGGTGACGCTGCCGGCCTGAGGGAGTGACGGGCGCCAAAGGCCCATTCTCAGACGACGGCTTTGCGGCAGACGGCTGCCGGATTATCTATAAATCCATGCCGATTCCTCCCATGCGCCCTCATGAGACCAAAGCGGCGTGGATTTGCCGCGTTCTTGCCGATCGCGTCGTTTCAGGGGAACTCGTGGCGGGTTCGCGGCTGCGCCAGAACGCGATCGCAGAGGAGTTCGGGGCGAGTCATGTGCCGGTTCGCGAGGCGTTCCGGCAGTTGGAGGCGCAGGGGCTCGCGCTCGCCGAGCCCCGGCGGGGTGTCCGGGTGGCCGGCTTTGCCCTGGGCGAGGTGCGCGAGGTGGCGGAGATGCGGGCCGCGCTGGAAAGCCTCGCCCTGCGCCATGCGGCGCCGCATCTGACAGCGGCCATTCTCGACGCGGCGGAAGAGGCGACGCGCCGAAGTGAGAATTCGCGCAGCGTACGGGCCTGGGAGGAGGCGAACCGGGCCTTCCATCGCCTGATTCTTACGCCCTGCGGCATGCCGCGGCTACTGGCGGCCATTGAGGACCTGCAGGCCGCGAGCGCGCGTTATCTCTTTGCGACCTGGCGCCGTGAATGGGAGGCGCACACGGATCACGATCATCGCGCGATCCTGGATCTGCTTCGGCGCGGGCAGGTCGATGAGGCGGCTGGGCGCCTGGCGCGGCATGTCCAGTGGATCGGGCGGCAGCCTGCCGAGATCGGCACTCGCCGGGCCTGAGCGCCCGAGAAAGTCTCGTCTGCCGGGGAGGAGTAGAAGCCCGTTGCCTGCGGGCCGAAGCTGTGGCTTCTGATCATAGATAGAGAATCGTCTTTATCTATAATTTTGAAGCGGGAGATCGGGCTGATGTCCGGTGCCGTCGCACGGCTGATTGCCACCCCTTCCTCATCGATCATCCGCCACGGACTGGCGCTGATCGCCGGGGTTCTTGTCATGACCCTCTGCGCCAAGGTGCAGATTCCCTTCTGGCCCGTGCCGATGACGCTCCACACCCTGGCGGTGATGGGTTTCGCCGTCCTGCTGGGGCCGCGGACTGCTGGTTCCATCATGCTGGCCTATCTAGCAGCAGGCGCTGCCGGGCTGCCCGTGTTCTCGGGAGCGCCCGAGCGCGGGATCGGCCTCGCCTATCTGGCTGGCCCGACGGGCGGCTATCTGCTGGGTTATCTGCTTGCCATCCCGCTGGTCGGGCGGCTCGCGGCCGGGCGGCGAATGGTCGGGCAACTCGGGGCCATGCTGGCCGGGCTGGTGCCAATCTACGGGCTGGGTCTTGCCTGGCTGGCCCTCTTCGTGCCGGCAGACCGGTTGGTGGCGATGGGTGTCCTGCCCTTTCTGGCGGGGGACCTCGTGAAGATCGGGATGGTGGCGGCCGGGGCTGCGCTGCTTCCGGCGCGCCTTCGCGAGACGCGGGAGCCACGCGCATGACGGAGATCGATGGCACGATCCGTCATGACTGGACGGACGAGGAAATCCTCGCGCTTCATGATCTGCCGCTTCTTGAACTTGTCGGCCGCGCCAATGCCGTGCACCGGTGTCACCACGACCCGAACAAGGTGCAGAAAGCGAGCCTGCTGAGCATCAAGACCGGTGGTTGCCCGGAGGATTGCGGCTACTGCGCCCAGTCCGCCCATCACCGGGGAGTGGACCTGCCGCGCGAGCGGCTGATGGAGCCGGAGCGCGTCATCGCGATCGCCGCGGCAGCGAAGGCCGCCGGCGCCGAGCGCTTCTGCATGGGCGCGGCCTGGCGGCAGGTCCGCGATGGCCGTGAGTTCGACGCCGTGCTGGAGATGGTACGGGGCGTGCGCGGCCTCGGCATGGAAGCCTGCGTTACCCTGGGCATGCTGCAGCCGCATCAGGCGGAGCGGCTGAAGGAAGCGGGGCTCACGGCCTATAACCACAACCTCGATACCGGGCCGGAGCATTACGGGCAGATCGTCACGACCCGGAGCTATCAGGAGCGGCTCGACACTCTCGCGGCGGTGCGGGAGGCCGGGATCGAGATGTGCTGTGGCGGCATTCTCGGCCTGGGGGAGAGCAGGCGGGACCGCGCGGCGATGCTGCGCGTGCTGGCCGGCTTCGCACCGCATCCGGAGAGCGTGCCGATCAATGCGCTGGTTCCCGTGCCGGGCACGCCTCTGGCGGATCAGCCGCCCGTCGATGCGCTGGAGGTGGTGCGGATGGTGGCGACCGCGCGGCTGGTGATGCCGCAGTCCGTGGTGCGGCTTTCGGCCGGGCGGTCGGACCTTTCGCGGGAGGCGCAGATCCTGTGCTTCGTGGCGGGCGCGAACTCGATCTTCTGCGGCGATACGCTGTTGACGACGCCGAATGCGGGCCCGGGAAGCGATGCGCTGCTGCTGGGGGCCATTGGGGATTGGGTGGCGGAGCCCCGTCCGGAAGCATCGCCGGTTATTTGACGGACGAAGTCGACGGCCTGATGCCGGGCCGTTACAGCGATGCCGATATGGCCGGAGCTGGCGGCGACACGCCGAAGGGCGTGGCGCCGCCATTCGGTTGCGTCCCTACTGATCCCAGACGGGGAGGCCGAGCAGGGCGGCGAGCGCGATCAGCGCGAAACAGGCGCGGCGGAAGACGATGTCGCTGGCCCGGCCGAAGAGGCGGGCGCCGCACCACAGCCCCACACCATAGGCCGGCGCGATCACCAGGGCCAGCACCAGGGTGGAGAGGGTCAGCAGTCCGCCAAGCAGATAGGTCACGGCGCTGATCACTCCGCTGGCCGCGAAGAACAGGACGATATTCGCCCGCACGCGCGTGACGGGGATGGCACCGCCCAGCCAGTAGGCGACGACCGGCGGCCCGCCCATCTGGGCCACCCCGGAGAAGAGGCCCGAACTGGCGCCCACGGCCAGGGAGAGCGGCAGGGCCGGCCGGCCGTGGTAGCGCCACCCGGAGGCGAGCAGGGCCAGCATGGCGATGGCCAGGCCGCACATGCCCCAGCGTAGCGCCGCCGGGTCCAGGTGGAGCAGGAGCCATGTCCCGATCGGGGCGCCGAACAGGGCGCCGGCAGCGAGGGAGGCCACCTGGATGCGGTCGGCCCCGCGCCAGGCGGCGGGGATCAGCGGGAAGGTGGTCAGGTTGTCCACCACCATCAGCAGCGGCGCCGCCAGCCTGGGGCCGAGCGTGGCGCTGGCGAGGGGGATGAAGATCAACGCGGCGCCGAAGCCCGAGAAGCCGCGGGCCAGCCCGGCCAGGAAGGCCGCGGCGAAGGCCGCGCCGAGGATGGGAGGATCCGGCAGGTCGAAGATGAAGGCGGGTGTTCCGGCGCTTCCCGCCGGGCCGTGTGGCGCCGCCATTTCAGCCCTCCTCGAAGGGCCTGGGACGCACGCGCGTGACGTGGTCCTCGGCGCTGGTGCCCTCGATCCGGCCGCGGTGGTAGCCACGCTGCCAGCCCCGGGCGCGGGCCTCGCTGCCCGGCTCCTTCAGCCCGGCATTGAAGGCGCTGCGGGACTTGCTCCAGGCGCGGTGGGCGGCTTCCAGGGCGGGGGCCTCGGCGATGGGGCGGATGGCCGGGCGCACGCGGTCGATCAGGTCGCGCGGGATGGGAAAGAGGAAGCAGACAGGCTCGCCCGGGGCGAAGCGCACGGGGTGGCGCGGGCGGGTGAAGCGCCAGTTCATGGTGAAGGTGGCCGGGGACCAGTCGGTCTCCACGATGCCGGTCAGTGGCGCGATCCCGTCCTTGGCCATGTTGGGCGGGCCGGAGACCCAGAGGCTGATACCGGGATCGGTGCGGAAGAGCAGGTCGATATGGAAGGTCAGCACCCCCGCGCCGAAATGGCTGACGGGGGTGGGGTTGCCCGGGCGCTCTGTGCGGATGGCGATGTCGGCCGGCGCGTCGCCCCCGTTCCACCACGCCTCGAAGCCTCCTTCGCCGACCACCTCCCAGCCATGGGCATTGGCGATGGTCAGCGGCAGGCAGCGGTTGGCGAAGCCCTGCGGGCTGGCGTCCATCCAGTCCCGCCGGCCGGAGGCGGGGCGGAGAATGGGCGCGGGCCCGCCGAGCCGGTGGGCGGTCAGCCGGATGGGGGGCGCGTCATCCGGCGGCACGGCCTCTCAGTGCCCCGTGGTGCAGCGCTTCAGCGGGCTGGGGAATTCGGCGCAGTCCGGGAAGACGATCTCGTTGGGGCCGCGCCGCTCCACCCGCAGGTTGTTAGGGTTGGGGCAACCGAAGGCGCTGTCGGGCGGCAGGCGGCCGCCCAGCGGCGTGATGGAGGAGCTGGCCGGGGCGAGGCGGAACTCCACGCTGTCCGGACCACCGGAGACGGTTTCGAGCAGGCGCTGGCGGTAGGGCACCTCCAGCAAGGAAACGCGCATGATGACGTCGCGCGTGAAGATGACGGTCGGCTGGGCGAAGCAGGCCGCCCCTTCGGTTTCCGTCGCCGGGAAGATGCCACCGGTCCAGGCGCCGTAGAGCCAGGCATGAGGCGCGCCCTGAGGCTGCTGCTGCGCATCCGCCGCCGCCAAGGGGGCGGCCAGTGCTGCCAACAGGATCCATTTCGCCCAGCGTCGCCGCATGCCACACCCCTTCGGGCCGTTCATCCGGAGGCCGCCCGCGGCGCCTGGATGCTTCGGCCGGTTGTTATCAAATGGGTTGGTGCCGCCGGACGCTGCCGCCCGCCAGCCCCGCCCCGGAAATGCCGGCAGGAAAGGGGAGGACGGGCCGCCTGTCCACCCCGGAGAGGGATCGTTTCACGCCGGTTTGGCGGCGGCGGGCTGTGCGGCGGTCGGCACCGGCTCCCGGACGGGCAGGTGGATCAGGGCGGCGAAGATCCCGGCGGCGATGGAGATGATCCACATCGCGTCGTAATTGCCGGTGCGGTCGAAAATGAGGCCGGGCAGCCAGGCGCCGAGAAAGCCGCCGACCTGATGGCCGAGGAAGACCAGACCGAAGATGGTGGCGAGCCAGCGCGTGCCGAAGTTCCGGGCACAGAGCGCCACGGTGGGCGGCACGGTGGAGAGCCAGAGGACGCCCATCAGCGCCGAGAAAACGAGGACGGAGGTGGTGGTCGGTTCGGCGGCGAGGAAGAACACGGCCATGACTAGGGCGCGCAGGGCATAGATGGCCACCAGCAGTTCCCGCCGTTTCCAGCGCTGCGTCAGCTCCCCCGCGCCAAGGGAGCCGATGACGTTGAACAGCCCGATCAGCGAGATGGACCAGGCGCCGACATGGACGGGCAGGTGGCAGAGGGCGACGAAGCCCGGCATGTGCACGGCCAGGAAGGAGACGTGCAGCCCGCAGACGAAGAAGCCGAAGAACAGGCACCAGAAGCGGCGGGAGCGGAAGGCGCGGGCGAGGGCGACGCCAGCGGGTTCGTCAGGCCCCCCGGCGGCGGCTTTCGGCGCGGGGCGGCCGGCGAGCGGCAGGGCGAGCGGCACCATGAGCAGCGCGGCGGCGGCCATGGCCAGCAGCGCAACCTGCCAGCCCAGGGCCGAGAGCGCGGCACCGGAAAGCGGCACGACGAGGAACTGGCCAAGCGAGGAGCCGGCGGTGCCGAGGGCCGCGGCGCGGCCCCGCATGGATTCCGGAAGCTGGCGGGTGAGGGAGGCGACGATCACGGGCATGCCGGCGGCGGAAACGGCCACGCCCATGAGGAAACCCGCGAAGATCGTAAAGATGCTGAGATCCGGCGCGAGCGCCATGCCGGCGATGCCTATGGCATAGAGCAGCGCGCCACCCATCACGACGACGCGGCCACCGAAGCGGTCGGCCAACTGCCCGACGATGGGCTGGCTGAAGCCGTTCATCAGCACCTGGATGGCGATGGCCAGGGCGAAGCCGCTGGTCGACCAGCCGAGGGCCGTGGTCATGGGCGCGAGATAGAGGCCAAAGGACTGGCGGAGCCCCATAGCCAGGGCGGCGCAGGCGACCGCGAGGGTCAAAAGGAGGGCGAGTGACCGGCCTTGCACGATGCTTCGCTCCACCTGTTTCCGCCTGGTCTAGCCGGGTAGAAGCCGGGAATCCATCACGGACAGCCCCGGCCTGCCGAGCGGCTCCGGCCAGTGGGGGTCAGACGGCGCCGAGCAGCAGCGCGGCATGCTCGGCCGGCTTCACCTTGCGCCAGATCGCCTGCACCGTGCCGTCGGCGCCGATAAGGAAGGTACTGCGCTCCATGCCCATGTATTTGCGGCCATACATCGATTTCTCGACCCAGGTGTCATAGGCCTGGGCAAGGGACTGGTCGGCGTCGGAGGCGAGGGGAAAGGTCAGGCCGTACTTCTTTGCGAAGGCGTCCAGTTTCTTCACCGGATCCGGCGAGACGCCGATGACGGTGATGCCGGCCTTCCGTAGCGCCTCCAGATTGTCCTGCACGCCCTGGGCCTGCACGGTGCAGCCGGAAGTGTCGGCCTTCGGGTAGAAGTAGAGGGCGTAGCGCTTCCCACGGAGCAGAGCGGCGCTGACGCGGCCGCCGCCCGCGGCCGGCAGGTCGAATTCCGGCGCCTTGTCCCCCACAGCGATCATGCGGCCCCCTTTGCCGGCAGCGGCCCGAGATGGCGCTCGAAGGATTCGCGCACCCCGGCCGCGATGTCGCGCATCTGCGCGCGCAGCGCGGGGAGGTCAACGGGCGGCTCCACGCAGATGGGGGCGATGCCGTGGAGCAGCGCCTCGGCGGAGGCAGGGGGAAGTTCCTCCGTACGGACCCTGCCGACGGTCAGGCGCAACAGGGATTGCATCGCGCGCCAGAAGCGTTCGGCGCGGATGAGGAAGGCGGCTTCCTCCCGCGGCAGCAGCCCGGCGCGGGCGAGATTGGCCAGGGCGTCGCGGGTGGTGGGGGCGATGATCTTCGGATGCGCCGCGGCATGGGCGCATTGCAGGGCCTGGGCGATGAATTCCACCTCCACCAGCCCGCCGGGGATGGCCTTCACGTCCCAGGGGCCGTCGGGGCGCAGGTCGCGCAGCATGCGAACACGCATCGCGATGGCGTCAGTGATGGCCTCGGGGCCGGCATGGAGGGCCAGGGCCTGGTGGCAGCAGGCGGTGATTCGCTTGCGGAGCGCGGCCGGGCCGGCAACGGGACGGGCGCGGGTGAGGGCCATGCGCTCCCAGGTCCAGGCCTGGCCGCCGTCGCCCGTCTTGGGCCCATGATAGCGTTCGAAGGCGGCGATGCTGGCGGCGACGGGGCCTTTGTTGCCGGAGGGGCGGAGCCGCATATCCACCTCATAGGGCTTGCCCTCCGCGCCCGGCGCGGTGATGGCGGCCACGAACTGCGTGGCGAGGCGGGCGAAATAGGTGGGAACGGGAAGAGGCTTGGGGCCGTCGCTCTCGACCGCGTCTTCCGCATGGTCGTAGATCAGGACGAGGTCGAGATCGGAGCCGGGCAGCATCTCCCGCCCGCCGAGCTTGCCCATGGCGACCACGGCCATGGAGCCGCCGGGCACCTTGCCGTGGCGGGTAGCGAAATCCTTCGTGACCTGGGGGAGAAGGGTACAGATGGCGGTATCGGCCAGCTCGCTGCGCGCAATGCCGGCTGCATCCACGTCCAGCTTTCCCTCCAGCGCCGCAACGTCCACCTCGAACTTGCCCTCGGTGATCAGGCGCCGGGCGGATTCCAGTGCCTCCTCGTAGTGGCGGGCGGCGTTGACCAGGGCGGGGAGGGAGGCGGCGGCCTGGCCGTGGCCGCCGGCCAAAAGGCCTTCCAGGGCGGAGGGGTCGCGGGCCAAGTGGTCGGCCAGGGCCGGGGCGGCGCCGAGCACGCCGGCCACGCGATCCAGCAGGGCGGGGTTGCGGTGGAAGAGGCTGAGCACCTGCACCCCCGCCGGAAGCCGCCCCAGCAGCGAATCGAAGCGCGCCAGGGCGGCGTCGGGTTCCCGCTGCCGGGCGAAGGCGGTGAGCAGCGCGGGCATCAGGGCCGTCAGCAGCTCCCGCGCGCGCTCGGTGCGGGTGGCGCGGCGGTGGCCATGGTGCCAGGCGCGGACCATGGCGGAGACCCCGGCGGGGTTGCCGTAACCCATGCCCTTCAGGGTATCGAGCGTGGCCGGGTCGTTCTCGGGGCCGGTGAAGACGAGGTTGCCGCCCTCGAAGCCCTCATGGCCGGCCAGGCTGAGGGACGGCGCCGTCTCGAACTGGCGGGAATACTGGCTGGCGACGCGGCGGAGATGCGCGGTGAGGGTGCTGGAGAAGGACTCCGTGTCCGGGAAGCCCATGAAGGAGGCGATGCGGGCCAGGCCGTCCGGGTCCTCCGGCAGGCGGTGGGTCTGGCGATCCGCGACCATCTGAAGCCGGTGCTCCACGTCGCGCAGGAAGACATAGGCATCGGCCAACTCCGCCGCCGCGCGCCGGTCCATGCGGCCGGCGGAGGCAAGGGCGGCCAGGGCGCCGAGCGTGGTGGGGTCACGCAGGCCGGGGTCGCGGCCGCCCCAGATGAGCTGGGCGACCTGGGCGGTGAACTCGATTTCCCGGATGCCGCCGCGGCCGAGCTTCACGTCATGCCCGGCCACCGCGATCTCGGCACCTGCGCCGCGCTTGGTTCCGTGAACGGCGTGGATCTGGCGCTTGATGGAGTGAATATCCGCCATCATCGCGAAATCCAGGTGCCGCCGCCAGACGAAGGGGCGTATTTCCGCCAGCAGATGCTCGCCCAGACTCCGATCGCCCGCCACCGGGCGCGCCTTCAGCATGGCTGCACGCTCCCAGTTCTGGCCGAAGCTCTCGTAATAGGAGATGGCCGCGGGGATGGAGACGGCGAGCGGGGTGGCCGCCGGATCGGGGCGGAGGCGGAGATCGGTTCTGAAGACGTAACCCTCCGCCGTGCGTTCTTCGAGCAGCCGCACGAGGTCTCGGGCCAGCCGGACAAAGGTGGATTGCGCCCTGTCCGGATGGGTCGCAGCCTCGGGATCGAAGAGGACCATCAGATCGACGTCCGAGGAATAATTGAGCTCGCGCCCGCCGAGCTTGCCCATGCCGAGCACAACCAGGCCGGAGCCCTTGCTCGCGGCCTTCGGGTCGCGCTTGGCGCTGTTTGGCAGGGCGATTTCCCCGCGTGCGGCGGCCTCGCGCAGGAGATGGGTGCAGGCGAGGTCGATGCAGATTTCCGCCAGGGTGGAAAGGGCGCCCGTTACCTGGTCCAGCGCCCATTCGCCGGTCAGGTCGGCGGCGGCGACGATCAGGGCGGCCTGACGCTTGGCCTGGCGCAGCGCGGCGCCGAGCTGGGCGGCGGTGGCGCCGGGATCGGCGCGGCCCAGCGGGTCCAGCGCCGCGGCCAGGGCCGCATCCGCCCCGCGCTCCGCGAGGCGCAGCAGGGTGGTCGGCTCGCGCAAGGCGAGGTCGGCCAGGAAAGGCGAATGGCCGCCCAGGGCGGCCAGCAGGGCAGCGCCCGCCGTAGAGGCCGCGTAGGCGGCTTCGGCGGTGCCCTTGGCGGCGAAATCCTCTGTCAGGCGGCCGGCCGCACCCTCGTCGAAGGCGGGCGGCGGGCGGCGGCGTGTGGGGTCTGCGTCGGACATGCGGAGGAAGGCAAGGCGTGAGGCGGGTTCCCGGTCAAGTGGGACGTCTCATTATTCAGGGGACGTCCTTTCTCCTGCGACTGGCGATGCTGCTTGTCCTGGCGGCGGGGCTGGGGCTTTCGGCGCTGGGCTGGCGGCTGGCGCAGGGGCCCATGCCCATCCCTTCGGTCCCGGCCGTAAACGAGGCCCTGGCCAAGGCGCTGGCAGGTCTGGCGCCCGGGCTGCGGATTGATTTTGGCCGCGCCTGGGTGGCCTGGGATGGTTGGAAGGAAGGGGTGCCGCAGCCGGTTTTCCTGCGGCTGGAAGGCTTGCGTGCAACGGATGGGGCAGGGACGACGCGGGCCTCCCTGACCGCGGTGGAGGCGTCCTTCTCCATGCCGCATCTGCTGCGCGGGGTGGTGGCGCCGATCCAGGTGGTGTTGCGCGATCCGATTGCGCTGCTGCGGCGGGACATGCAGGGGGAGTTGTCGCTCGATCTCGGCATTTCCTCCGGAGCCTGGACGCCGCCGGCGGGGCCAGAAGCCACGGAAAGCCTGCCGCCCGGAATAGGCGAGGCGGAGGCGGGAACGCGGGCACTGGAGGCGCTGCTCCGGGCACCGGCGGCGGATTCCCATCTGGCGGCGTTGCGGGAGGTGCGGGTCGAGGGCGGGATGGTGCAGGTGCGCGATGAGCCACTGCAACTGGCCTGGGCGCTGCATCGCGTGGCCATTTCCGTCACGCGCAGGGCGGATTGGGCCACGGATGTGAACGGGTCCGGGGCGCTGCGCCTGGCCGGGCAGGAGATCCCGGTGCGGATTACCGGCCAGGCGGCTGGGGAGCGGCCCGTGGCGGAGCTGTCGCTGGCGATGGACGATGTCAGCCCGCCGGCCCTGGCCACGGCTTTGCCATGGCTGCAACCGCTCGGGGTGCTGGACTCCCGGATCGGGGCGCAGTTCAGCGCGCGCTACGACTTCGGCGAGGATAACTTTACGGGGCGAGCGGAGCTGCGAGCGGCGCCCGGGCGGATCGCGGCAGGGGAGCAGCGTGTGCCTTTCGAGGGGGCGCAGATCGTCCTCGCGGGTGACGGGCGGCGCTTCGAGCTGCAACGGTTGGAACTCTCCCTGCCACCCGGCAGGCCGGGCGCTCCCGCGCCGCGCATCAGCGCCACGGCCCGGGCGGACCGCCAGGGCGACCGATGGCGCGGGCGGGGGGAAGTCGGGATCAACGCGATCGCGGTGCCGGACCTTTCCCTGTACTGGCCGCCGGGCGTGGCGGAGGGCGCGCGGCACTGGATCGCGGAGAACCTGACCACGGGGGTGGCGCGGGACGGGCGCTGGTTCGTCGAGGGCGAGGGACCCGCCGATTTCTCCGCCGCGCCGCGGGTGACGAATGCGGGGGGCACGCTGCGGGCCGAGGCGCTGACGGTGCACTGGCTGCGGCCGATTCCGCCGCTGGAGGGCGCGGAGGGGACCTTGACCTTCTCCATGAAGGACATCGTCATCCAGGCCCGTGCCGAGCGCGAGGCGGGAACGGCGCTGACGGTGCCGGAGGCCCGGATCCGGCTTTATGACCTGGGCGTGCCGAAGCCGGATGCGGAAAAGGCCGAGATCGACGCCCGGATCACCGGGCCGCTGGCGGATGTGGTGACGATCGTGAAGCACCCGCGGCTGCATCTGTTCGAGAAGCGGCCGCTGGAGATCGTACAGTTCGGGGGCAGTGTGGATGCGCGGCTTTCGATTGGCCTGCCGCTGATCAGTGACCTGCCCATCGAGCAGCTTCGCCTGGGGGTGGAAGGAAAGGTGTCCAATGGGCGGGCGGCCAATGTGGTGGCCGGGCTGCCGGTCGATCAGGCGCAGCTGAATGTCTCGCTGGACACGGCGGGAATGCGGATCGAGGGCAATGCGCGGATCGCCTCGGTACCGGCCCGGGCGCGGGTGGAGATGGATTTCCGTCCGGGCCCGCCGGACCAGGTGACGGAGCGTGCGCGGGTGGAAGGGCGCGCGGAGGCGGGGGCGCTGCGCGGGCTCAGGCTGGACCCGTCGCCCTATCTTGAAGTCGGCGGTGCCTTCGGCGTGGTGGTGCAAGCGGAGCGGCGGCGCTCGGGTGAGTCGAGGGTCGGAACGCAGGCGGATCTGCGCGAGGCGCGGCTCGTCCTTAAGTCCCTGGGCTATGTGAAGCCGGCCGGGGCGCCGGCCACCGCTGCGGCGACTATCCGCCTGCGGGGCGAGGATATCACCGCCTTGGAAGCGGTGCGGGTGGAGGGCCCCGAGCTTTCGGTGCGGGGCGGGGTGACCTTCCGGCGCGACAATGCCTTTTCCGGGGCGGAGGTTCTGGAGGCCCGGATCGGCGCTAGCCGCTTCACGGGGCGGGTGTCCTCGCCAGAAGGACCGGACGGTGCCTGGCAGGTGCAGGCGCGCGGCAGCCTGTTGGATGCGCGGGGGCTGCTTCGGGAGTTCGGGGTCGGATCGGCGCAGGGAAGCGGCCGCGAGGCCAGGTCCGGCGAATCCGAGCCGCTGCGCCTGGATGCCGGCTTCGACCGCGTCTTGCTGGGCGAGGGGCGGGAGCTGGCTCCGGTCCAGGCCCGCGCCTTCGTTGACGCGGCGGGGGTGTTGCGGGAGCTGGACGCCTCCGGCCGCGGGGTGCGGGGCGGAGGCTTCAGGGCGGTTGTGGTGCCGCGTGGCGCCGGGCGGGCCATGGAGGCGCGGGTGGACGGTTTCGGCACGCTTCTGCGAAGCCTTGGCCTGTTTGACGCGGTGGATGAAGGGGCCCTGCATGTCGCCGGCACCTGGTCCGGCAATGCACCGGGCTCGCCGCTGACCGGGGTGGCGGAGCTGCGGGACTTCGGGGTGCGGGAGGCACCCTCGATCGGGAAGGTGCTGCAGGCGCTGTCCGTCTACGGCATCCCAGAGGCGGTGCGTGGGCCCGGGCTGCGCTTCACCGTGTTGAACGCGCCCTTCACCCTGACGCCGGAGGCGCTGACGCTGACGGAGGCGCGGGCGGTTTCGGCCTCGCTGGGTATCACGGCGGCCGGACGTATCCTGCGTCAGGCCGAGCGTTTCGACCTGCGGGGGACCATCGTCCCTTCCTATGCCGTGAACAGCGCGCTGGGGAGGTTGCCGGGCATCGGGCGTCTCTTCACGGCGGAGCGCAATGGCGGGCTTTTCGCCGCCAATTTCCGGCTCACGGGAAAGCTGGACGATCCCGAATTCCAGCTCAATCCCCTCTCTATCCTCGCGCCCGGAGCGCTGCGTGGGCTGCTGACGGAGCGCGAGGCAGAGCAGCGCTGAGCGCGCTTGACCGGGCCGGTTGGGAGCCGCAAACCCCGGCTGACGAAATTCGGAGGGCGCCCGATGGCCTCGCGACGCAATTTTATTGCTCTGCCCCTGGCGGCTGCACTGCCGCTTCCCGCGATCCGGACGGCTGCGGCCCAGTCGGCCACGGTGATGCGGCTGTCGCACCAGTATCCGCCGTCCCATCACATCGCGCAGGTGCTGAACGGCTTCGCGCAGGATGTGAAGGCACGAACCAATGGTTCGGTCGATGTGCAGGTCTTTCCGGCGGAGCAATTGGCGCGCGTGGCGGAGAACTTCCCGGGCGTGGCGCGTGGAGCCTTTGAAGCGGCGGTCGCGACCAACTTCACCTGGGGCAACACCATCCCCGAAATGTCGGCGCAGACTATCCCCTTCTTCTTCGGGGATCTGGAGAAGAACCGGCGTTTCCCGCAATCCGAGGCGCGGAAGTTCCTGGATCAGGTTACAGGGCGGCGGGCGGTGCGGTCGGTGGCCTGGCTGTTCACGACGAACCGGGCGATTTTCACCTCTCAGCGCAAGCCGCTGGTCTCCGTCGAGGATTTCCGGGGCGTGAAGATTCGCGGCATCAACAGCCTGATCGACAATGCGCTGACCGCCGTGGGCGCCGCCCCGGCCGCGACGCCGGCGCCGGAGGTGGTGGGCGCGCTGCAGTCGGGCGTGCTGGATGCGGGGCTGACGGATGTTTCCGCCGCCGTGTCGCGCCGCTTCTACGAGGTGCAGAAATACGGGACGGTCTCGCCCTTCTTCAGCGTTTCCACCCAGGTCTATGTCAATCCGCGTTGGTGGGACCGGCTGCAGCCGGCGCAGCAGGAGGCGATCGAGGCGGCGCTGGCCAAGGCGGAGACCGAGGCTGTGGACGTGACCGTGCGGACCGCCGATGCCGCCGTGGGCGAGCTGCGGGAGAAGGGCATGACCGTCCATGAGCAGACGCCGGAGCAGGTCGTGCAGTGGCGCGATGCCATGCAGAAGCCGGTCATGGACGCCTTCCTGAAGCTGGCGCCCGAGAGCGGGCCGCGGCTGCTGGACCTGCTGCGGGCGGTCTGACGTGCAACGCGCCGTTTCCCTGATCTCCCGCTTCGCCTGCGGGCTCGCTTCGCTTTCCACGGTGATCTGCCTGGTGCTGATCGGGATGTCGGTTGCGGCGCGCTATCTGTTCCACACGCCGCAGCCCTGGGTGGACAAGGTGGCGGGCTGGCTGGTGGTGGCCCTGGTGCTGTTGGCCGCGCCAGAGGCGCAGCGTCGCTTCGAGCATATCGGCGTGGACATCGCCGTCTCACGCCTCGGGCCGAAGCTGACGCGCGTGGCGCATTTCGTCGGCGCAGCCTCCGTGGCGGTGGTGGCGGCGATCCTGCTTTGGGCGGGATGGGAGGCGGTCGAGTTCTCGCGGATGGTCGGGCTGATGACCGATATCGAGGGCGTGCCGGAATGGTGGATCCAGGCGCTGCTGCCGATCGGTTCGGCCGTGCTGCTGCTGGTTTCCCTGGCGCAGTGCCTGGTGCTGCTGACAGGCGGGATGCCCGACTACCTGCCCACGGGCGATGAGGAGCTGCCGCGCGATACTCTGGCGCGCGGCGAGTAGGTATCCATGTCATTTCTGATCCTGATGGCCGCGCTGATCGGCCTGCTCTATCTCGGCCTGCCGATGTTCGCGGCGCTGTTCCTGCTGCCGCTGGGCGTGCTGCTTTACGTCGAGGGCGGGATTCCGGCGCTCGGCGAGATCGTTATCGGGAACCTGAATGGCTACCTGCTGGTGGCCATCCCGCTTTTCATGATGATGGCGCATGTGATGGTGCGCGGGCGGGTGGTGGATGATCTCTACGGCGCCGCCTTCGCGATGCTGCGGAAGGTGCGCGGCGGGGTCGGAATCGCGACGGTGCTGGCCTGCACGGTCTTCGCGGCGATTTCCGGCTCCTCCGTGGCGACGGCGCTGACCGTCGGCAAGATCGCGATTCCGCAGATGCTGCGCTACGGCATGTCCCGGAAGGGAGCCTTCGGCGTGGTGGCGGGAGGGGGCACGCTGGGCATCCTGATCCCGCCCTCCGCACCCATGGTGCTCTATGCCTTTGTGACGGAGACCAGTGTCGGTGCGCTGTTCCTGGCTGGCATCGTGCCGGGGCTGCTGATGGCCTTGGCCTTCGCGCTCTATGTCTTCCTGACCGAAGGCAAGGCGGTGGCGCCGGCCGATGATCCGCCGCCGGAGCGGATCGGGACCTCGCTGCGGAAGGCGGGCTGGTCGATGACGCTGCCGATCTTCGTGCTGGGCGGGATCTATATGGGCGTCTTTACCGCAACGGAGGCGGCGGGGGCGGGCACACTCTATGCAATCCTGATCGCGGCGGTGATCTATCGCACGCTGACCTGGCGCGATCTGTGGGACGGGGTGCAGGACGCGACGCGGACCAGCGCCATGTTGCTGATGATCATCGCGGGCGCGGCCGTGTATGGATACATGCTGACCAAGCTGCGCATCCCGCAGGAGCTTGCTGCGCTGGTGACGGAGATGGGGCTGTCGCGCACCGGCTTCCTGGTGGCGATGATGGTGCTGCTCTTCATCCTGGGGTTGGTGCTGGAAAGCTTCAGCATCATCCTGCTGACCATGCCCGCCATCATGCCGAGCCTGGCTGCGCTGGGCATCGACAAGGTGTGGTACGGCGTGTTGCTGACGCTTTCGCTGGAGATGGCGCTGATCAGCCCGCCAGTGGCGATGAACCTGGTGGTGATCAAAGCCATCACGGGGGCGCCGCTGAGCGAGGTGAACCGCTCGATCATCCCCTACATGCTGATGCTGGCTGCTGGGACGGCGCTGATGATTGCCTTTCCGGAGATCGTTCTCTGGCTCCCGCGGCAGGCGGGGTACGGCGGGTAGGGTGACCGGGCCGGGGGCGTTTCCCCGGCCCTTTTGTCAGGCGGCCATGCGGTCCATGCGGTCGCGCAGCCTGTACCAGCCGCCGACCAGGGGCAGGAACCAGGGGCGTCCTCCATAGGCGGGGGCAGTGGGAAAGGGCAGGTCGGCCAGGGCGAAAGGCTCGTTTTCTGCGCCCGCGATGCGAAGGGCGGCGCGGTGGCCGAGCCAGCTCGCCATGGCGACGCCGGAGCCCTGGCAACCCGCGGCATAGTGGATGCCGTCCTGGGTGCCGAGATGCGGCAGGAAGTCGAAGGTGAAGGCGACATTGCCCGTCCATGCATGGGTGATGCCGAGCTTCGCCAGTTCCGGGAAGACGGCGGTCATGAAACCGTGCAGGACGGGGGCGGCCTTTTCCGGCGTGGTGGGGCCGAAGGAGGCGCGGCCGCCCCAGAGGATGCGCGTGCCGTCCGGTGATGGGCGGAAATAGTTCAGCACGCGCTTGGTGTCGCTGATCATTCGGCGGCCGGGGAAGAGGCGGTCGATGGTCTCTGTCGGAAGCGGCTCGGTGGCGATGATGTAAGAGCCGACAGGGATCAGGCGGCGGGCAAGCCAGGGCATGGCGCTGCGGCCCTGATCGTCGATGGAATAGCCGTTGGTGGTGACCAGCACGGCATCGGCGCGCAGCGTGCCGCGGGATGTCTTCAGGACAAAGCCGCTACCTTCATGCGCGATGGCCTCGACGCGCGTGGTATCCACCAGCGTTGCACCGGCGGAGGCGGCGGCGCCGGCCAGGCCGCGGGCATATTTGCCGGGATGCAGGCTGCCGGTGGCGGCGGCGAGCATGCCGCCGTGATAGTGGTCGCTGCCCAGGGCCTCACGCTGGCGCTCACGCGGGAGCATGGAGGCGGGGAGGCCCGTGGCCTTTTCGATGAGGGCGACCTTCTCGGCCTGGGCGCGGTAATGGGCAGGGGTCCAGGCAGCAGCGAAGCGGCCGCAGCGGGTGTAATCGCAGGCGATGCCCTCCCGCGCGATCAGATCCTCGATGAAGGGGAAGGACGCGGCGGCGTCGCGGGCGATGGCGGTGGCGCGTTCAGGGCCATGGGCCTTGGCGAGGTCCCCGGTCGCGAGCTTGAGGCCGCCCGAGACCATGCCGCCATTGCGGGATGAGGCGCCCCAGCCGATCCGCTCGGCGTCCAGCACTACAGGGCGGTGGCCGAGGCGGGAAAGGGTGAGGGCGGCGGAGAGGCCGGCATAGCCGCCGCCGACGATGGCGATGGCGGCCCGGTCCGGCAACTCGGCGGGGCGGGCGGCGGGCTCCGCGGCTTCCCACCACCAGGGGGTGTTCCTGAAGCCCGGGGCGAAGAGGGGATGGCTCATTGCGTCGGGAACCCGGCTGGTATCAATCTTGCTCGAAGCATCTCGTGATGGTCAGGGTCCTCCTACGCCGGCGCTTCGGCAAGGGTGCGGGCCAGACGACCGGGGCTGGGGGAAGAGCACTCATGTTGCAGAGCTTCCACGAGGATTGCGTCGAACTGGCACAGCGTGCGTTGCGGCGCGGCGGCACGGACCGGCGAGGCCTGCTCGCCGCCCTGGGGGCGCTCGGCCTTGCGCCTGCTTTCGCTGGCCAGCCGGCGGCGGCCGCGGACTCGAAGGAGTTGGTCATCTGCAACTGGGGCGGCCTGGCGAATGACGGCTTCAGCCGCTTCTATGGCGCGCCTTTCGAAGCGGCGAATGCGGGCTTCAAGGTCGGCATGAACAGCACCGGCCCTTCGGCCGGGCGGATCAAGAGCATGGTCGAGAGCGGAGCAGTCAGCTGGGACCTTTGTGACAGCTCCGCCTCTTCCGCCCGGCTTCTCGGCCGGGAAGGGCTGCTGGCAAAGATCGACTACGGGATCGTCAAGAAGAGCGACGCGATCAACGAGGCCTGCACGCTGGAACACGGGGCGGCGCCATATTCCTTCTCCTCCGTGCTCGTCTACGACAGCAGCAAGTTCCCGAATGGCGGGCCGCAGAGCTGGGCGGATTTCTGGAACTTTCAGAAATTTCCGGGCACGCGGCTGCTGCGGCGCGATGCGATGGCGGTGCTGGATGCGGCGCAGATGGCCCTGGGGAAGGATCCGGCAAATCTTTATCCGCTGGATACCCGTGCCTGCCTGGCGAAGATCCGGGAGATCCGGCGCAACGCCGTGTTCTGGACGGGCGGAGCAGAGAGCGAGCAGTTCTTGCGAACCGGCGAGGCGGTCATGGGCCAGATCTGGCACACCCGCGCCAAGGTGCTGCATGACGAGACCAAGGGCCGCATCACCTTCACCTGGAACCAGGGCCTGCTGCAGGCCGGTATTTTTGTCATCCCGCGCGGCAATCCGGGCGGGGCGAATGCGCAGCGGCTGCTGGCGAGCATGATGGCCCATCCGGAGCCGCAGGTGGAGTTGCTGAAGCTGCTGGGCAACGGGCCGACCAATCCGCGCGCCGCGGCCCTGGTGCCGGCCGAGTTCCGTCGCTTCAATCCCACCGATCCGGAGAATGCGAAACAGCAGGTGCTGCTGAATGGGGATTGGTGGGGTGACAACTACGCAAGGCTGACCCAAGAGGTGGTCGATATCGTCACAGGTTGATCCATGCTTTTGGTGAAGGCGGGCGGCGCCAAGATGCGCCGGCAGTGGTGCGACGTTCTGACGGAGATGCGGCCGGATCTGGTCGCGAAACCCGCCGACGATCCGGATGCGCGTCCTGAGGAGGCGAGATATGTCGTGGTCTGGGAGCCGGATCCGGGCTGGCTGGCCAGCCTGCCGAATCTCAGGGTGATCTTCTCGCTGGGCGCGGGGGTGGACCACATCACCCGCGACCCGGACTGGCCCCGCCATGTGCCGCTGGTGCGGATGGGCGGGGAGGAGGTAGGGCAGCGCATGGGCGAGTATATCGCCTGGGCCTGCCTGAGCCTGCTGCGGAACGCCCGGGAGTTCGCGCTGCAACAGGCCGCCAAGGTCTGGAAGTACAAGGTAGGCGAGAACACGGCGGCGGACCTGACCGTGGGCATCATGGGGCTGGGCTCGCTGGGCGCGGCCGCGGTGCCGATGCTGCGCGGGCTGGGTTACAGCGTGATCGGCTGGTCGCGGTCCCGCAAGGAGATGCAGGGGGTGGAGAGCTTCGCCGGCGAGGCGGAACTGGATGCCTTCCTGGCGCGCAGCAATGTGCTGGTCTGTCTGTTGCCCTCCACGCCGGAGACGGCGGGGATCATCGATGCTGCGCTGCTGGCGAAGCTGCCGGCCGGGGCGGGCGTGGTGAACGCCGCGCGCGGCGCGCATGTGGTGGTACCGGACCTGATCGCGGCCTTGGACTCCGGGCATCTCTCGGGCGCGGTGCTGGATGTGTTCGATCCCGAGCCGCTGGAGCCGGAGAGCCCGCTCTGGAAGCATCCGAAGGTGATCGTGACGCCGCATGTCGCGAGCGTGGCGCGCTTGCGGAAGCGGGCGCGCTATGTGCTGGATGCCATTGCCTCCTTCGAGGCAGGTGGGGCGCTGCCCAACCTCTATGATCCTGAGCGGGGATATTGACGTGCCGCTTCCTCCGCCGCCGGTGCGGCCCGATCCTAATCATGTTCCGACCGAGGCGGAGCTGCGCCGCGACCTGGCGGCGGCCTATCGCCTTATCGCGCTCTTCGGGATGACCGACCTGGTCTATACGCATCTTTCGGTGCGGCTGCCCGGCGAGGGACACCGCTTCCTGGTGAACCCCTACGGGTTGTTGTTCGAGGAGATCACGGCTTCCTCCCTGGTGGTGGTGGATGCGGCAGGGGAGCCGGCCCAGGAGACGAACTGGCCGGTCAACCCGGCGGGCTTCGTGATTCATTCGGCGCTGCATATGGGCGTGCCGCATGCGCATTGCGTGATGCACACGCATACGCTGGCGGGCATGGCCGTGGCCGCGCAGCAGGGCGGGCTGCTGCCGCTGAACCAGATCAGCACGGAGTTCTACGGCCGCGTGGCGGTGCATGAGTATGAGGGCATCGCGGCGGACGACAATCTTTCGGAGAGGGAGCGGCTTGTGCGGGACATGGGCGACAAGCCCTGCATGATCCTGCGCAATCATGGGCTGCTGACTGCCGGGCGCACAGTGGCTGAGGCGTTCTACTGGATGTATTATCTGGAGCAGTCCTGCCGCATCCAGATCGCGGCGCAGTCGAGCGGGGCGCCGCTGGCGCTTCCGCCGGAGGATGTGGTGCAGCGGGCGCGCGACCAGATGGGCAATAGCCCGGTGAAGGGTTGGCTGCCGTGGCAGGCGCTGCGCCGCAAGCTGGATCGCGAGCAGCCGGATTACATGACGTGAGCGGAGTAGCCGGGCATGCGCTGACGCTGCGGGGCGTCTCCAGGCGCTATGGCGATTTCGTCGCGGTGCAGGATGCTTCGCTGGATGTGGCAAGTGGCGAATTCCTGACGCTGCTGGGCCCTTCGGGCTCGGGCAAGACGACGATCCTGATGATGATCGCGGGCTTCGTGGAGCCGAGCGCGGGACGCGTTCTGCTGGACGGGCGCGACATTACCGCCCTTCCGCCGGAGCAGCGCAATTTCGGCATGGTCTTCCAGGGTTATGCGCTGTTTCCGCACATGACCGTGGCGGAGAACGTGGCCTTCCCGCTGCGCGTGCGGAAGCTGGGCCGGGCGGAGCGCGACGCGAAGGTGCGGGCGACGCTGGATCTCGTGCAGCTCGGGCGCTTCGCGGACCGGAAGCCGTCGCAGCTTTCCGGTGGGCAGCAGCAGCGCGTGGCGCTGGCGCGGGCGCTGGTTTTCGATCCCGCGCTGTTGCTGCTGGATGAGCCATTATCCGCGCTGGACAAGAAGCTGCGGGCGGAGTTGCAGGAGGAGCTGAAGGCGCTGCACCGGCGTGTGGGGCGCACCTTCATCAATGTGACGCATGACCAGGAGGAGGCGCTGAGCCTTTCCGACCGGATCGCCATCCTGAATCACGGGCACGTGATTCAGGTGGGGGCGCCGGAAGATCTGTATGAGCGGCCGGCCACGCGCTTCGTGGCGGATTTCCTGGGCAAGTCGAATTTCATTGAGGGGGAGGCAGAGGCGGATACCGTTGGCATCGCCCTGCGGCGCGGCGGCACGCGGGTGCTGGGTCGGGGCACGTCGGCGCATGGGCGCGCGGTGCTGTCGCTGCGGCCGGAGAAGATCACGCTCCTGCCGGAATGGGGCGCCGAGGACAACGTCGTGGAGGGGCGGATCTCCGCCTGGTCCTATCTTGGCACCGGCTATGCGGTAACGGTGGCGACGCCCGATCTTGGCGAGCTTCGCGTGCATCTTCCGGCTTGGCGGGCTCCGCTCGCGCCTTCCGAGGGGTTGCCTGTGCGCCTGGGATGGTCGCGGGATGCGGCGGTGGCCGTGATGGACGACCCGGCGTGACGCCGAAGGGCCGCAGCGCCGCGGGCTGGTGGGCCCTGATCCTGCCGGCCTTCCTGCTGATGACCGTTTTCTACCTGGCGCCGATCCTGCAGGTGCTGGCGATCAGCGTAACGGAGCCGCGACTGGGGCTCGAGAATTACGAGCGGCTGGCGAGCAGCGAGAGTGTGCAGCGGGTGATTGGCACCACGCTGCGAATCGGCATCACCACCACCGTGATCTCACTGCTGCTCGGTTATGCGCTGGCCTTCCGCATCGCCATGTCCGGGCCGAAGGCGCAGCGCTGGTGGCTGCTGGCGGTGCTGGTGCCGCTTTGGATCAGCGTGCTGGTGCGGGCTTTCGCCTGGGTCACGTTGCTGCGTCGCCAGGGGCTGGTGAATGAGGGGCTTCTGGCGGCGGGGATGATCGGGCAGCCGCTGCAACTCGTCTGGAACGAGTTCGGCATCATCGTGGGCATGGTGCATTACATGGTGCCCTATGCGGTGCTGCCGATGCTGTCGGCGATGAAGGAGATCGACCCGCGCGTGCTGGCCGCGGCGCGGGGGCTGGGCGCAGGGCGGGTGCGCGCCTTCCTGCGGGTGTTCCTGCCGCTTTCCATGCCCGGCGTGATCGCGGCGGGGGTGCTGGTCTTCATCTTCTCGCTCGGCTTCTACATCACGCCGGCCATCCTCGGCGGCGGCAAGACGCTGATGGCGGCGGAGTGGATCAAGCTGCAGATCCTCGACCTGCTCCGCTGGGGGCTGGGCGCGATGATGGCGACGGTGCTGGTCGTGGCGATCCTGGCGACGCTGGCGGTCTTCGCACGGCTGGTGAATCTGCGGCGTCTCTTTGGCGCGGGGGGCTAGGGGATGGGCGGGCACCGGCCGGGTTGGCTGAACGGGACCATCGTCTGGGCGACGGTGATCTACCTGATCTTGCCGATCACCATCGTGCTGCCGGTTTCCCTGACGGACCAGCGCTTCCTCTCATTGCCCTACCACGCATTGTCCGGGCAGCATTACGCGCGGCTCTTTGCGACGCCGGCCTGGACCGATGCCATCCTGCAATCGGCCGGCATCGCTGTCGCCTCCACCGTGGTGGCGGTGCTGCTGGGCACGCTTTGCGCGATCGGCTGCTGGCGGCTTTCGCGCCGCAGCACGGATCTGGTGCGGGCGCTGATGCTGTTGCCGATCATCATTCCCAGCATCGCCTATGCGATCGGACTGTACCGGTATTTCGCGCGGCTCGGGCTTCTGGACAGTTTCACGGGGGTGGTGATCGCCCATGCCGTGACGGGCATGCCCTATGTGGTCATCACCGTGTCCACCGCGCTCGCCGCCTTCGATTCGCGGCTGGAGAGCGCGGCGCGCGGCATGGGTGCGTCGCTTCCGCAGACGTTGCGCTGGGTGATCCTGCCGCGGATCGTGCCGGGGATTGTGTCCGGCGCCATCTTCGCCTTCATCCATTCCTGGGATGAGCTGGTGATCATCCTGTTCATCGCGTCGCGCCGCGTCTTCACCTTGCCGCGGAAGATCTGGGACGGCATCAACGAGAATCTCGATCCCGCCATGGCGGCCGTGGCCGTGCTACTGGTGGGGATGACCGTGCTGCTCTTGCTGCTGGATCTGGCGCTGAGGCGGCAAGGCAGGGAGTAGCGCGCGGCACGCGCGGAGCACGGGAGGAAAAGGGTGTTGAGCTGGCCAGCGGGTTCTCGAAACGGTGTCCCCGGGTGGCATGCGGCCTCCGGTATCCTGTTGCTGGCGGCATCCATGGCAGGCCGGTGTAAGGGCGCAGCATGACCGAGAAGTTTCCCGTTACGGGCCGCAAAGGCATGGTGGTGACGAATCATCCTCTGGCTTCCGGCGCGGGCGCGGAGATGCTGCTTGCGGGCGGCAACGCCGTGGATGCCGCCATTGCCGCCTTGTTCACCTTGTCGGTGGTCGAGCCGATGATGGTTGGTTTGCTGGGCGGGGGCGTGGCGCATCTGCGCCTGCCGGATGGGCGGCATGTGGTGGTCGACGGCCTTTCAACGGCGCCGGCGGCCGCGCGGCCGGACATGTACCGCACCATCTCGGACGTGCTGCCGGACTATCAGGAGACGGAGGGGCGGGCCAATCTTGTTGGTCCGCTCGCCATGGCGGTGCCGGGGGCGCTCAGGGCCTGGTGCCACACGCTGGCGGCCTATGGCACGTTGCCGCTGGCGGATGTGCTGGCGCCGGCCATCCGCTACTCCACCCTGGGTTGGCGGGCCACGCCCTATCTGGCGGATTGCGTGGCGGACAACGCGGCGGATCTGGCCGGTGATCCGGGGCTGGCAGCGGCCTTCCTGCCCGGGGGCACGCCGATCCGCGCGGGGCAGAAGGTCACACGCAGCTCCCATGGCGACGCGTTGCGGCTGATCGCGCAGGACGGGCCGGACGCGCTGTATGATGGGCAACTCGGCGATGCACTGGCCGATCATATGGCGAAGGCTGGCGGGCTGATCACGCGGGAGGACCTGCGGGCCGTGGCGCCGATCGAGCGCGAGCCGATCCGCGCCTTCTATCGCGGCCATGAGATCATCGGACCGCCGCCGCCTTCCTCCTCCGGCGTGCATATCGCGCAGATGCTGAACGTGCTGGAGGGCTATGACCTGCGGGGGCTGGGCTTTGGCACGGCGGACGGGGTGCATCTGCTGGCCGAGGTGCTGAAGATGGCCTTCGCGGATCGCGCCGTCGCGACCGCCGATCCGGCCTTCGTGGAGGTGCCGGTGGCGCGGCTGACCTCGAAGGACTACGCGGCCGCGCGGCGGGCGGAGATCGACATGGGGCGCGCGCGGGACTGGGCGCCGGGCGCGGGGCTGCTTGAATCCGCGAACACGACGCATGTGACGGTGGCGGATGACCGTGGGACCGTCATTTCCACCACGCAGACGATCAATGGGCTGTTCGGCGCCCGCTTCACCGTGCCGGGCACGGGGATGATCGCCAACAACTACATGTATAATTTCGATCCGCATCCCGGGAAGGCGCTCTCGGTCGCGCCGGGCAAGCGGGTCTTCACCTCCATGGCGCCAATGATGGTGCTGAAGGACGGGCGGCCGGTGGTGGCGCTGGGGCTGCCGGGCGGACTGCGGATCTTCGGCTCGGCCATGCAGGCCATCATCAACCTGCTGGATCATGGAATGCCGCTGCAGGAGGCCGTGGAGGCGCCGCGGGTCTGGACCCAGGGGCATCGGCTGGAGCTGGAACCGGGGATCGGGGCGGAGACGGAGGCGGCGCTCGTCGCGCGCGGGCATGACGTGCAGCGGGTGCCGACCATCGGCGGTGGGATGGGAGCGGTGGCTCTGGGCCAGGACGGGATGCTGACCGGTGCGGCCTGCTGGCGGGCGGATGGCACGCCGGTCGGGATTGGTGGCGGGCTGGCGCGTCCTGGCGTGCGGTTCAACCTAGGGGCGCCGCGAAGCTAGTCCGCGCTCCGCAGCCAGTGCCGCCCGCCATGCCCCAGAGTCGAGGCGGTCGAGATTTTTGCTCAGGGTTTCTGCCGCACGAAGCGCTGTTCCAGTACTTCTTCGCCCCATTGGCGGCCCGGCCGTTCCTCGGCAATCGTGAAGCCATGGGTCTCATAAAGGTGCCGGGCGGCATCAAGGCCCCGGAAGGTCCAGAGATGAGTTTCGGGGAAGCCGTGCCGGTCACAGAAGGCCAGGGCTTCGGAGAGCAGCCGGCGGCCGGTTCCGCCGCCGCGGGCGGTGCCATCGACGATGAACCAGCGGAGATGGGCGATACCGGGGCCCAAATCCTCGCCGTCGATGGCGATGGTACCGATGAGGCGCCCCTCCTGACTGGCCCGCCAGAACTGGTTGCAAGGCTTGTCCAGCCGCCCCGCAAAATCGGACATGCCCGCGGCAAGGGATGCCTCGAAGGCGCGGCCGAAGCCCGCGGTTTGTGCGTAGTAGAGGGCATGCATCTCAATGCAGCGGGCCATGGCGCCAGGCTGATACCCCGGCTCGATGAGAACGGGGCATGCGTCGCTGGAGCTCGTTGCTGCGCCGAGCGCCCCGGCATAGAGGCGAAGCCCATCCAGCACCGTCCGGTGCTGCGTGGGGTCCATCCGGCGTAGCGCCTGGGCCACCTGCGTGCGGGCGAAGTGATGAATGCCGGCGGTGGTGGCCCGGCCCTTGGGGGTCAGGCTCAGGGCCTTGGTTCGGCCGAGCGGCTCCTCCTTGACCTCGCCGGACGCGATGAGCTTGCGCAGCATCCGGCTCACGCTCGACTTTTCGAGCCTGAGCAGGCCGGCGAGGTCGCCTGCCGTAAGGGTTCCCCGCGCGCCGATCTCCAGCAGCGCGTGCACCGCGGAGGGCGGCATGGAGGTTCCGGCGAGGGATTGCTCCATGAAGCCGAGTTCGCGGACGAGATGGCGGGACGCCGCTCGGACCGGGTCCACGAAGGAGCAAGTTGCCGCATCCGACATGCTGCTAGTGCCCGTCAGTTGTATGGTGCAACTCATTATCAGGCCTGATGCGACCTGCAAAGCGAGTAGCTCAGGCCGCCGGGCGCGGCTCGGTCCGGCGGTCCTGAACCTGTGTCACACTCGGTTCTCGCTTGTGAGCAGCGGCGCTACGGCATCGCGCAGGGCCTGGGGGAGGGGGGTTGGCCGGGTCTGGGTCTCCCGGTCGACATAGACATGGATGAAATGACCCTCGGCGCTGGCCTGGTCCTCTTCATTGCGGAAGATGCCGATTTCGTAGCGGATCGAGGTGTTGCCGATCCGGGTGACCCGCAGCCCGGCCGTGACCAGGTCCGGGAAGGAGATGGGGGCAAGATACCGGCAGCCCGTCTCCACCACCACGCCGATCACGGCGGAGGTCTTGAGGTCGATGGCCCCGGAGGCCAGCAGAAAACGGGATACGACCGTGTCGAAAAAGGAATAGTACACAACATTGTTGATATGGGCGTAGGCGTCGTTGTCGCCCCAGCGGGTCGGGATCTCGAGAAAATGGCGGTAATCGGCCCGGACTGGGCGCTTTTTCTCGCTCACGGGGCAGCTCCTGTGGCCTAGTAGAGGCACCGGAAGGTTCCCGTGCTTGTTGCGCTGCGCAAGGCTTCGCCTGCCGGACGCTTCCCTGTAATGTGAGCGGACGACCCAAGCCCCCCAAGGACCACACCCGACCAGATGTCATCTCCCGCGTCCGAAGCCCGACTGGAGCCGTTCCGGCTGCGCGGGGCCAATTTCAACCTCCTGGTGCTGCGCCTGCTGGATCCCCGGGTGGAGGTGATTGTGCCCGCCCTGGCTGACCAGTTCCGCCGCGCGCCCGGTTTCCTGCGCAATGCGCCCATTGTGCTGGGGCTGGACGATCTGGACCCTGCGGCAGCGCCGGATTTCGGCCACCTGACCGCTCAGCTCCGCCAGGTGCAGATCTCGCCCATCGGGACCACTGGCGGGGGGCCGGAGCTGAAGGCGGCCGCCCAGGCCGCCGGCCTGCCGCCGCTACGCGCCGCGGGAGCGGAGCAGCCGCTGGCGGCGCCGGCCCAGGCACCTGCGCCGGAGCCCATGCCCGAGCTACCGCCGCCGCCCTCGGGCTGGCAGCCGACCATGGTGGTGGATCAGTCGGTCCGCGCCGGGCAGCGCATCTGGGCCCAGGGCTGCGACCTGATCGTGCGTGGAACGGTGAACCCGGGGGCCGAGGTGATCGCGGACGGGAATGTTCATGTTTACGGTACGCTTAAGGGGCGGGCGATCGCGGGCGGGGCGGACAACCTCTCGGCCCGGGTCTTCGCGCTGAACTTCGAGCCGGAACTGGTCTCGATCGCCGGCTATTATGCCGTGCGGGACGGGCTGGGGGATGCGCCGCTGGGCAAGACCGTGCAGGTCTGCCTGGTCGGCGAGAGCATGCGCTTCGACAAGCTGGGGTAGGCGGACCGCATCCGGCCGGCATCGGCTGGGTGCGCGAGGCCGCTCCGGCGCGTGCCGGGCCGCCGCAATCCCCTTTGCAGGGGCGGCACCGGCCGTGCGATGGAAGTAACGTTTTATCTCGCCGCTCGGGACAGGGGCGGGCGGCGGGCCTGGGGGGTTGGAGGTTCGCGCATGGCGCAGGTGATTGTGGTGACTTCGGGCAAGGGGGGCGTGGGCAAGACCACCTCTTCCGCGGCCTTCGCAACCGGGCTGGCACAGTCCGGCAAGAAGACGGTGGTGATCGACTTCGATGTCGGCCTGCGGAATCTTGACCTCATCATGGGTGTTGAGCGGCGGGTGGTGTTCGACATCGTGAACGTGATCAGCGGCGAGGCGCGGCTGAACCAGGCCCTGATCCGCGACAAGCGGGTCGACACGCTCTCGATCCTTCCGGCCAGCCAGACCCGGGACAAGGACGCGCTCACGAAGGAAGGCGTGCAGACCATCATCGAGGAGCTGTCGAAGGAGTTCGACTACATCCTCTGTGACAGCCCTGCCGGCATCGAGAAGGGCGCCCTGCTCGCGCTCTACTTCGCGGACCAGGCGGTCGTGGTGACCAATCCCGAGGTTTCCTCCGTCCGCGACAGCGACCGCATCCTGGGCGTGCTCCAGTCCAAGTCGAAGCGGGCCGAGGAGAAGAGGGACCCGGTCAAGGAGCATCTTCTGGTCACCCGCTACGATCCGTCCCGCGTGGAGCGGGGCGAGATGCTGAAGCTGGAGGATATCCAGGACATCCTGCGGATTCCCCTGCTGGGCGTGATCCCGGAGAGCGAGAGCGTTCTGAAGGCCTCCAACACCGGCAATCCCGTGATCCTGGACGCGGAATCCCAGGCTGGGCAGGCCTATAAGGATGCCGTGGCACGGTTCCTTGGCGAGCAGCGGCCCATGCGCTTCGTGGATGCGGAGAAGAAGGGCTTCCTGTCACGCCTGTTCGGCGGGAGGGCCGCATGAGCTGGCTGAGCTTCTTTCGAGGCAAGCAGGAGGAGGCGCCACCAACGGCGTCCGCAGCCAAGGAGCGGCTGCAGATCGTGCTCGCCCATGAGCGCATCTCCCGCAAGGGCGAGGATTTCCTGCCGAAGCTCCAGAAGGAGATCGTGGAGCTGGTGGCCAAGCACGTGGCCATAGACGCGAACCGCGTGAATGTCTCGCTGGAGCGGGGCGGCGACCTGTCGACCCTTGCCATCGCCGTGGAACTGCCAGGGCCGGAGCCGGCGCGTCGGGCGTCCTGAGAAGGACGCCTTAACCCTCCGTCAAACGGCGTCCCCCCAGTCTTGCCTCTGAACCAGAGGCAGGATTCGGGCGGATGGCACGGAGGTTGTTCCCGCGGCGCGCTTTGCGATCGCGGCTGATCCTGCTTTCGGCGGCACCATCCCTGACCGCGGCGCTGGCCGGCCTGGCGAGCGCCTGGGTGGGCAGTTCGCCGGAGGCAGCCGCGGCGGCGATTGCCGTCACGCTGACAACGGCCATGCTCGGCGTCGCCCTTGTGGCGCACCGGATCGGGGCCATGCTGGCCGCCCTGACCGAGGCGCTGCGCCGGCTAGGGCACGGAGAGTCGGCCGTGCCGATTCCGCCGGCGCCGCGCGGTGCGCCGCGGGAGGTGATCGAGCTGACCGATGCCTGCACGCTGTTCCGCGATGCCTCGGCTGAGCGTAGCCGGCTGTCGGAGCGGCTGCGCTGGCTGGCGAATTTCGACGGGCTGACCGGCCTGCCCAACCGCGCCCTGCTGGGGGACCGGCTGGAGCTGGCCTTCGCCGCCGCGCGCCGGGACGGCACCGGACTGGTCGTGCTTGCCATGGACCTGGATCACTTCAAGGAAGTGAACGACACGCTGGGCCATGCGGCGGGCGACCAGGTGCTGCGGGTCGTCGCGCAGCGGCTCCGGGGCTGCCTCCGCGCCACGGATACGCTAGCGCGGATCGGCGGGGACGAGTTCGTGCTCGTGGCGCCGGGGCTGGAGGAGCCGGAGCAGCTCGGCGCGCTTGCGGCCCGGCTTCTGGCCGTGATGGAAGAGCCCGTGGAGGTCGCATCGGATCTCCGCTCCATCGGCCTGTCGATCGGCGCGGCGATCCTGCGGCGTGGCGGGTTTGATGGGCGGCCCGAGGCGCTGATGCAGGACGCCGACCTCGCCCTTTATCAGGCGAAGGCGGATGGCGGCTCCTGCCTCCGTATCTTCGAGCCGGAGATGGATGAGCGGCTGCGGACGCGGCGCGCGCTGGCGGCGGATTTGCGCAACGCCATGGCGCGGCAGGAGCTGACCATCCTGTTCCAGCCGCAGGTTTCGACCGCCACGCGGCGCATTCTGGGTGCGGAGGCGCTGATCCGCTGGCACCATCCGCAGCGCGGCATGATCGGGCCCGATGTCTTCATTCCATTGGCCGAGGAAACCGGGCTGATCGTCCAGATCGGTGCCTGGGTGCTGGAGGAGGCCTGCCGCATCGCCAGCGGCTGGGGCGGGCTGAGCCTGGCGGTGAATGTCTCGGCGTTGCAGGTGCGGCAGGCGAGCTTCGTCGCGACCGTGGAAGTGGCGCTGGCCCGCTCGGGCCTGCCGCCCGAATGTCTGGAGCTGGAGATTACTGAGGCGGCCATGCTGGCCAATACGGCGGACACGCTCGGCATCCTGTCCCGGCTGCGCAGCCTTGGTGTGCGGCTGGCCATGGATGATTTCGGGACAGGTTATTCCTCCCTTGCGACCTTGCAGCGCTTCCGCTTCGACAAGATCAAGGTCGATCGATCCTTCGTGCGGCACTTGGCGGATGATGCGAAGGCGGTCGCACTGCTGCGGGCCGTCATCGCGCTTGGCAGTGCGCTGAATGTGACCACGAATGCGGAAGGGGTGGAGGACGAGGAGCAACTCACCCTGCTGCGGGCCGAGGGCTGCGAGGAAGCGCAGGGCTACCTGTTTGGGCGGCCGATGTCGGCCGCCGAATTCAGGGCCCAGATCGGGCGGCAGGACGCGCAGGCAGCCTGAGACCGGGGCGTGCTACCTGCCGCCGAAGCGCAGATCGAGGCCAGCGGCTTTCCAGGCCGCCTCGATGGCGTCCATGTCCGTAACGCCGCTCGGGTTCGCCTTGCGAGGCTGGCGGTCCAGGAAGGGCGCGCGGTCGCGGCGCCAGATGGCGAGCAGGCGCGACAGTTCCTGTAGCGGATCGGGGTGATCATCCACCCGGATGTCCAGGTCGGGGAAGTCCTCCGTGGTGATCAGGCGCATGGCGGCGGACTGCCGGCCGCGCCGGTCGCCGCCAGCCGCATCGCCGGCTTCCAGTGCCTTGGCCAGGCGCTCCGGCAGGGGGAGATCGGCATGTGCGGCAAGGGCGGCGACAGTGTCGTGCAGGACGGCCGCCCCTGCCAGCATGTTGCCCGCGACGGAGAAGCCGGAGGAGGGGTGGTCGCCCGCCCAGCCGACGCAGTGGCGGCCGGTGAAGGCGGCGCTGCGGCCGAAGCGGTCCACCGCGTGAATTTGTCGGAGCTCGCGGCCCTCGTCGCCAGCCAGAGCCCCCTCAATGGCGGCGGCGGGCGTCAGGCCGCGCGCGAGGCCGTCCAGCACGGCCGGGCCGAGATAGCGGTTGGTGAAGGACTGGGTGGACACTGCGCCCACTCCCGCCCGCAAATGGGGACAGGAGGCGCCGACGGCGAAGCTGCATGTCGTGACGGCCACCGCGAAGGCGCCGCTGTCGGGATCATGGACCACGATGGACCAGGTCATGGGCCCGGCATCTCCTTCACTCTTGCCGGGAGACTACACCGGAGCGCCGGGACGGAAAGCCTGGCTCTGCTCCGGTATGGCGGTCAGGGCTTGCGGGCGAGGAACAGGAGCCAGGCGGCGTGGCGCGGGCCCGCCGCTTCGCCAGCCTCGTCCAGCAGGGCGGCGGCCGGGTCGGTATCGGAAAGGCCGGGGGGCGGGGCGTCCGCCGTCGCGCGCCAGGCGTCCAGCGAATGGCCTTCGAGGCGCAACGGCATCAGCCCCGCCGCTTGAAGCGCGCCGCGGATGGCGGCCTCGGTGATGCCGCCGGGAGCGGGTGGGCGGCCCAGCGCGGCGGCGAGGCGGCGGCCGAGCGAGGCGGCATTTTCCGCCACGACCAGCGCCGTTCCACCGGAACGAAGGAGGCGCGCGGCCAGGGCGAGCTTGGTGGCAAGGTCGGTGGCCGCTTCGTGGCCCTGCGGCAGGAGGATCGCTCGGTCGAAGCTCGCTTCGGGCAGGGCTTCGGAGCCCTCGGAGATAAGGGCCGAGGCAGCCAGGGCAGCGGCGGCCAGCCCCGCACCCCCGAGGGTTACCACGCGCTCCCCACGGCCTTCGCCGAGCATGGACGCCACCCGGGCGGGCAGCCCGCCCCAAGCGGTGGGATGCTTGGCCAGGCGTGGCTCGGTGCCGGGGGGTGGGGCCGGGGTCGGCGAGCCAGCGGGCGGCTCGAAGGCTGCTGGCGGCGCGGGCTCCGCAGGCGGGGTCGTCGGGCGTGGCGGCAGGCTGGTAGGCAGGGCGGCGCGCGGTGGAAGCGACAGGCCCAGCGCCTCCGGCGGAAGCGTCGCACGTGGGATGCTTGGCGCCTGCGGCACGGATAGAGGAGCCATGGCTGCTTCGGGGGAAAGGGTCGCGCGTGGGATGCTTGGTGCCTGCGGCACGGTCAGGGGCGCCATGGCCGCTTCGGGGGGAAGCGTCGCACGTGGGATGCTGGGTGCCTGCGGCACGGTCAGGGGCGCCATGGCTGCCTCGGGCGGCTGAGCGCCGCCGGGCTGACCGGTCTCCGGCAGGCGTGGCGCCGGGGGCTGGACAGGGCTCGTGGCATATTCGCCCAGCATCCGCACCGAGGGGGAGGATCGCATATCGGCGAGGCCGAAGGTCGGCCGGCGAGCAAAGACGACATAGCGGTCATTGGCGTAGACCGGCGTCGTCTCAGCAAGGAGGAGGCGCAGCAGCGGACGAGGCAGGGTATCCGGATCCTGCAGGCTGACCACGGCCCAGTCGGGCGGGGTGCCGGGTTCCGGGGAGGAGAGCGGGCCGACCACCGGGACGAACTCCTCCGGCGCGACCACGCACATGCCCGCTAGCACGCGACCTTCGAGAAAGCGCGCAGTGGCGCTCCAGGCGGGGTCGGTGTTCACGTCGTCGGCCCCGCCAATGTCCGGTGTCGTCTGCGGCATGGGCTCAACTACGCATCCTCTCCCGGCAGAGGCAAGCCGGTTCCGGTGCTCTGCCGCTGGGTGGTGTGGAAACCGACTGACCTGCGGCAACTCGGCTGCGGAACGGGTTTGGCCGCCTGAGGCGAATGGAGTCGGGAACCGGCATGGCGGGGGTTTATTCACCTTGGCAGCGTGGCATCGCGGACGCTATGCCTCCGCCCCATGCTACGTCGCCACGCGCTGACCGGCCTCCTTGCGGGGCTGATTCCTGTCATCGGGCATGCCCAGGGCCCGGAGCCAGGAACTCAGGCGGCGCCCACGCCTGTTGTGCCGACCGGGCCGGGACCACAGAGCTGGGACGCGGTGTTCCGGCTCGCGGCGCGGCTGCGCAAGCTTGGGCAGGACGGGCTCGACACCGCAGCTTATGCCATTCCTCCGGACAGCATGGCTTCGAGCGAGCCAGCCGCTTATCACGCAGGTGTCTACCAGGCGGCGAATGCCGCGCTTGGTGATCTGGTGCTCGGGCGGCTGCGGCAGCCGACCGGGCGCGGCGATATCCTGCGCGACGCATCCACGGATTTCACGCGCTGGCAGGGCGAACTGGTCGGCGCACCGGAGCCGGCGACGCTGATTGACCGCGCGGCCAACCTGCCGGAGGGCGCGGCGCTGCTCCGGGCCGACCTGGCCAGGGCGCAGGGGCATGCCGCCGCCGGCTGGGCTTCCATTCCGCCCGGCGATGGAACGCTGGAGCCGGGGATGGTGGATGCCGCGCGCGTCCCGGCCCTGCGGGCGCGGCTGAAGGCCGAGGATCCCGTGCTGGCCACGGCGCGTGATGGCGGCGCGACTTATGACGCGCCGCTCGAAGCGGCTGTGCGGCGCTGGCAGGCGGCGAACGGGCTGGAGGTGGACGGGCGCGTCGGGCCCGTTAGCCTTGGCCTGTTGAACCGCCCGGCCTCGGCCCGCGTGGCGCAGATCCGCGCGGCGCTGGACATGCGGCGCAACGTCCTGAAGCCGGGTGACGAGCGGCGCATCGAGGTGAACATCCCCGAATACATCCTGCGCGTGCAGGAGGGGGACAAGGTGCTGCTGAAGATGAACGTGATCGTGGGCAAGCCAACCCGCGCCACGCCCACCATGCGGAACCGCGTGACCACCGTGCAATTCAACCCGACCTGGGGCGTGCCTGAGCGCAATGCGCGGGAGGACCTGCTGCCCCGCTTCCGCAGTGACCCTGCGGGAATGAGCGCCAAGGGCTTCCGCCTTTACAGCGTGGTGGCCGGCGAGCGCGTGCAGGTCGATCCGACCACCGTGGACTGGTCCGCCGTGCGGGCGGACCGTTTTCCCTATCTCATCCGACAGGACGCCGGCGACGACAACGCGCTCGGACGGATCAAGTTCATCATGCCCAATTCCGACGACATCTATCTCCACGACACGCCCGACCGCCGGCTGTTCAGCCGGTCAGGCCGTGCCTTGTCCTCCGGCTGTATTCGGCTGGAGCGGCCAGACGATCTCCTGAACATCGTCTTCGAGGGGATGGGCTGGGATGCCGCGCGCATCCAGCGCACCTATGACAGCAAGCAGACCCAGTGGGTTCCGCTGCGGCGGCCGCTGCCGGTGCGGCTGCACTACAGCACGGTAACGGTCGAGGGATCGCGCGTGACGGTGCGGCCGGATATCTACGGCCTGGACGCGGCTTATGCGCGGGAGATGGATCGCGGCGGGGTGCGCGTCGCCACGGCGGGGGTGGCCCGATGATCCGCGTGCTGCAGGGTGGCCGCCCGCATGAGCCGGAATGCCCGTGCTGCGCCGACCGGCGCCTGGGGCGGCGTTCGCTGATTGGGGCGGGGATCGGGTTGCTCGCCTGCACGGGTGGCGCGGAGGCGCAGATCGCAAGAGGCACGCGGCGGCTGAACGTCATGCGCTTTGCCACCAGCGATTCCTTCTCGGGCGTCTACTACACCGATGGGCGCTATGTGACGGAGGCGCTGCGGAAGCTCGACTGGGTGTTCCGCGACCTGTCGCGGGAGGAAGTGACGCCGATGGATCCGCGCCTCTTCGATGTGATGAACGCGGTGGCGGCGCGAATGGAGACGACGGAGCCCTTCGAGGTGATCAGCGGCTATCGCTCGCCCGAGACGAATGGGGCGATCGTGCGGCGTTCCAGCCGGGCCTCCACCGTATCGCTGCACATGTCAGGCATGGCGGGGGACATGCGGCTGCCGGACCGCAACTCCTATGAAATGGCGCGGCTGGCGGCTTCGCTGGGGCTGGGCGGCGTCGGGCTCTACCGGCGCGACGGCTTCGTGCACCTGGATTGCGGGCAGTCCCGCCGCTGGTGAACTGCCCTGTCGTGAAGTGATGGACGGGCGGCGGGGGGCGCCGCCCGTCCGGGGTCAGGAGGTCGCGCGCAGGGGGTTGGCCAGGAGCAATCCCGCGCGCCGCAATACCATCCCGATCGAGAGCGCCGGACCGACAGCCGCATAGGCGGCGGCCGGCGGGGCGAGTTGGAGAAAGCTGGCCAGAGCTTCTCGCCGCGTAGCGCGCTGGGCGAGGCCGAGGCCCATCAGGAGCCGGCCTTCCGCAGGGGTGATCCGGGGGCAAAGACGGCACCCCATGGAGCCCGGGCAGGCGAGGGCACGCAGCAGCGCCTCCAGCGGCGGGGCTGCCTCCCCGATTCCTTCCGTGACGAGTGGCAGGCGCAGGGCCGTGAGCGGCGCCAAGCCGCTGCGCGTGGCCTCCACCCAGGCGCGGGTCGCGTCCAGCAGCACGGCCTCGGCATCCGGGAGGTCCTCGGGCGCGGCGCCATTCCAGGGCCAGTTAGGTAGGCCGCGAGTGGCCATGGGCGGGTTCTCCGGGCGGTGACGCTCCGCAGGTTGCCAATAATGATAATCGTTCGCAAGTGATTTTCCGTCCGGCGGGCCGGGGTTATCGGGGCGGGTTGGAAGGCCATGGTCCGCTGCAGGGCAAGCATGATCGGAAAGAGCTTTCCAAAGCGCCGTGTGCGGCGCAGCAAGGGGGCGAACTGCGCCCCAAGGATTCCATGCCGTCCTGGCTTCCCCTGCTGCTCGGCTTTCTGACGGCCATCGGCCCTGTTTCGACCGACATGTATCTGCCGTCCTTCCCGGGCATCGAGGGGGAGTTCGGCACCGGTCCCGGCAGTGCGCAGCTGACCCTGGCCACCTGGTTCCTGGGCCTGGCCGTGGGCCAGGTGGCCCAAGGCACCCTTTCCGACCGGTTTGGCCGCAGGGGGCCGCTGATGGTCGGGACGCTGATCTATACTTTCGCCTCGATCGGCTGCGCCCTTGCACCCAGCATGGGCTGGCTGGCGGCGTTCCGTTGTCTCGCGGCCTTGGGCGGATCGGCCAGTTCGGTCATCCCGCGTGCGGTGGTGCGCGACATGGCCACCGGGCTCGAGGCGGCGCGGCTGATGTCGCGCCTGATCCTGGTGATGGGGGCGGCGCCGATCCTGGCGCCCTCACTAGGGAGCGCGCTTCTCGGGGCGGCGGGGTGGCGCTCGATCTTCTGGGTCATGGCAGCCTATGGGGCAATTTCCTGCCTGCTGGTGTGGAGGCTCCTGCCGGACACGCTGCCGCCTGAGAGGCGACTGCGGCTCGGCCTCGTGGCCATGCTGGAGGGCTATTGGCGGGTCGTGACCGAACCGGTGTTCCTGACCCATGCCCTGATGGGCGCGGCCGTGATGTTCTTGATGTTCGCCTATATCAGCGGTGCCCCGGCCATCTACATCGAGCATTTCGGGATTACGCCCGGCCAGTTCGCCATTGTCTTCGGCTGCTCGGCAGCCGGCTTTATTGGCGGGGCGCAACTCAACCCTCGCCTGGTGGCGCGCTTCGGGCCAGGGCGGGTGCTGACGGTGGCTTCTGCCGCCTTGCTGGGGGCGGCGCTGCTGCTGACCATACTCGGCTGGACGGGCTGGGGCGGGATGTGGGGAATCTTCCTGCCCGTGATCCTGATGCTTACGGCCAGCAGCCTGATCATGCCGAATTCGGCCGTGGGAGCGCTGGCGCGCCATGGGCAGCGGGCGGGAACGGCCTCCGCGCTGATGGGAACCATGCAGTTCGCGGTTGCGGCGCTCGGGAGCACGGCGGTCGGCCTGCTTGCGGACGGAACACCCCGGCCGGTTACCCTGGTCATCCTGTTCGGGGCCTTCATGACCATCCTGCTGAACCAGCTTCGGCGCCGCCACGGGTGAGGGCTGCGTCCCGCGGGGACGCAATCCGGTTGCGCCTCCGGCCCAACCTCGCCAGATAACGGTTATGGACCAGACCACCCCGATTGAGGCCCTGCCGGCGACCACGGCGGGGGCCTCCGCCGTCGCGCGCGAGGCCGCGAGGCGGCGCGCCTTCGCGATCATCGCCCACCCGGACGCCGGCAAGACCACGCTGACGGAGAAGCTGCTGCTGCGCGGTGGCGCCATCCAGCTGGCCGGGCAGGTGCGCGCCAAAGGCGACCGACGGCGGACCCGGTCGGACTGGATGAAGATCGAGCAGGACCGCGGGATCTCGGTCGCGACCTCCGTCATGACCTTCGAGCGGGACGGGGTGGTGTTCAACCTGCTGGACACGCCGGGCCATGAGGACTTCTCGGAGGACACCTACCGCACGCTGACGGCGGTGGACGCGGCGGTGATGGTGATCGACGCGGCCAAGGGTATCGAGGCGCAGACCCGGAAGCTGTTCGAGGTCTGCCGCCTGCGGGACATCCCGATCATCACCTTCATCAACAAGATGGACCGGGAGAGCCGGGACGTCTTCGAGCTGCTGGACGAGATCGAGAAAACCCTGGCGCTGGACGTGACGCCGGCGGCCTGGCCGGTGGGCTCGGGGCGGGGCTTCCTCGGCACATATGACATGCTGGAGCCGGCGCTGCATTTGCTGGCCGAGGGTTCCGGGCCGGTGAGGCTGACCGGGCTGGATGACCCGAAGATCGACGAGCTGGTACCGGCCGAGGAGGCCGCGGCGCTGCGCGAGGGCGCGGAGCTGGCCAGCGCCTTCCCGAGCTTCGACCTGGAGGCCTTCCGCCAGGGAACGATGACCCCGGTCTATTTCGGCTCGGCCCTGCGGGACTTCGGAATCGGGCATCTTCTGGAGGGGCTGGCGCGCTTCGCGCCGCATCCCGGCGCCCGGCCGGCGGATACGCGGCGGGTGCAGCCGGAGGAACCGGCGCTGACCGGCTTCGTCTTCAAGATCCAGGCGAATATGGACCCGAACCACCGGGACCGCGTGGCCTTCCTGCGGATCTGCTCCGGCCGGCTGGAGAAGGGGATGCGGCTGCGGCAGACCCGGACGGGCAAGCAGGTGCCGGTGAACGCGCCATTGTTCTTCTTCGCCCAGGACCGGCAGGTCGCCCAGGAGGCCTGGCCGGGCGATGTGGTGGGCATCGCGAATCACGGCATCCTTCGGATCGGCGACACGCTGACCGAGGGCGAGCAGATCAACTTCCGGGGCGTGCCGAGCTTCGCGCCGGAGATCCTGCGCCGCGTGATGATCGAGGACGCGATGGTCGGCAAGAAGCTGCGGACCGCGCTGGAGCAGCTGGCCGAGGAGGGCGTGGTGCAGCTTTTCCGCCCGCTGGACGGCACGCCGCCGGTGGTGGGCGTGGTAGGCGCGCTGCAGCTTGATGTGTTGGCGGAGCGGCTGAAGGCCGAATACGGTGTTCCCAGCCGTTACGAGAGCACGCCCTGGTCGATGATGCGCTGGGTCGTATCGGATGATAAGGCGGCGATGGAGAAGTTCCGGCAATCCGCGCCGCATGACACGGCTGAGGACCATGACGGGGCGCTGGTGGCCTTCTTCACCAGTGATTGGCGCCGGAACCGCGCGGAGGAGGAGTGGCCGATGCTGCGCTTCCTGAAGCTGCGCGAGCAGCACGAGGCGGCGTGAAAGCGCCCGGGGCCGGCGGCAGGGCGCTCCCTACGGGGAGCCTTGCCCTCTTCCTCGACTTGGATGGCGTCCTGGCTGACTTCGACCGGGGCGTGAAGACGGTGACCGGCAAGCGGCCGGAGGAACTGCCGTTGAAGACGATGTGGGCGGCGCTGGCCAAGGCGCCGGCCTTTTTCGACACGTTGGAATTCATGCATGACTCGGAGGCGCTGTGGCGCTTCTGCGAGCCGTATCGCCCGACCATCCTGACCGGCCTGCCGCTGGGAAGCTGGGCGCCGGCGCAGAAGAAGAAGTGGGTTGCGCGGATGCTGGGCGCCCATGTGCCGGTGATCACCTGCATGAGCAAGGAGAAGCCGCGCTGGTCCGGGCCGGGCCATGTGCTGGTGGATGACCGCGCCTCGGCCCGGGAGGGCTGGGAGGCCAAGGGTGGGATCTTCATCCACCATGTCTCGGCTGAGCGCTCCATCGCGGCATTGCGGAAGCTGGGCTTCACGGGCGAGGAGCCGGCCGGGGGCTGAGCCTCCTCAGTTCGTGGAATCGAAGACGGCGGGGCGGAGCTTGATGGGGCGGCGCTCCAGCGGCTTCCAGCCGTGTTCACGAATGACGTCGTTGCTTTCCACGGGCTTCCGGCTTTTCCCGAGCGACCAGGTGATGTGGTAGGTCGAGCCGCCCGGGCGGTTGGTCGTGCCGCCGATCTCGACCACCAGGGCCTGTACGCCCTTGCCGTCATCCGCCAAGCCGACCACGGCGCCCTCCGTTTCGCGCGGAAGGGGGTGGTCCTTCTGCACGCCGGGCTTCAGCGTGACATGGTGTGCGACGACACGCTCGTAGCGGGGCGGGACGAGGGCGAGGAGCGGTGCGCGCTCCTCCTGCGGCAAAAGCCATCCGAGCACGAGTTTGGTCACGGCCTCCTCCCCGTTCTGTGGGTGGGCGCTTCCCTCAGTCCGCCGTGGCCAGGGCCGCCTGGACAGCGGAGCGGAACTCCCGCCTGTGTAACTCCGAGACCACCCAGAGGGAGGCGAGAATGAAGGCGAGGGGGTGGACCACCCAGCCGAGCACGGCCAGGCCGAAATAGTAGGCCCGTAGTCCCGTGTTGAAGTGGCGGGCTGCGCGGTTGACCACCTGGGCCGCGATCTCGGCGGCGGGGATCGCGGCCTGGGTTCGGCCGAGGCCGCCGATGAGAATGGAGCCGTAGTTGAACTGGCGCAGCGCCCAGGTCAGCTCGAAGAAGGCCCGGACGAAGATCAGCAGGATCAGGAGGATGCGTGCCTCCCATCCACCATCGGTCAGCGGGGCGTCGGCGAAGGGCATGGCCCCCAGCACGCGGCGGCCGACCTCGGGCGAGGCAAGCAGGGCCATGGCGCCGCCGACAATGAAGATGCAGGTGTTGGCGAGGAAAGAGGTGGATGACATGAGGTTGCCGACGATGGCGACATCGGCCACCCGGTTCTCCTTGGGTAGCAGGGCGACCAGCCAGCGGCGGCGGTGCTCGTCCATGGCGTGGATCACGCTGCGCTGCCGGATGGAGGGCACGCGGTCCACGATCAGCGCGTAGCCGGCCCAGCAGAGAAAGAAGATGGCCAGGGCGAGGAGGTCGAGCGGGGTCAGGAAGCTGGGCATGGTCCGTCTTACCGGAAAGAAAAAGGGGCGGGGCCTTCCGGCGCCCGCCCCTCCCGTTGCTTGCAATCCGCCCGTCTTGGTGCGGGCGGTGCGGCTCAGCCGCGGGCCTTCTTCAGGTTCTCATCGAGCTTGTTGAGGAAGGCCTGGGTGTTGAGCCAGGGCTGGTCCTTGCCGATGAGGATCGCGAGGTCCTTGGTCATATAGCCGCTCTCGACGGTCTCGACGCAGACCTTCTCCAGCGCATTGGCGAAGTCGACCACATCCGGCGTGTTGTCGAACTTGCCGCGATAGGCGAGGCCGCGCGTCCAGGCGAAGATCGAGGCGATCGGGTTGGTCGAGGTCTCACGGCCCTTCTGGTGCTCGCGATAGTGGCGCGTGACGGTGCCGTGCGCGGCCTCGGACTCAACGGTCTGGCCGTCCGGGGAGAGCAGCACGGAGGTCATCAGGCCGAGCGAGCCGAAGCCCTGCGCCACGATGTCGGACTGCACGTCGCCATCGTAGTTCTTGCAGGCCCAGATATAGCCGCCTTCCCACTTCAGCGCCGCGGCGACCATGTCGTCGATCAGGCGGTCCTCATAGGTCAGGCCGCGCTTCTCGAACTCCGCCTTGAACTCCTCGTCGTAGATCTTGCGGAAGATGTCCTTGAAGTTGCCGTCATAGGCCTTGAGGATCGTGTTCTTGTGGCTGAAGTAGACCGAGAAGTTGCGGGCCAGGCCGTAGTTGAAGCTGGCGCGCGCGAAGCCCTCGATCGACTTGTTGAGGTTGTGCATCATCATCGCGACGCCGCCGGTGGCCGGCATCGGGAATTCCCCGATTTCCTGCGGCTGGCCGCCCTCGGGGATGTAGGTCATCTTCACCGTGCCGGCGCCCGGGATCTTCATCTCGACGGCGCGGTAGATGTCGCCATAGGCATGGCGGCCGACGACGATCGGCTTGGACCAGTGCGGCACCAGGCGGGGCACGTTCTGGCAGATGATCGGCTCACGGAAGATGGTGCCATCGAGGATGTTGCGGATCGTCCCGTTCGGGGAACGCCACATCTTCTTCAGGCCGAACTCCTTCACCCGCGCCTCGTCCGGGGTGATGGTGGCGCACTTGATGCCCACGCCGTACTGCTTGGTGGCGTTGGCGGCGTCGATCGTGACCTGGTCGTCGGTCTGGTCGCGGTACTCGATGCCGAGGTCATAATACTTCAGGTCGATGTCGAGATAGGGAAGGATCAGCTTGTCCTTGATGAAGCCCCAGATGATCCGGGTCATCTCATCCCCATCCATCTCGACGACTGGGGTCTTCACCTTAATCTTGGCCATGCCGATCCTCGTGCGCTGACTAGTGGCGGGGAGGCCCCGCCGGACGGAACGCTGGGCCGGGGGCGTCCCCCGGCAACGCGGCGGACATTCGCACCGGGGGGCGGACCGGGCAAGGCGGGGGCGGGGCGTTTCGGGCGTTCTCCGCCCTGATCCTGCGAAGGATGGCAGAGACGGGGCGCGGGTGGAGCACCGAGCTGGGTCAATCCCCTGCGAGCAGGCGGGCGCGGCCGGCAAACTGCCCCAGATGCAGGGTGCAGCCGAGTGAGAGGGCCGATGGAAAGCGTGCGCGAATGCCCGCATTGCGGGGAGCCGACCATGCCGAACCGGCTGGCGGACGGGCAGTTGGTCTGTTCCTGTGCAGCGGAGCGGGAATTGCCCGCCCCCAGGCCCGTCCCGGATCAGTCCGGGACGATGGCAGTCGCCTCGATCTCCAGCCGCGCCTCGGGCTCGGCCAGGGCCGAGACACCGATCAAGGCCATGGCCGGGAAGTTGCGGCCCATCACCGAACGATAGGCGCGGCCCAGTTCCGGCAGGCAGGCGCGATACTCGGCCATGTCCACCACATACCAGGTGAGGCGGCCAATATGCTCGGGGCCCGCGCCGGCCTCGGCCAGCACGGCAAGGATGTTGCGCAGCGCCTGCTCGGCCTGGGCGACGAAGCCCTGGGCGAAGCGGCCCTGCTCGTCCCAGCCGACCTGGCCGCCGGCCAGCACGATTCGGCCGCGCCCGGCCATGCCGTTGGCATAGCCCTTGGGGGCGGGCCAGCCGGGGGGGTGGAGGATCTGGAGGGGACCGCTCATGCGGGGGCTCTCATGGCCTGCGGTGCGGCCGGGTTCAAGGGAAGGCGCGGGGGCAGGGTGGCTCATCCGCCGGCCATCTTGCGAAGGGCGAAGCGCTGGAGCTTGCCGGACTCGGTGCGCGGCAGTGCCTCCAGGAACTCGATCATGCGGGGGTATTTGTAGGGGGCGATCTCGGCCTTCACATGCTCCTGCAGTGCCTTAACCAGCGCGTCGCAGGGGGCGTAGTCGGGCTTGAGGGCGACATAGGCCTTCACCAGCATGCCACCCTTGCCATCCGGCGCGCCGACGACGCCGCATTCGCGCACGGCGGGATGGGTGAGCAGGGCGCCTTCCACCTCCGGCCCGGCGATGTTGTAGCCGGCGGCGATGATCATGTCGTCGCCGCGGCCCTGGTAGCGGAAGAAGCCATCCTCCTCCTGGATGTAGATGTCGCCGGGAACGTTCCAGCCATGGAGGACGTATTGCGTCTGGCGAGGATCGGCGAGGTAGCGGCAGCCGATGGGGCCGCGGATGGCAAGCCAGCCCGGCGTGCCGCGCGGGACCTCGTTGCCGTCCTTGTCGATCACCTTGGCCTGGTAGCCGGGAACTGGAAGGCCCGTATAGCCGGGGCGCAGTGTTTCCTCGGGCGCGGCGACGAAGATGTGCAGCATCTCCGTGCCGCCGATACCGTCCATGAGGCGCAGGCCGGTCGCTCTCTCCCAGGCCTCGAAGATCGCCTTGGGCAGGGTTTCTCCGGCGGAGACGCATTTGCGGAGGGAGGAGATGTCGAACTGATCCACCTTCTGCGCCATGGCGCGATAGGCGGTGGGCGCGGTGAAGCAGATGGTCGCGCGGTATCTCTCGACCGCCGGGAGAAGCTCGTCGGGCCCGGCCTTTTCCAGCAGGATGCCGGTCGCGCCGATGCGGAAGGGAAAGAGAACGAGGCCGCCCAGGCCGAAGGTGAAGGCGAGGGGTGCGGAGCCGATGAAGCGGTCATCCGGCACGGGGCGGAGGACGTGGCGGGAATAGCCGTCGCAGATGGCCAGCATGTCCCGGTGGAAATGCATGGTGCCCTTGGGCAGGCCCGTGGTGCCCGAGGTGAAGCCGATCAGGCAAACATCGTCGGCGGCGGTGTCGCAGGCCGTGAAGTCGGGCGACCGGGCGGCGCAGCGGGACTCGAGATCGCCCGCGCCCCAGTAGACGAGATGCTGAAGGTGGTTTGCCTCGGCCGAGGCCTTCTCCATTTCGTCGCGCAGCTTGATGTCGCAGAGGGCGTGGGTGATCCGCGCCTTCTCCAGCATCTGGCCCAGTTCTTTCGCGCGGAGCAGGGGCATGGTGGCGACGACCACGCCGCCGGCCTTGAGCACGGCAAGATAGGCCGCCGTCATCCAGGCGTTGTTGGCGCTGCGCAGCATGACGCGGTTGCCCGGCACCATGCCCAGATCCTGCGTGAGTACATTGCAGAGGCGGTTCACACGGTCGAGGAGTTGCGCGTAGGTGAGCGTTTCCTCGGGGGTGACGAGGGCGGGGTGGTTCCCGCGGCCCTTTTCGACATTACGGTCCAGGAATTCGACCGCGCAGTTCAGGCGGAGCGGATAGCGGTAGTCCTCCAGGTCAAAGAGGAGTTCCGGCCACTGCTCGCGCGGCGGAAGGTTGTCGCGGGGGAAGGTGTCGATATGCGCGCTGGGCGTGAAATCCGGCGTGGAGCCGGACCAGACGTTCTGCTTCATGATGCCGCCTCTTCAGCCCGCGCACGTTCCGCGCGGGCGATGATGATCCGCTGCACCTCGCTGGCGCCCTCATAGACGCGCAGCGCGCGAACCTCCCGGTAGAGTTTTTCCGCGGGGTGGTCGCGGACGACGCCGTGCCCCCCGTGGATTTGCACGCAACGATCGGCCACGCGCTGCGCGGCCTCCGTCGCGTGGAGTTTGGCCATGGATGCTTCCCGCGAAACGCGGGGGGCACCGGAATCCTTGAGCCAGGCAGCGCGGTAGACGAGGAGGGCGGAGGTCTCGACCTCCACGGCGCTTTCGGCGATGGCGGCCTGGGTCATCTGCTGGTCGAAGAGCGGTCCTCCGAAGAGGTGGCGGTTGCTGGCGCGTTCGACCGTGAGATCGAGCGCGTGGCGGGCGAAACCCAGCGCCGCGGCGCCCACGGTGGAGCGGAACACATCCAGCGTGGCCATGGCGACCTTGAAGCCCTCGCCGGGCTTGCCGAGGCGGTAGGCGTCCGGGATGCGCATTGCCTCGAAGCGGAGCGTGGCAAGGGGATGCGGCGCCGAGACCTCGATGCGCTCGGCAATGGTGAGGCCGGGCGTGTCCGCTGGGACGAGAAAAGCGGTCAGGCCCTTGGCGCCAGGCGCCTCGCCTGTTCGGGCGAAGACGACATAGGTGCGGGCGATGCCGCCATTGCTGATCCAGGTCTTGCTGCCGTCGATGACCCAGTGGTCGCCATCCAGCCGGGCAGTGGTAACGAGGGCGGCGACGTCGGAACCTGCCTCGGGCTCACTGAGAGCGAAGGCGGCGAGAGCGGTGCCGGCGCGGGCCGCGGGAAGGAAGCGGGACTTCAGCTCCTCGCTTCCGAAAAGGGTGATGGAGCCTGTGCCCAGGCCCTGCATTGCAAAGGCGAAATCCGCCAGGCCGGAATGGCGCGCCAGCACATCCCGCGCGATGCAGAGCGCGCGGACATCGAGCCTGCCATCCTCCGGCGCCGCCATACGGAGAAGCCCGGCCTTTCCCATTGAGCGCGCGAGGGCCCGGACGGCGGCGTCCGTCTCGCCTTCCGAGAGGCGCTCGGCGTTGGCGGCGGCCCAGGTCTCGACCTCAACCGCCCAGTCGCGATGACGGGGTTCGAGGAAGGGCCAGGAAAGGAAGTCGCGGTCGGGCATCAATCGCCCTCGAAGACCGGGCGGCGCTTGGCGGCGAAGGCCTCGTAGGCCCGGCGGAAATCCTTTGTGGTCATGCAAAGGGCCTGGGCGACGGCTTCGGCCTCGATCGCCTGCTCGATCGACATGGCCCATTCCAAGGCAAGCATTCGCTTCGTCATGGCATTGGCGAAGCCGGGACCTTCCGTGATCTGGCGGGCCAGTTCGGCGGCGCTTTCCATTAGCGTCTCGGGCTCGACGGCGCGGGAGAAGAATCCCCAATCCAGCCCTTCCTGCGCGGACATGGAACGACCGGTGTAGAGGAGTTCCGAGGCGCGGCCCTGGCCGATGATGCGGGGCAGCATGGCGCAGGCGCCCATGTCGCAGCCCGCAAGGCCAACACGGTTGAAGAGGAAGGCGACCTTCGCGCGCGGCGTGGCGATGCGGATGTCGGAGGCCATGGCGATGATGGCGCCAGCCCCGGCCGCCACGCCGTCCACCGCCGCCAGAATGGGCTGCGGGCAGGCGCGCATGGCCTTGACCAGATCGCCGGTCATGGCGGTGAACTGCATCAGGCCCTTGGTGTCGCGATCCAGCAGCGGGCCGATGATCTCGTGCACATCGCCGCCGCTGCAGAAATTGCCGCCGGAGCCGGAGACGATGAAGGCGCCGACCGTGTCGTCCTGCACGGCGGCGCGGAAGATCTGCACCAGTTCGGCATAGGATTCGAAGGTCAGCGGGTTCTTCCGCTCCGGGCGGTCGAGCAGGATGAAGGCGGTCTTGTCCTCGACCGTCAGGCGGACATGTTGGGCCGAGAAATCCTTGAGGCTCATGCCCCGTCCTCCGAAATGGCGGCGCGCACGCCGCGGCGGGTGCGGTCCAGCAGGCGCAGCAGCGCGGCGCGGTCGGTGGCGGAGAGGCCGCCAAGAAGCTCCGCCACCCAATCCTCATGCGCAGCCGATTGGCGGGCGAATTCGCGGCGGCCCTGCGGCGTCAGGCGCAGGGTAACGGCGCGGCGGTCACCCTCCACGGCGCGGCGCTCGATCAGCCCCTCTTCCTCCAGCCGCGCGGAGAGGCCGGTGACGTTGCCGCCCGTGACCATCATGCGGCGGCTGAGCTCGCCGGGGGTCAGGCCGTCCGGGACGCGTTCGAGTTGTGCGAGGAAGTCGAAGCGGGGGAGGGTGGTGTCGAAGCTGGCGCGCAGGCGGCGGCGTATCTCGGCCTCGATCAGGCGGGTGCAGGAAAGCAGGCGGAGCCAGAGGCGGAGATCGTCCTTATGGCCAGCGGGGGCGGGGCCGAGGGCGGTTTCGGCATCCACATGGGTGTCGGGCGGGGTCATGGAACCTCGCCTCCGTCCACGGCGATGGCGCGTCCGTTCACCGCGCTTGCCGCGTTGCCGCAGAGAAAGAGAACGGCGGCTGCCACTTCCTCCGGCTGGACGAGGCGGCCCTGGGGGTTGTGCTTCGCGAGTTCCGCGCGGGCCTCGGCCTCCGACCGGCCGGTCTTTTCCATGATGAGGGCGACGCTTTCGGCGACGATGTCGGTTTCCGTGAAGCCCGGGCAGACGGCGTTCACAGTCACACCCTTGGTCGCGACTTCCAGGGCGAGCGCGCGGGTGAGGCCGAGCAGCCCGTGCTTCGCCGCGGTATAGGCGGTGACATAGGGGTAGCCGCGCAGGGCGGCGGTGGAGGCGATGTTCACCACCCGGCCCCAGCCGGCGGCGAGCATGGCGGGCAGGACGGACCGGGTAGCCGCGGCGGCGCCGAGCAGGTTCACGCGCAGCATGCGTTCCCAGAGCTCGTCACCGGTTTTCAGGAATGGCGCGCTTTCTGCCGCGCCTGCGGCGTTGACCAGGATGGCCGGGGACCCGCTGCGTTGCAGCACGGCGGCGAAGGCGCCCTCGGCGGTGATATCGGCGATGGCGAAATCGGCGGCGTGGCCGGAATGCACGGCTGCGCACAGCGGGGCCTCGCGCCGGCCGAGCACGGTGACGCGCGCGCCCGCGCGGGTCAGTGCACCCGCCACGGCCAGGCCAATGCCCGAGCCGCCACCGGTGACGATCGCATGGCGTCCGCTGATGCCGTCCATGATCCTCGAACCAGAGGGCGATGCTTGAAGCCTAAAGGAATCCTGCGCCGGGCCGCAAGCGGGAGTTGAAAGGCAAGAAGCTTGAAGCCTAAACTATCTCCTCACTGGCTCCCAGGAGGGTCTTCCATGCGGATCGCAGTCATCGGCGGCGGCCCGGCCGGGCTCTATTTTGCCATCCTGATGAAGCGCGACCGGCCCGAAGCCCGGGTAACGGTGGTGGAGCGAAACCGGGCCGACGACACATTCGGCTTCGGCGTGGTGTTCAGCGACCAGACGCTGGAGACCTTCGAGAAGGCGGACAAGCCGTCCTACGAGGCGATCACCGACGCCTTCGCCTATTGGGACGATATCGAGATCCACGCGAAAGGGGCCGTTCACCGGATCGGTGGAAACGGGTTCTGCGGCTGCTCCCGCCGTACGCTGCTGATGCTGCTGCAGGCACGGGCGCGGGAGTTGGGGGTGGAGCTGGAATTCCGACGCGAAGCGCGGCCGGAGGATTTCCCTGATGCCGATCTGATCGTGGCGGCGGATGGCATCAACAGTGCGGTGCGGCAGAGCGACCTGGAGCATTTCTCGCCAAAGCTGGACCTGCGGCCCAACCGCTTCGCCTGGATGGGCAGCACCCGGCCCTTCGATGCCTTCACCTTCTTCTTCAAGGAGCGGCCCGAGGGCATCTTCATCGCCCATTGCTACCAGTACGAGGCCAATGCCAGCACCTGGGTGCTGGAGACTGATCCCCAGACCTTCGAGCGGGCGGGGCTGGGCGCCATGGATGAGGCCCGGAGCGCGGCCTTCCTGGAGGAGGTGTTCGCGGAGGAGTTGCAGGGACACCGCCTCATCACCAATCGCAGCCTGTGGCGGCAATTTCCGATGATGCGCTGCGCGCGATGGTCCAAGGGAAATGTCGTGCTGCTGGGGGATGCCAAGGCGACGGCGCATTTCTCCATCGGCTCCGGCACCAAGCTGGCGATGGAGGATGCCATCGCGCTGCATGCGGCCTTCATGAAGGGCGGTTCCGTCGAGGAAGCGCTGGCGCGCTTCGAGGGCGGGCGTCGCGAAGAGGTGGAGAAGACCCAGCACGCGGCGGATGTGTCGTTGGTCTGGTTCGAGCATGTCCAACGGTTCTGGCACATGCCGCCGACGCGCTTCGCCTTCGGGGTGATGACGCGGTCCAAGGCGATCACCTGGGACAACCTGGCCCTGCGCGCACCGGAGTTCGTGGAGGAATCACGCACGCTCTTTGAGGAAGAAGTGCGCGCGCAGGGGCTGCCCGCGGTAAAGGGCGCCCCGCCCATGTTCCAGCCTTTCCGGTTGCGTGGGATGGATCTGCCGAACCGCGTCGTCGTCTCCCCGATGTGCCAGTATTCGGCGAAGGACGGGATGCCGGATGACTGGCACCTCATGCATTACGGCGCGCGTGCGACAGGCGGGGCCGGTCTGATCTTCACGGAGATGACCTGCGTCGCGCCCGACGCGCGGATCACGCCGGGCTGTACGGGACTGTGGAATGACGCGCAGGAGGCGGGCTGGAAGCGGATCGTGGATTTCGTCCATGCCCATAGCGGCAGCCGCATAGCCCTTCAGCTCGGCCATGCCGGGCAGAAGGGCGCGACGAAGCTGATGTGGGAGGGCATGGACCAGCCGCTGGAGGAGGGGGCCTGGCCCATCGTCTCCGCCAGCGCGCGGCCCTATTTCCCGAACAGCCAGGTGCCGCGCGAGATCACGCGCGCGGAGATGGACAAGGTGCGCGACGACTTCGTGGCGGCCGCGCGGCGCGGAGCCCGGGCAGGTTTCGACATGCTCGAATTCCATTGCGCGCATGGCTATCTGATGGCCAGCTTCCTTTCACCGCTGACCAACCAGCGCACGGATCAGTATGGCGGCAGCCTGGAGAACCGGCTGCGCTATCCGCTGGAGGTGTACCGGGCGATGCGGGCGGTTTGGCCTTCCGACAAGCCGATGAGCGTGCGCGTCTCTGCTACGGATTGGGCGGATGGCGGCATCACGGATGAGGATACGCTGGCCATTGCGCGTGCCTTCGCGGAGGAGGGCTGCGATCTGCTGGATGTTTCCACCGGCCAGACCGTAGCGGACAGCGCGCCGCATTACGGGCGCATGTATCAGGTGCCCTATTCCGACATGATCCGGAACGAGGCGAAGGTGGCCACCATGTGCGTGGGCAGCATCACCAGCGCCGACCAGATCAACACCATCCTGGCCGCCGGGCGCGCCGATCTAGTGGCGCTGGCGCGGCCGCATCTGGTGGACCCGGCCTTCACCATCCAGGCGGCGGCGCGCTACGGCGTCCGTACCGCCTGCCCGCCGCAATATCGCTGGGGACAGGAGGCGCTGCTGCGCAACGCGGCGCGGGAAGAGGCGGATCTGCTGGAGTTGCGGCGCAAGGCGCGGCCGAAGCGGCACGCCAAGGCGGGCTAGGCCGGGCAACCCCTGGCGGCGCGCGGCCGTTCCTCCCTCATGGCCTGGAGGAGGACGGCATGACCCGCATCATTTCTGCCCTGTTTGATAGCCGGGACGAGGCCGAAGCAGTGGTGACGCATCTGCGTGTGCACGACCACGTTCCGCCTGAGCGGATCGAAATTCATGCCTCCAACGCGCAGCCGGTGGAGGATCAGGGCTTCTGGCCGTCGCTCGGCCATTTGCTGATGCCTGATACGGAGCGCCATCTGGCGTCTGAGGGCATCCGGCGCGGCGGGACGGTGGTGACCGCGGAGGTGGAGGAGATGCTGGCCGACCATGTGATGCAGGTGTTCAACCGCCATGGCGCGGTGGACCTGGAGGCGCGGGCGGCGAGTTGGCGGGAGGAAGGGTGGCAGGATGACCCCACCGCGATTTCCGAGGCCGACCTGCCGGCCAATAGCTCCTTCGCGGTTGGGGCGGCGAGCATGGCCGGTACCGGCGTACCGATGGTGGATCGCGAAAATCCCGTGACCGGGCCGGGCTCCGGCCTCAAGACCTGACCAGTTCGAGCACGGCGCGAGCGGCAGCCTCGCTGGGGCTTCCGCCGGCGGGTGGACGCAGCATGGAGAGGACGCGGGCGAAATCGGCGCGCTGCGCCTCGGCGGCGGCGCTGTCCGTCAGCAGGCGTTCCAACTCGGCCGCGAGGCGATCGGGGCGGCAATCCTGCTGGATGTATTCGGGGATGACTGGCGCATCGGCCAGAAGGTTCACGATGCTGGCGTAGCGGACCTTCACGAGGCGCCGCACGATCTCGGCGGTGATGGGGTTGACGCGGTAGCCGACCGCCATGGGCACCCCGGCCAGCGCGACCTCCAGCGAGGAGGTTCCGGACTTGATCAGCCCGGCCGAGGCCGCGGCGAAGGCATCGTGCTTCTCGGCGAGGTCCCGGACCAGGATCGGACCGGGGGCCCAGCCGGCGGCGGCCTGGCGCACCGCCTCCTCCACCGGGCCGGCAAGGGGCACCACAGGGCGCAGGCCCGGCACGCGGGCGGAGAGGAGGCGCAAGGCTTCCCCGAAAATGGGCAGCAGGCGGCGGATCTCGGTGCGGCGGCTGCCCGGCATGACCAGCACCACGCGCTCCTCCGGCCGGATTCCGTGGGCCGCGCGGAAGCGGGCAGCGTTGCCCTGGTCGGCGCCGCTTTCCAGCACGGGGTGACCGACAAAGGTGACGGGAATGCCCGCGCGCTCGAAGAAGGGCGGCTCGAAGGGCAGGAGGGCCAGGATACGGTCCAGGCGATGTGCCATTTCCTTCACGCGGCCCTGGCGCCAGGCCCAGACCTGGGGCGCGACATAGTGGATGACCGGAATGCCCATCGGCTTGATGCGCTTGGCGAGCCGCAAGGCAAAGCCGGGGCTGTCGATCGTGACCAGCGCGGCCGGGCGGAGGGCGGCGATGTCGGCAACGGTCTGGTCCATGCGGCGGGCCAGGCTGCGGAGGTTCGGCAGGACTTCGAGCAGGCCCATTAGGGCGAGTTCGCGCATGGGGAAGAGGCTTTCCAGGCCCTGCTCCGCCATGCGGTCGCCGCCAATGCCAGCGAAGGAGAGGTCGGGGCGCATGGCGCGCAGGCGGGCCATGAGGCGGGCGCCGAGCACATCGCCGGAGGCCTCGCCGGCCACGATGTAGAGGGGCACGGAGCCCGGCGGGCCGCTGGGGCGGGGCGTATCGCCGGCGGCAGGCCCGGCCCAGTGTGAAATGTCCGACATGGAGGCTGCATAGGCGGGTGGCGGGCCGGGGGAAAGCGGCGGCGGCGGGGCGGCGGGCCAGGTGGGCAGCCGATCCAGAAAGCCCGACGCTGGAGCGTCAGCTTCCCGCCTCATTCCGGTTGTCACGAGAATCTCGTCGTGGCTCGGAGGCGGACATGGCCACGTAGAGCCTTTGCCCTCCTCGGCCCCGGCCGAGCCGGATCGGTCTACCCCCTCGCGGTGCCGAGCAGCTTGTCGAACTGGCGGCGAACGGCGCCATGGCATTCGCAGGAGGCCGCCTCGAGCCCCTCACGGTCCGTGATGGTCATCTGGCCGTGGCCGTAGCGAATGAGCCCTGCCTGCTGGAACAGCCGTGCCGCGACGGTGACGCCGGGGCGGTGGACGCAAAGCATCATCGCCAGGAACTCCTGGGTGATGGGGAACCGGTCGCCCTCGGCCCGGTCATGCGCTATCAGCAGCCAACGCGCCAGGCGCTGATCCAGGGCGTGGTGGCCGTTGCAGGCCGCGGTCTGGGTCACCTGCTGCTGGAAGGCCAGGGCATAGCGGAGCAGGAGTGTCCGCAGGGCCGGGCTTTCTTCAAGGGCCCTGTGGAACGCGCGCGCCTCCAGTCGCAGCGAGGTGCCGGAGCACTGCACCATGGCCTCGACCTGGCTGCTGTCGCTGCCGAGCAGGAGGGGCAGGCCGACCATGCCCTCACTGCCTACGATGCCGACCTCGGCAGATCGGCCATCCGCGAGGAGAACCAGCATCGAGGACCAGCCGGTCTCTGGAAAGTAGACGGCCGTGATCGGCTCGTCGGGCGCCGACAGGATGTGACGCACTTCCAGTTCTAACGGCTCAAGCTGCGGCCATAGGTGGGCAAGCTCCTCGGGCGGTAAGGCCGCGAGCAGGCGGTTGCGGGGTGTCGGAACGGCGGATCGCGAATAGGCCAAGGTAAGTTCCCGAGCGACGGTGTCGGCGGGAGCACTGGCTACTCTCAGCCGCCCGCGCCGGAGACCGCGGCGGGCGATAAACGGGATATGGGAGTTCTCGGGCGCGCCGCCAACGAATGATTTGGCCTGCTGGCAGCGGGACAGGCATGCCGCCCTCGCTGGCCGGTTCTGTACGACATCCGACAGCCAGCCCCGACGGATTGCGGCAAGAGACCCGCCTTCTCGGAAATGGATCGTGGCGTCCATGTCGTTAATGTATTCGGGGCCTCCGGTGCCGCACGATGGTGAGCCGCCTCGCGGGACCACCCAGCATCCTCCGGCGCAGACGCCGAACGGCGCGGGAGAGATGGCCGGGCTACCGGATGCGGAACGGCGGATCGCGGAGCTGGAAGCGGAGAACCGGGAGCTGCGGGCCGAGGCCGAGCGGCTCCGGCGGGTGCTGGACAGCGCCAGGGATCACGCGATCGTCACACTGAACCTTGCCGGCCAGATCACCGGCTGGAACGAAGGCGCCCGCGCCATCCTGGGTTATGGCGATGCCGAGGTCCTGGGGCGATCGGGCGAGTTGTTCTTCCCGGCCGAGGATCGAGCCCAGGGCGTGTTCATGGGCGAGCTGTGCCGGGCGATGGAGGAGGGCCGCGCCCCGAATGAGCGGTGGCACATCCGCCGCGACGGCAGCCGCTTTTGGGCGAGCGGGGCCATGCTGCCGCTGCTGGACGGGAATGGTCAGCCGGAGGGCTTCCTGAACGTCCTGCGGGACAACAGCGCGGTTCGGGCCGAAGAGGAGCGCAGGGCGCTGCTGATGGCCGAGATGGGGCACCGGGTGAAGAACACCCTGGCAGCCGTGCAGGCGGTGGCATCCCGGACCCTTCGCCGCGCCGGGGTGCCCCCGGACGTCCAGGAAGCGTTCACCGACCGGCTCATCGCCCTCGCGCGGTCTCATGACCTGCTGATGCGTGGAGGCTGGGAAGGCGCGCCGCTGGCCGATGTGCTGGAGCGTGCCCTCTCGCCCTATGGCGGAACCGAGCGCGCGCGGCTGGAAGGCCCGCCGGTGAGATTGATGGCGAACGCCGTGGAAATGCTCGGCCTGGCCTTCCATGAGATGGCGACCAACGCGGCCAAATACGGTGCCCTTTCAGTGCCGGAGGGGCTGGTCGCGGTCCGGTGGAGCTTGCGGCGAATCAAGAGCGGCAGCCGGTTGGTGGACATCGTCTGGTCCGAGCGCGGAGGGCCGCCGGTCCTTCCGCCTGCCAGACGGGGATTCGGCTCTGGGCTGCTGGAACGCGGGCTGACTCATGACCTCGGCGGCAGCGTGAAGCTGGACTTTCATCCCGAAGGGCTGGAGTGCCGGATCTGCCTGCCGATTGGAGCGGGGGCAGACGGAGAATGAGGCTTGGAGAGGGGATCCGAAAAGAGTCGTGAACCGCCACATGGCGGAAACGGGTCGGCTCCAGCAGCTCGGCCAGAGGTCTTTTCCCACCTTCCGCGATCTCCGGCCGGGCCGGCAGCAAGCTCCGGAACGCGGCGGCAGTTTTTCCAGCAAAGCGTGCCGCTTGTTGCATCCGCGAGATGTGGAAAGCGTTCTATTTTTCGCGCATGACCACGGGGCGGGCAGACCAATGACCGAAATGACGATCGAGCTTTCTGACGAGCTTGCCGAGGCCATCGAGCAGAAGGCGGCGGCGCTGGGAACCACGCCGGACCAGCTGCTTTCCGCCGTGGTGACCGAGGCGGTGGCCGAGATTCCGGAGCTCGAGGCGGACGACGACTGGCAGTACCGCTGACGCGTTGCTGCATGGTGCTGCGGCCGTGCTTCCAGCCGCAGCACCATCAGCCGACAGATCTGAGGGTGGCGTGCCCTACATGATCGGCGTGTAGCGGGCCATTTCCATGAAGATGTCGCGCACGGCGTTGCCGAGGGAGCGGGTCAGCTCATCCAGATCGGATACCTCGGTGATCCGCGCCTCGGCCGATTCGAGGGTTTCGCTACCCAGCAGCAGCGGCAGCACCCCGGCGGCGCGGGCGAGGCCGATCAGCAGGCTGTCGCGATGCGAGGGCGGATGGTCGTCGAAGATCACGGCCATCAGCCGCGCCTTCACCTCCCGTTCCTCCCTGTCGGAAATGGTGGGGTAGCGGCGCTCCGGGAAGATCCACAGGAAACGGCCCTCCTCTTCCCGCAGGATACCGCGGGCAACTAAGCGGGCGAGGATGGCCTCGCGGAAGCTGTCGGCCTCACCGCCCAGGGTTTCGATCCACCAGCGGCTGTCATGCGGCAGGTCGGCGGGCTCGTCCGGCAGGTGGCCGGGATCGGCAGCGATCCGGGCCAGGACGGGGTCCAGAAGCGGATCGCCGGTGGGGGTGGGATTGGTGACGAAGAGGCGGCCCGGGGCCGTGTCGATGCGATCCTCCAGCGCCAGCTCCGCCAGGATGGCGGCGGCGACAGCATAGCCCGAAGCGGGACCGGCCATCTCGTGCATCCGGCCGGTCCGGTCATCCAGCATCAGGAGGATCAGCTCCTCCGGCATGGTCAGCGGCATGGGAAACCTCGATTCCGTTGCGCGACGCCGGGGAGCAAGCGCCCGTGATAGGCGGGCCGTCAACCGGCTCCGCCCGCAAGGGATCGTTAGTGGCTGTGGCCGTAGAGGGCGGCCGGATCGGCCAGGACGGGCTCCAGCGGCTCCACCGAGCCCTCCTTCAGGCCCCAGGAGAAGCAGGAGCGGCGGCCGGTGTGGCAGGCGACCCCGTCCTGGTGAACGGTGGCGAGCAGCGCATCGCCGTCGCAGTCCAGGCGCAGCTCGATCAGGTGCTGCACCTGGCCGGAGGTCTCGCCCTTGCGCCAGAGGGCCTTCCGGGAACGGCTGTAATAAGTGACCCGGCCAGTGCTGAGGGTTTCTTCCACGGCCTCCGCATTCATCCAGGCCAGCATCAACACCTCGCCCGTGCCATGCGCCTGGGCGATGGCGGCGACCAGCCCGTTCACGTCGGGCTTCAGGGCGGCCAGGAAGCGGGCCCGGGCCTCGGGGGAGGGGGGCTGCCATGGGGCGAGATCTGCGGGGCGTTTGGGGGGCGTGGCCATGCGGCCTATATAGGCAGGGCCGGCGCCGGCGTCCTCCGCGCCGCGCAAGAGGACCGGATGCCCCACGGCGACCACCATCACGACCATGCACCAGCCAACCGCCTGACCGTCCTGCGCGGGGCGGAGGAGGCCTGCACCCGGCGCGGCGTCCAGCTCACCCCGCTCCGCCGCCGGGTGCTCGAGATGGTGCTGGAGGCGGACCAGCCCGTGGGGGCCTATGCCCTGCTCGACCGGCTGCGGGCGGAGCGGCCCGGCGCGGCGCCGCCCACCGTCTATCGCGCGTTGGACTTCCTGATGGCACAGGGGCTGATCCACCGGATCGAGCGACTGAACGCCTTCATTCCCTGCGCGGAGGCGGCGCATGGTCATGACCATGAGCACCCCCATCAATTCCTGATCTGCCGGAATTGCGGGCGCACCGCCGAACTGTCGGACGACTCTGTGGCCGCCGCCGTCGCGGCCGCCGCGCGGGCAGCTGGCTTCAGCCCAGCGCGGGCGACGGTGGAGGTGGAGGGCACCTGTGAGGCCTGCGCCGGCTTAGCCTGAACGTTCCGTTATGAATTTTGCGGGGGGCCGTTCCGCGGGCCCGGTCTCTCGCGCACACTGTCTTCCCAAGATTGACGACGCCGTCCCGCGCCGCATCCCGCGGCCGCAGGGTCCTTGCCTGATCTCGGGGAGACGACGCCATGCATGCCATCACCCGCCGCACCGCGCTGGCCGGCCTGGGGGCCGGGATCGGCGCCGCCGCCTTGGCGAGGCCGGCCGCGGCTCAGCAGACCGCACTGATTCGCAAGCCCATTCCCTCCTCCGGCGAGATGATCCCGGTCGTTGGGCTGGGCTCCGCCCGCCGTTACGAGGAAGCGAAGACGGAGGAGGATATCGCGCCACTGCGCGAGACCTTCCGGCGCTTTCACGCCCTGGGTGGCACGGTGCTCGACACTGCCCCTTCCTATGGCAACGCCGAGGCGATCATGGGCGGGTTGGTGGCCGATCTGGGCATCCGGCGGGATCTGTTCCTCTGCACCAAGGTGGGTGTGGACAACCCGGAACAGGGGAGGGCGCAGATCGAGCAGTCCTTCCGGAACTTGCGGACGGACCGGATCGACCTGCTCGCCGTGCATAACCTGCGCGACATCACCAACGAACTGGCGATCCTGCGGGAGCTGAAGGCGGCCGGGCGGATCCGCTATGTTGGCGCCACGACGTCCTTCGACCGGCAGTATGAAGCCTTCGAGGCGATGATGCGGCGCGAGGCGCTGGACGCCATCCAGGTGGACTACGCGCTGGACAACCGCAATGCTGCGGAGCGGATCATCCCGCTGGCCAGGGATCGCGGCATGGCGGTGTTCATCAACCTGCCCTTTGGCCGTGGCAGCGTGTTCCGGGCCACCCAGGGTAAGCCGCTGCCGGACTGGGCGGCCGAGATCGATTGCACGAGCTGGGCGCAGGTGATGCTGAAATACATCGTCTCCCATGAGGCCGTGACCTGCGCCGTGCCGGGCATGGCCCAGACCCGCTATGTCGATGACAACCTGAAGGCTGCCCAGGGGCGCATGCCCGATGCGGCGCTGCGCCGACGGATGGAGCAGTATATCGATGGCCTCTGACCCCCCCGCCGCGGCGGGCGAGGGCGGCTGGCTCTATCAGGGGCTGCGGCGGATCATCGATGTCCGCCCGGCCGAGGCGCGGGCGCTGGCCTGGTCCTGGCTCTACGTCTTCTCGCTGTTCCTTGCCTATTACGTGCTGCGGCCGATCCGGGACGAGCTGGGCGTCGCGGGCGGGGTGCGGAACCTGCCCTGGCTCTTCACCGGCACGCTTGTGGCGATGCTGGCGGTGAACCCGCTTTTTGCCTACGCGGTGCGGCGATGGCCACGCGAGCGCTTCATCGCCATCGCCTATCGTTTCTTCATGCTGAACCTGCTGGTCTTCATGGCGCTGCTGGCCGTCGCCACGCCCGAGCAGCATGTCTGGATCGGGCGGGCCTTCTTCATCTGGGTTTCGGTCTTCAACCTCTTCGTCGTCTCGATCTTCTGGTCCTTCGTGGTGGATGTATTCGACGGGGAGCAGGGAAAGCGGCTTTTCGGTTTCCTCGCGGCCGGCGCCACGCTGGGCGGGATCGCGGGATCAAGCCTGACCTCGGGATTTGTGGAGAGGATCGGGCAGACCTGGCTGCTGCTGGCCTCCATCCTGCTGCTGGAGGTAGCGGTGTTCGCGGTGCGGCGGCTGTCGCGCATCAGCGACGCATTCCAGCGTCCGGTGCAGGGCGACGATCCCCATAAGGCGGTGGGCGGCGGCATTTTCGCGGGAATGACGCATACGTTCCGCTCCCCCTATCTGCTGGGGATCGGTTTCTTCATCCTGTTCTACTCCGTTACCTCTACCTTCCTGTATTTCCAACAGGCTGAGATCGCGGCGGCGAATTTCCCGGGCCGAGCGGCGCGCACCGCCTTTTTCGCCGAGATCGACCTCTGGGTGAATGTGCTGACGCTGGTTTTGCAGGTATTTCTGACAGGGCGGCTGATGGGCTGGCTCGGCGTGGCGGTGACGCTCTGTGCCCTGCCACTGTTCAGTCTCTTCGGCTTCGCGGCCCTGGCGATGGCACCGACTATGGCGGTTTTCGTAGTGGTGCAGGTGGCGCGCCGCGTGAGCAACTTCGCCCTTGCCCGGCCGACGCGGGAGGTGCTGTTCACCTCGGTGCCACGGGAGGACCGCTACAAGGCGAAGAATTTCATCGATACAGTGGTGTATCGGGGCGGCGACCAGGTGGCGAGCTGGGCCTATACGGGGTTGATCGCGATGGGGCTAAGCATGACGGGAATATCCGTCGTGGCGGTGCCGCTCTCGGCCGCCTGGCTGGTGCTGAGCTTCTGGCTGGGGCGGCGGCAGGAGCGGGCGGGGGGGCGGAGCATTCCTGGCACGGCGTCGCCCATGGGGTGAAGGGAGCATGTGCCGATCCGGCCCGAGGTGGTCGTCCGGGTGTTTGCCCCGTCCCGCGGTCCACACTGTCCGGAACGCCTAAGGGCAGGCGGAAGCCTTCACAAGAAGTGATGCGCTGATTAGGAGGAGGAACGACTCCTCCAGTAGCGAGCAGCCCGCAGCGCACATGACAGACTTCAAGGTCGCCGTCCTCATTCCCTGCCACAACGAGGAGGTGGCGATCGGCTCAGTTGTTGCGGGTTTCCGCGCCGCGGTGCCGAACGCGACCATCTATGTCTACGACAACAACTCGACCGACGGTACGCGGGCGGCCGCGGCCGCTGCCGGCGCGGTGGTTCGTTCGGAAAACCAGCAGGGCAAGGGTAACGTGGTCCGGCGCATGTTCGCCGATGTGGAGGCCGATGCCTATTTGCTGGTGGATGGGGACGGTACCTATAACGCTGACGACGCGCCTGCCCTGCTCCGCCTGCTGGTGGAAGAGCACCTGGACATGGTGACCGGCGTGCGCGTGACCGATGCCGCCGCAGCCTACCGGCCGGGCCATCGCCTGGGAAACCGGGTGCTGACTGGCGTGGTCCGGCATGTCTTCGGAGACCGCGTGACGGATATGCTATCGGGCTACCGATGCTTCTCCCGCCGTTTCGTTAAGTCCTTCCCGGCCCTGGCGGCAGGCTTCGAGACGGAGACGGAGTTCACCGTTCATGCGCTGGAGCTCCGCATGCCGCTGGGCGAGTTGCGGACCGTCTACAGCGAGCGTCCGGCCGGCTCCTTCTCCAAGCTGCGGACTTACCATGACGGATACCGTATCCTTCGGATGATCCTCGCGCTGGTTCAGCGGGAGAAGCCGCGCCTGTTCTTCGGTGTCATCGCCGGCGTCACGGCCCTGGCGGCGGTGGTGCTCTTCATCCCGGTGCTGGAGGAATTCCTCGCCACTGGCCTCGTGCCGCGGCTGCCGACCTTCGTCGCCTCGGCGATGCTGATGATGCTGTCCTTCCTCTCCATCGCCTGCGGCCTCATCCTGGACACGGTGACGCGCGGGCGTATCGAGGCGAAGCGGATCGCCTATCTTTCACATCGGGCCCCGGGAAACGAGCCAGGCTAGGGCGAGCCGCCGCAGCCTGGTTTGAGCTGCGGCTGACCCATGCCGCCTAGCGAGACAGCCGGTCCAGCGCCTGGGCCAGGTCGGCGATCAGATCCTCCGTCTCCTCCAGCCCGATATGGATGCGGATGGCCGGGCCGCCGAGGGCCGGATCCTTCGCCGTCCGGGTGATGGAGGGTGCCGTCGGTAAAGCGAGGCTTTCATATCCGCCCCAGGAGGCGCCGATGCCGAAAAGGGCGAGCGCATCCACCACGCGCTCCGCATCCGCCTCGGAATAGCGGGGCTGGAGAACGACGCCGAACAGCGAGCAGGGGCCCGCGAAGTCACGTGCGTAGAGCGCGTGCTGCGGATGGGAGGGCAGGGCGGGATGCAGGAGCCGCAGCACCTCCGGGCGGGTCTCCAGCCAGCGCGCGACCTTCAGGCCATTTTCGGCCTGCTGCTTCAGACGAACCGGCAGGGTGCGGAGGCCGCGCAGGCACAGCCAGCAATCATCGGGGCTCGCGAACTGTCCAAGCTGGTTCGTGGCCCCCTTTATGATCTCCCAGTCCTCGGGCGTGTTCACGGTCACGCTGCCCAACAGGATGTCGGAATGGCCGCCGGCATACTTGGTCAGGGCCTGGATGGAGACATCCACGCCATGGGTGAAGGGCTGGAAATTGTACAGGCCCCAGGTGTTGTCCATCAGCACCTTGGCGCCCGCGGCGTGGGCGGCGCGGGCGATGGCCGGGATGTCCTGCAGCTCGAAGGTGTGGCTGCCCGGGCTCTCCGTGTAGACGACCTTGGTGTTGGGGCGGATCAGGGCACGCATCCCGGCCTCGTCCACCACCGGGTCGTAATAGGTTGTCTCGATGCCCCAGCCCTTCATCAGCCCATCGGCCAGGTTGCGCGCCGGGCCATAGACGCTGTCGGGCATCAGGCAGTGGTCGCCAGCCTTCAGATAGGCGAGCAGCGGCACCATCACGGCAGCAAGGCCCGTGCCGACAATGACGCAGCGCGTGCCCCCCTCGATCTCGGCAATCATGTCCTCAAGCATGTGATGGGTCGGGCCGCCAGCGGTGCCATAGGTCAGCACCTGCTCGTAGCGCTGCTTGGCCGCCGACTTGCGGGACTCGCAATCCGGGAAGAGGACGGTGGAGCCGCGATGGACCGGCGGGTTGACGAAGCCATGCACCTTGGCCCCCGCGCGGCCGAGATGGGACATTCGGGTTGCGAAGCCGAGACTCTTGTCGGCGGAATCGGCCATCAGGCGTGGTCCTTGGTGGTCTTGGGTGTTTCGGGGCGCAGCGCCCATTCGGTCCAGGAACCGTCATAGACGGAGCCCTCGGGCAACCCGGCCTCGACCAGGCCGAGCGCCAGCACGCAGGCTGTGACGCCCGAGCCGCAGGAGAGAATGACCGGGCGCTCGCAATCGGCGCCGGCCCGCGCGAAGCGGGCGCGAAGCGCATCGGGCGGCAGCATGGTGCCATCCGGCGCCAGCAACTCGGTGAAGGGGATATTGGCGGCGCCTGGCATGTGGCCGCTGGGCAGGCCGGCGCGCGGCTCCGGCGCCGTGCCGTCGAAGCGGCCCGCCGCGCGGGCATCGAGGATCAGCGCCTCGCCGCCGCCCTGGCGGACGATGCGCTTGATATCGCCGATGCCGCGCAGCCGGTCGGCACGGAAGTCAGGAATGAAGGTGGCGGAGGGCGGGCTGGGGGGCTCTCCGGATTCGACCTTGCGGCCCTCCCGCTTCCACTTCGGCAGGCCGCCATCCAGGACGAAGGCGGCGTCGTGCCCCATCAGCCGCATCAGCCACCAGCCGCGGGCCGAAGCACGCAGCCCGTGCTGGTCGTAGAAGACCACGCGGCTGCCATTCGAGATCCCGAGCGCCCCGGCCAGCTTCGCGAAGCGCGCGGGCGTCGGGACCATATGCGGCAGGTCGCTGTCCGGATCCGCGAAGAGATCGATATCGAAGAGGCGCGCGCCGGGGATGCGAGCTTCCCGGAAGGCGATGAACTTGTCGCCGGGTTCGTTGGGCAGGAACAGCGTGCAGTCCAGCACCACCAGGTCTGGCTTGCCGAGCTCGGCCTCCAGCCATTCGGTCGAGACGAGTTCGCTCATTTCGGATCCTCCGCCAGCACGATGTGGATGCGCCGGTTCTGCTTGCCCTTGCTCTCCATCTTCGTCACCTCCACACGGCCGATCTCGCCGGTGCGGCGCACATGGGTGCCGCCGCAGGGCTGGAGGTCCACCGGGGATTCCTCGCTGCCGATCCGCACCAGGCGGACCTGCCCGGCGCCGCGGGGCGGCTGGACGGAGAGGGTGCGGACGAGGCCGGGATTGGCGTCCAGCTCGGCCTCGGTGATCCAGCGCTCGCCAACCGGGTGATCACCGGCGATCAGCGCGTTCAGCCTCTCCGTTACCCATTCCTTGGTAGGAGGCTCGGGCAGGTCGAAGTCGAGGCGAGACTTCTCGGCGCCGATCTGGTTCCCGGTGGCGTAGATGCCGGGCATGGCAGCGCAGAGCAGATGCAGGGTGGTGTGCATCCGCATGTGCCGGTGGCGCCGGGTCCAGTCGAGCCTGACCGCGACCTTGGCGCCGACAGGCGGAAGGGCGGCACCCGGGGCGGGGATGTGCAGGGCGGAACCGTCCGGCGCCTTGACGGTGTCGGCCACGGGCATCTCGCCCCCTTCCCAGGCCAGGATGCCCGTATCGCCGGGCTGGCCGCCGGCGCGGGGATAAAAGACGCTGTGGTCAAGGACCACGCCGGCTTCGGAGGCTTCGAGGACGATGGCCTCGTTCTCCCGGGCATAAGCGTCTTCGCGGAAAAGCGGGGTGGTCTGCATCACTTGGTCCATTCGGCCTTGAGACGGGCGTGGTTCACCTGGAGCCAGAGCAGGGCCAGGGCCGCGGGCGCGTTACGGATACGGTTTTCGGCGACCATCGCGAAGGCCTCGGCGGCATCCACCACCATCACCGCCGTTTCCTCATTCTCCGCGGCAAGGCCGCCGACCTGCCCGGGACCGCTTTCGAGCGATACCTGGGCAAGCTGGAAATGCACCTTCTCGTCCGAGGAGCCCTGCACCAGCATGAAGGTGCCCATCGGCTCGATCCGCGTGCAGGAAAGGCCCGTCTCCTCCTCCAGCTCGCGGCGGGCCGTGTCCTTCGCATCCTCGCCCGGCTCCATCAGCCCGGCGGGTAGCTCCGTCATGCGCGGCTCCTCCCCGGCGGCCAGGGCGGGCAGGCGGAACTGCTCGATCAGGGCGATGCGGTCGGTCACGGGATCCCAGGGCAGGATGACCGTCGCCTCGCCACGCCGGAGGAGTTCCCAGGTGACGGGGCCGGAGAGGCTCCCGTCCCGCTTGCGATAGCGGAAGCGCACGCGCTGGACGGGGAAGCGGCCGTTCCAGACCACCTCGTCCGCCTCTGGGACAAAAAACGGGTGGGGCGGGACGGGCGGCGCCTTGGCCGGCCGGCTGGTTGCGGGAGGAGGGGCCGGGCGGTCTTGCTCTGTCATGCGGCGCGGACGCTACAGCGGAACGGAAGCGGTTGAAATCACCCAGGCGGCAGGTTGTTCCGGGCTGGCCGGGGCTTGCGGGAGTGGCGGCCGGGCGGAGAATGGACAGGCCGTCACGCGAAGTTCCCGCCCCACATGGACTCCTCCACTCCGCCCGCCCCGTCGCGTGGCCAGCGCGCCGCGCGGGTTCGGGCGATCGCCTGCGTTGTCGGTTCGTCCGGCCTCTACGCCCTGGCCGCGACCGGCGTGAAGGCGCTGGAGGGCACGATCCCGCTTTCCGAGGTGGTGTTCTTCCGCAACGCCCTTGCCTTGCCGGTGCTGCTGCTGCTGGCGCATTGGACAGCACCCGGCGGGCTGCGCTCCGCTCTCCGGACCCGCTATCCGCGCCGTCATGTGGAACGGCTGTTTGGCGGGCTGGCCGGGATGTATGGCTCCTTTTACGGCTATGCCCACCTGCCGCTGGCGAGCGTGACGGCATTGAACTTCACCATGCCGCTGTTCCTGACAGGACTTTCCGTCCTGCTTCTGCGGGAGCGGGTGGGCTGGCGGCGACTGTCGATCGTGGTCGTGGGCTTCGTGGGCGTGCTGCTGATGCTCCAACCCGGCGGGGGCGAAGCGCCCGATCCAGGCGCGGTGGGGGCGGTCCTGCTATCCGCGCTCGGCTGGGCCTATGCGATGGTCTCCATCCGCAGGATGGGCGAGCTCGGCGAGGCCGGGATCACGATCGTGCTCTGGTTCGCGATTGGCGCGGCCATCGTCACGGCCATCCTCTCGGTCCCCGTCTGGGTATGGCCGGCGCCCTGGCAATGGGGCTTTCTGCTTGTGACCGGGCTGGTCTCCGTGATTTCGCAGCTTCTCATGACCGCCGCCTACCGGTCAGCGGACACCACCCTTGTCGCCCCCTTCGAGTACACGGCCATCCTCTGGACCACGACGCTGGGCGTGCTGTTCTGGGGTGAAGTGCCCGATGCCTGGGATGCGGTTGGCTTCCTGGTCCTGGTCGGGGCCGGACTGGCGATCTGGAAGCTGGAGGTCACCCGGGCACCGGGCTGAGGCGCGGCTCAGGAGCCTTCCCGGCGAATGGCTTCGGCCAGAGCCCGCGCCTCAGTGGCCGCCTGACTGCGCGGGGCAAATTCCGCCACGCCCAGACCCTCCGCAAAGGCAGCGGCGAAGGCGGTACGGTTGCCGAAGGGGGCGGGAAGGAGCGGAAGCTTGCGCTCCGCCAGGATGGCCGCCACCTCCTGCGGCGCCTTTCCCTGGGCGGGGACGCGGTTGAGCATGAGGGCCACGGGGCGGCGTTCGGCCGCGGCCACATCCAGCGTCGCCTCCATGGCCCAGAGATCGGGCACGGAGGGTTGCAAGGGGATCAGGACGAGGTCGGCGGCGCGCATGGCGACACGGCTGTCCGTATCTGCATGGGGCGGGGTGTCCAGCACGATGAAATCCATGGTCTTGCGGAGCCGGTCCACGGATTGCGGCACGCGCCAGCCGGAGGGGTTCTCAAAGGGAAGAGGCGCGGCGGACTCGCCGCGCAGCCCGTGCCAGCGGGTGAGGGTTGCCTGGGGGTCGGTATCCAGGAGGGCGGCGCGTGCGCCGGATGCCACCAGGGCGACGGCCAGATTGGCGGCGACGGTGGACTTGCCCGCCCCGCCCTTGCGCTGCGCAACTGCCACCACGAAGGCCATGGGCCAGCTCCCGCTGATTCGGCCCCTAGGTTAGACCGGATCGTGGGAGAAGACTGGCAAGAACCGGACCGGCCGGGTTTTTAGGCCGATGCTGCCACGGCTTGCCGGAACCGCGTGGCGAGGGTGGCGGCTCGGCCGGATTTCCGGGGCCGTCGTGAGGCCGGTGCGGCCCTGGTCAGGGCCCCTGCCAGAGGAGGAGGTTCCATGGAACAGGCCCCAGCGATGACCCCGAACCGCCATTCGCCGCCATGGCCTCTGGACCTGCTGTCGCCCGCCGCCATGGCGCGGGCGGATGCGAGCTCCTCCGTTCCGGTCGGGCGGCTGATGGAGGCGGCCGGGCGGGCAGTGGCCCGCGCCGCCATGGCGCGGTTCCGGCCCTGCCGCACCCTCGTGCTTGTGGGGCCAGGGAATAATGGCGGGGACGGCTATGTGGCGGCGCGGCTGCTCCATCAGGCTGGCTGGCCGGTCGCGGTGGCCGTGCTGGCGCCACCCAGGTTGGGCGGCCCGGCTGCGGAGGCCGCGGCGCGCTGGCAAGGACCAGTGGTGCCCTTTGCCGTGGAGGAGGCCCGGCGGGCCGGATTGGTGATCGATGCCGTCCTCGGCGCGGCGCCAAGCCGACCATTGGAGGAGAAGGCTGCCGCCGTGCTGGGGGCTGCGGGCGGACCCATCCTGGCCGTGGATGTGCCGAGCGGGCTCGATGGTGCGACGGGGCAGGCGCTGGGTGCGGTTGCTGCGGCGGCGGTGACGGTAACCTTCGCCCGGTTGAAGCCCGGCCACCTGTTGCTGCCAGGGCGGCGGCTCTGCGGGGCGCTCGTGCTGGCCGATATAGGGCTGCCGGAAGAGGCGGTGCAGGCCGGGCTCGCTGCGGAGCCGGCGCGGAGCTTCCGCAACGCGCCCGGCCTCTGGCGCCTGCCGGGCCTGGACATTGAGGCGCATAAATATAAGCGCGGCCATGTGGTGGTGGCGGGTGGGGCCATGCCGGGTGCCGCTCGGCTGGCGGCTGCTGCGGCGCGGCGGGCCGGGGCGGGGCTGGTCACGCTGGCTGCCGCCTCCGAGGAGGCCGCGGCGGCATTCCGGGCCGGGGAGCCTGGCTGCATCGTGGCGGGGCCGCCGGTGGAACCGCTTCTGGAGGATTCGAGGCGCGGCACCTGGGTGATCGGCCCTGGCCTGGCGCCGGACGGGGCGGTGCGGGACCTGCTGGCGCGGGCCGTGGCTGCCGGGCGGCGCGTGGTGGCGGATGCGGGGGCACTCGGCGCCTGCGCCGGCTCGCCGGAGGGGTTGCGCGGCGTCACCCTGCTTACTCCGCATTCTGGCGAATTCGCCCGGCTTTTCGGGGAGGTCGGGCCGGACCGGCTGGGTGCGGCCCGGGCGGCGGCCGCGCAGCTCGGCGCAGTGGTGGTGCTGAAGGGACCGGACACGATTATCGCCGCCCCGGACGGGCGGGCGGCCATCAACCACAATGCGCCCCCCAGCCTGGCCACGGCCGGGTCCGGGGATGTGCTGGCAGGGATCGCAGGGGGGCTGCTGGCCCAGGGGATGGCGGCCTTCGAGGCGGCCTGCGCGGCCGTCTGGCTCCAGGGCGCGGCGGCGCCATCCGGGCCCGGAACCCTGGCAGAAGATGTGGTTGCCGGGCTGCCCGCTGCGCTTGTAAGGGCGGGGCAGGGCGATCTGGCCGGGGGCTGAAACTGCCGCCGCTTGGAAAGCCCGCGTTGTTGCGCTAAGGCGCCCCCCTTCGGCGCCGCGCGAGGCGGGCGTGGTGGAATTGGCAGACACGCTGGATTTAGGTTCCAGTGGCGCAAGCCGTGGGGGTTCAAATCCCTCCGCCCGCACCAAGCACGTTTGGCGCCGTCCTGAATGTCCTGGATGTGGAACTGAGCGAATGCAGGTGACGGAACTCTCGGCCGAGGGGCTGAAGCGGTCCTTCTCGGTGGTTGTGCCGGCAGCGGAGATCGAGGCGACGCGCGACAAGCGGCTCGCCGCGCTGGGCCGCGACCTGCGGATCCCGGGCTTCCGGCCGGGCAAGGTGCCGATGTCGGTGGTGAAGAAGCGCTACGGCACGGCCGTGACGGGCGAGGTGCTGGAGCAGCAGGTCCAGGACGCCACGCGCGAGCTGCTGACCGGCCGCGGCCTGCGCCCGGCCCTGCAGCCCAAGGTCGAGCTGGTCGGCGACTTTGCCGAGGGCCAGGATCTGTCCTTCAATATCGAGATGGAGGTTCTGCCCGAGATCCCGATGCCCGATTTTTCGGGGATCGAGGTGGAGCGCCCGCGCGCGGAGCCTTCCGATGAGGAGGTGCAGAAAGCGCTGGAGGGGCTGGCTGCCCGCAACGCCAAGCTGGAGGACGTGACCGAGGAGCGGCCGGCCACCAAGGGCGATGTCGTCGTGGCCGACTTCGTGGGCCGGCTGATTGAGGGCGAGGGCGACGAGGCCAAGGCTGGCGAGCCCTTCCCGGGCGGCACGGCCAACGACATGCCGATCGAGGTGGGCGGTGAGGGCTTTATCCCCGGCTTCACCGAGGGGCTGGAGGGCATCCGCCCAGGCGAGACCCGCAAGGTCCGGGTGAGCTTCCCGGAGGGCTATGGTTCGGCCGAGCTGGCCGGCAAGCCTGCGGAATTCGAGATCACGGCCAAGGGTCTGAAGACCCGCCAGCCGACGCCAGTGGACGACGAGTTCGCCAAGTCGCTCGGGCTGGAAAGCGTGGAGAAGCTGCGGGACGAGGTGCGTTCCTCGATCCAGCGCGAATATGACAGCCTGACCCGCCTGCGGGTGAAGCGCGCCCTGCTGGACCAGCTGTCCGAGCGCGCCGATTTCCCGGTGCCCGAGGGCATGGTGGAGGCCGAGTTCAGCCAGATCTGGCCGCGTGTGGAGGAGGACCGCAAGGCGGGCCGCCTGGATCCCGAGGACGCTGGCAAGGACGAGGAGACACTGAAGACCGAGTACCGGAAGATCGCCGAGCGGCGCATCCGGCTGGGCCTGCTGCTTTCCGAGATCGGTCGGACCAACAACATCCAGGTCGGCCAGGACGAGATCTTCCAGGCCATGCGCCGGGAGGCCTCCCGCTATCCCGGGCAGGAAAAGCAGGTCTTCGAGTTCTTCCAGAAGAATCCGCAGGCCATGGAGAACCTCCGCGCCCCGATCTTCGAGGAGAAGGTCGTGGATTTCATGCTGGAACTGGCCAAGGTGACGGACACCTCGGTCAGCCCGGCTGACCTTCAGGCGGCCTGAACCCTTCTTTATCCGGCATCCGGCCCCGCCCCCCTTTCGCGGGGGGGCGGGTTGCCCCATCTTGGGGATGAATATTGCCGGCGAAGGGGACCGGACGGGTGCCGCGGCCTGGCCGGGCAGCCGTCCGGGCGGTGCCATCGGGGACGCACTTCTCCGCCGGCGGGGAAGGACAAACGATGACTCGCTCAGTATTCGTCGATCGCGACCCGGTTGATGTCTACAATAACTCCCTGGTCCCCATGGTTGTCGAGCAGACGGCACGCGGGGAGCGCGCCTACGACATCTATTCGCGCCTCTTGAAGGAGCGGATTATCTTTCTGACGGGCCAGGTTTTCGATCAGGTTTCCTCGCTCATCTGCGCCCAGCTTCTGTTCCTGGAGAGCGAGAATCCGAACAAGGATATCGCGTTCTATATCAACAGCCCGGGCGGCGTGGTCTCGGCCGGTCTCGCGATGTACGATACCATGCAGTACATCCGCTCCCCCGTCTCCACGGTGTGCCTGGGCATGGCGGCCTCCATGGGCTCGCTGCTGCTGACCGCCGGGGAAAAGGGCAAGCGCTTCGCTCTGCCGAACAGCCGGATCATGGTCCACCAGCCCTCGGGCGGTGCCCAGGGCCAGGCGACGGACATCGAGATCCAGGCCCGGGAGATCCTCGATCTCCGCAAGCGGCTGAACCAGATCTATGTCCATCACACCGGTCAGCCCGTCGAGGAAATCGAGCGCAAGCTGGAGCGCGACACCTATATGTCGGCTGAGGAGGCGCAGGCCTTCGGGCTCATCGACCAGGTGGTGGCCAAGCTCCCCGCCGGCGGCGCCATGACAGCGCCTGCGGTGGAAGGGCCCAAGAGCTGATGGGCGGTCGCCTTCCCGGCTGGTTCCGGCTCGGTTCGGGTCGGCCGGGAAGGGCGGCCGTCACAATTTCGTCCCACGCTTCCCCCGAGGGGGGAGGGTGGCTATTCTGCCTTCTTGACGCCTCGGGCGCGCCATATGGCCCGGCCAGGGGCGAGGAGCGCACATGACCAAGTCCGGCGATTCCAAGAACACCCTCTACTGCTCGTTCTGCGGCAAGTCCCAGCACGAGGTAAGAAAGCTCATCGCCGGCCCGACGGTGTTCATCTGCGACGAATGCGTCGAGCTGTGCATGGACATCATTCGCGAGGAGCATAAGACGCACCTCGTGAAGTCCCGGGACGGCGTTCCGACGCCCAAGGAGATCTGCAAGGTCCTCGATGACTATGTCATCGGGCAGGAGCACGCGAAGAAGGTGCTCTCCGTGGCCGTGCACAACCACTACAAGCGGCTGGCCCATGGGGCCAAGACCGGCGAGGTGGAGATCGCGAAGAGCAACATCATGCTGATCGGGCCCACGGGCTCAGGCAAGACGCTGCTCGCCCAGACCCTGGCCCGTATCCTCGACGTCCCCTTCACCATGGCGGACGCGACGACGCTGACCGAAGCCGGTTATGTCGGCGAGGATGTGGAGAACATCATCCTCAAGCTGCTCCAGGCCGCCGACTACAATGTCGAGCGGGCCCAGCGCGGCATCGTCTATATCGACGAGGTGGATAAGATCAGCCGCAAGTCGGACAACCCTTCGATCACGCGCGATGTGAGCGGCGAGGGTGTCCAGCAGGCGCTGCTGAAGATCATGGAGGGTACGGTGGCCTCCGTCCCGCCCCAGGGCGGCCGGAAGCACCCCCAGCAGGAGTTCCTGCAGGTGGATACCTCCAACATCCTCTTCATCGTAGGCGGCGCCTTTGCGGGGCTGGAGAAGATCATCGCGGCCAAGGGCAAGGGCTCGGGGATTGGCTTCGGCGCGGATGTCCGCGGCCCGGATGAGCGCCGGCCCGGCGCGGTCCTGCGTGACGTCGAGCCTGAGGACCTGCTGAAGTTCGGCCTGATCCCCGAGTTCATCGGCCGCCTGCCGGTGATCGCGACCCTTGAGGATCTGGACGACAAGGCGCTGATCGAGATTCTCACCAAGCCGAAGAACGCGCTGCTGAAGCAGTACCAGCGGCTCTTCGAGATGGAGGGAACGAAGCTCACCTTCACGGAGGATGCGCTGAAGTCGGTCGCCGCCCGCGCGATCCAGCGCAAGACGGGCGCCCGCGGGCTGCGCTCCATCATGGAGAGCATCCTGCTTTCCACCATGTTCGACCTTCCCGGGCTGGATGAGGTGGAGGAGGTGGTCGTGAACAAGGAAGTGGCCGAGAACCGTGCCCAGCCCTTGTTCATCTATGGTGAGCGGCCGGCGGAGCAGACGAGCGCCTGAACCGGTCCGCCCGCCCCTGTCGCCCCTGAGGCGGCCGGGGCGGGCATCCTTTTTGCAGGCCCTGATGAATAGGGAGGATCCCGTCCGCCGTTGTGGACGGGGCACCCGCGCACCACATAAGGGCTCTACCCCGTGGCGACGGGGACGTGCCTGATCGGGGCGTTCCTGCGCCGACTGTCCAAGTGAGGTCCCCATGGCGGATTCTGAAGTGGAGCTGGTTCGGGGCGAGGCGCTGCCCGTCCTTCCCCTCCGCGACATTGTCGTCTTTCCCCATATGATCGTCCCGCTCTTTGTCGGGCGCGAGAAGTCCGTGCGTGCGCTGGAATCAGTGATGCGCGAGGACAAGCAGATCCTTCTGCTCGCCCAGCGCAACGCGGCCCAGGACGATCCTGAAGCCTCCGACCTGTTCGAGGTCGGTACGGTTTCGACCGTGCTCCAGCTTCTGAAGCTTCCGGACGGCACCGTGAAGGTGCTGGTCGAGGGTGGCCGCCGCGCGCGCGTGGTTGGCTGGAAGGAGAGCGGCACGCATTTCGAAGCCTTCACCGCGCCGGTCGAGGAGACTGCCCCCGACCCGCGTGAGGTCGAGGCGCTGAGCCGCTCGGTCGTCAGCCAGTTCGAGGGCTATATCAAGCTCAACAAGAAGATCGCGCCCGAGGTGCTGGTCTCGATCAACCAGATCGAGGAGCCGGCCAAGCTGGCCGACACCGTCGCCGCACATCTGAACCTCAAGATTGCCGAGAAGCAGGAGCTGCTGGAGACGGTGGGCGTGACCGCCCGCCTGGAGCGGGTCTTCGCCCATATGGAAAGCGAGATCGGCGTCCTGCAGGTCGAGAAGCGCATCCGGAACCGCGTGAAGCGGCAGATGGAGAAGACGCAGCGCGAGTACTATCTGAATGAGCAGATGAAGGCCATTCAGAAGGAGCTTGGCGAGGGCGAGGAAGGCAAGGACGAGATCGCGGAGCTGGAGGCCAAGATCAAGGCTACCAAGCTCACGGCCGAGGCCCGCGAGAAGGCAATGGGCGAGCTGAAGAAGCTGCGCGGCATGTCTCCGATGTCGGCCGAGGCGACTGTCGTCCGGAACTATCTGGACTGGATGCTGACCATCCCCTGGAAGAAGCGCACCAAGGTGCGGATCGACCTGGAGGAGGCGCAGCGCGTTCTCGACGCCGACCATTTCGGCCTGGAGAAGGTGAAGGAGCGGATTATCGAGTATCTGGCGGTGCAGTCGCGCAGCCAGAAAATCCGGGGTCCGATCCTGTGCCTCGTCGGCCCGCCCGGCGTCGGCAAGACCTCGCTTGGCAAGTCCATTGCCAAGGCGGTGAACCGCAACTTCGTTCGCATGTCGCTGGGCGGCGTCCGGGATGAGGCGGAGATCCGCGGCCACCGGCGGACCTATATCGGCTCCATGCCCGGTAAGGTCATCCAGGGCATGAAGAAGGCGAAGACGTCCAACCCGCTCTTCCTGCTCGACGAGATCGACAAGCTCGGCGCCGATTGGCGCGGGGACCCGTCCTCGGCCCTGCTGGAGGTGCTGGACCCCGAGCAGAACGGGACCTTCAACGACCATTACTTGGAGGTCGATTACGACCTGTCGGACGTGATGTTCATCACGACCGCCAACTCGTTGAAGATGCCCCAGCCGCTGCTGGACCGCATGGAGATCATCCGCATCCCCGGCTACACCGAGGATGAGAAGATCGGCATCTCCCGCCGCCACCTGATCGCCAAGGTCACCGAGGCGAACGGGCTTAAGCCGGAGGAGTGGAGCGTGTCGGACGACGCGATCCGCGACCTCGTGCGGTACTACACGCGTGAGGCGGGCGTCCGGAACCTGGAGCGCGAGATCGGCGGTCTGGCCCGCAAGGCCGTCCGTGAGATCGTCTCTGGCAAGGCGACGAAGGTGGAGATCACTGCCGAGAACCTCGGCAAGTATGCCGGCGTGCGGAAGTTCCGCTACGGCGAGGCCGAGGCCGAGGACATGGTGGGCGCCGTCACCGGCCTCGCCTGGACCGAGGTGGGGGGCGAGATCCTGACGATCGAGTCTGTGCTGCTGCCCGGCAAGGGTGCCGTGAAGCACACGGGCAAGCTCGGCGACGTCATGCAGGAGAGCGTTTCAGCGGCCGTGTCCTATGTCCGCAGCCGGGCGACCACCTTCGGCATCAAGCCGACCGTCTTCGAGAAGCGGGACATCCATGTCCACGTGCCCGAGGGCGCGACCCCGAAGGACGGGCCTTCCGCGGGCATCGCGATGGCGACGAGCATTGTCTCGATCCTGACGGGCATCCCTGTCCGCAAGGATGTGGCGATGACCGGCGAGATCACGCTGCGCGGCCGGGTGCTGCCGATCGGCGGGCTGAAGGAGAAGCTGCTGGCGGCCCTTCGGGCCGGCGTCGGCACGGTCTTCATCCCGAAGGAGAATGAGAAGGACCTGGTCGACATCCCGGAGAGCGTGACCAAGACGCTGAAGGTGATCCCCGTGTCCCATGTGGACGAGGTAATCTCCCAGGCTCTGGTGCGCCGCCCGGAGCCGATCGACTGGATCGAGCCGGAGGAGGTCACGCCCTCCAAGCCGGCGGCCGGGGATCCGGCGGGGGCGAGCTTGCCCCATTGATTCCGGCAGGGGTTTTGTGATTGTTGGCGGGGCGCTGGCGGAATGCTGGCGCCCCGTTGCGTTTCGGGCGGGCGCTTAGCTCAGCGGTAGAGCGCCTCGTTTACACCGAGGATGCCGGGGGTTCGAATCCCTCAGCGCCCATTCGACGTTCTAGGAAATCAGCAAGTTACGGCTGATCATTGCGCTTTCAGTGCATCTTTCGATAAGTTCGGCCCGGGCTGGATGGTGGATCCGGCTGATACGAGGGACGACTGGTCGATGATTTTCCGCAATGGCCTTCTGGCGGCCGTTTCTGCTGTCGCGCTCTGCGGTTGCCTACAGCAGGGCGGGGCGAGCGGCCCGGTCATGGGGGCCGCGGCGGGCGGCGTTAGCACCGGCACGGGCATTGTGCGATGCCCGGAAACTCTCGGCACCCTGGCTGTCGATGATGGCCGGCAGGCCAGCTGGTGGGGCCCTTTCTCGGCGCAGACGCAGATGACAACGATCGAGCCGATGGTCCGGCTGATCGTTCAGCAGTCCAACTGCTTCGTCCTGACGGCGATGGGCAACAGCCGGCTTGAGGGACGGATGCGCGGCATGATCGGCGACATGCGCGACAGCGGTGAGTTCCGGGCCGGCTCCAATATGCAGCGTGGGCAGCGCGTGGCGGCGGATTACTTCCTGGAGCCGGCTATTCTCTTTGCCAATCAGGACACACGCGGGCTGGGCGCGGGAGTTGGCGGCTGGGCAGGGGTGGGACTCGGCCTGGCCGGTGCGGCGTTGTCCCAGTCCTCGACGCAGGTCACTCTCTCGTTGTTCAGCATTCGGGCCGGCACGCAGATCGCAGCCTCCGAGGGATCCTCGACCGCCACGAATTTCGGGGCGGTGCTGGCCGGATTTGGTGGAGGGACTGCGGGGGCCCTGAGTGGCTATCAACGCACCCCGGCGGGGCAGGCGACGGTCGCGGCCTTTGTGGACGCCTACAACAAGATGGTCGTCTCCCTTCAAAACTATCAGGCGCAGGACGTACGCGGTGGACTGGGGACGGGCGGCAGGCTGCGGGTCAACTGAGCGCCCGGTGCGACTGCCTGGTGTTCCGCTGCGCCTGGCCGAGAGACCCCAGCGATGGCGGTGCGATCCGTGGCCAGGAGGCCGCCCGCGGCCGAGCAGCGACCCGGCGGGACGTTGCGTCGCGGCGCGGATGAGGTGCTCCCACCTCGCGCGAGCCTGAAGGTTGGACGCGCGCATGCCGCTGAGCCGCTGCATGCGCGCGTGCAGGGGGGGGGCGCTCTCCTCAGCTGGCGAGGCTTGAGGTGGCTTCTACTCCTCGTGGGAGGGGTGGCAGCCCGATGGGGCGAAAGCAGGCTGCTGGCACCCCCCTGGCAGCCCTGCATGCCCCGACGGGACCGGCTTTGGTGGGAAGGGAGAAGTGGGCGGCCAGCCCGCCACCGTAGGCCGAAGCACCTGTCTGCTCCGGCCTAACACGTTGCCGGTCCCGATCAATCTTGGACGGCGTATTGACAGGGGGGGCGCCAACCCATAAACGCCCCCCACGTCGCAAGCGGGTGTAGCTCAGTTGGTTAGAGCGCCGGCCTGTCACGCCGGAGGTCGCGGGTTCGAGCCCCGTCACTCGCGCCACGCGATGCGATCAAGACGCCGCCCCTAGGGGCGGCGTTTTTCGTTGTAGGGGCCTTCGATCGTTGGAAGTCCGGCCTCTTGCGAATGGCTCGCAGGCGTTGATTACGCTGCATTCATTGTGCGAGGATGGGGTCGCGCCCCTATGGCGGAAGCCTCTCCTAGCCTATATGTAGCGCACGTTGCGCTGCGGCATGGCCCCAGCGCTAATGGCGCATCCGGAGTCGTCCGTGGCCCCGGCTGTCGCGAAGCTCCGAGGGGCATGATGACCCAGCCGCTGCTGGCCGAATACTTTCCGATTCTGGTTTTTCTGGGCATCGCCGCGGTGATCAGCATCGCCATGGTGGGCGGTTCCGTGCTGGCGGCCCGGCAGAAGCCCGATCCGGAGAAGCTGTCGACTTACGAGTGCGGCTTCGAACCGTTCGACGACACGCGCCGCCGCTTCGATGTGCGATTCTACCTGGTGGCGATCCTGTTCATCATCTTCGACCTCGAGGTGGCCTTCCTGTTTCCCTGGGCGGTTTCGCTCGGCGGAATCGGCTGGTTGGGCTTCCTCTCGATGATGGGCTTCCTGGGCCTGCTGACGGTGGGCTTCGTGTACGAGTGGCGCAAGGGCGCGCTGGACTGGGAATGAGCCGCGCGGCACAGCGTGGCGAGACGCGCCGTTTTCCCGCAGGGAATTTGGCACGCAGGATTATGACGCGCGGTGACGCGCGGGGGACGATGCGATGAGCGGCGTCAACACAGAGCAAGTGGCCTGGAACAATCAGGCGCTTCCGCCAGGGCCGGCGCAGGACGAGGTTCTGCGTGGTGTGACCGGGGAGATCGAGGAGAAGGGCTTCGTCGTCGCCAACCTGGACAAGGTGGTGAACTGGGCCCGTACCGGCAGCCTTTGGCCCATGACCTTCGGTCTGGCCTGCTGCGCGGTGCCGATGATCCACGCCTATATGGCGCGCTATGACCTCGACCGCTTCGGCGTGATCCCGCGCGGGTCGCCGCGGCAGTCGGATGTGATGATCGTCGCGGGCACGCTGACCAATAAAATGGCTCCGGCTCTGCGGCGGGTTTACGACCAGATGAGCGAGCCGCGCTGGGTCATCTCCATGGGAAGCTGCGCCAATGGCGGTGGCTATTACCACTGGAGCTACAGCGTGGTGCGTGGCTGCGACCGGATTGTGCCGGTGGATGTCTATGTACCGGGCTGCCCGCCGACGGCGGAGGCGCTGGTCTACGGCATCATGCAGCTGCAGAAGAAGATCCGCAGGACGGGGACCATCCTTCGTGGCTGACCTTACCGAACTTGGCGCGGCTGTCGCGGCGGCGCTGCCCGGCGCGGTCACCGATGCGCGAGTCGTGCGCGGCGCGGAGCTGACCATCCGGATCCGGCGTGAGGCCGTGCGCAATGTGATGGCGTTGCTGCGGACCGATCCGCGCTTTGCCTTCGAGCAGTGCATGGATATCTGCGGCGTGGACTTCCCGGAGCGGCCCGAGCGCTTCGAGGTCGTGTGGAACCTGCTCTCCCTGACCCACAATCACCGGATCCGCGTCGTGACCACGACGGATGCCGAGCATCCCGTGCCGAGCGTCACCGCCATCTGGCCGACGGCCGGCTGGTTCGAGCGCGAGGCCTGGGACATGTACGGCATCGCCTTCGAGGGGCTGGAGGATATGCGCCGGCTTCTCACGGATTATGGGTTCCAGGGGCATCCGCTCCGCAAGGACTTCCCACTGACCGGCTATGTCGAGGTCCGCTATGACCCCGAGCGGCGTGAGGTGGTCTACGAGCCGGTGAAGCTCCAGCAGGACTTCCGTAATTTTGATTTCCTCTCCCCGTGGGAGGGCCTGACCACCCTGCCGGGCGACGAGAAGGTTCACCTGAACCGGATCGCGCCGCCACCGGCATCGCTTCTGGAGAAGCCAGAAGCGGAGAAGCAGTCATGAGCCTGACGACCTCCGACGCCATCCCCGCCGGGACGGGCAATGCAGAGCCCGAGACTCGGCGTGTGGAGGTGGACAGCCACACGATCAATTTCGGCCCGCAGCATCCCGCCGCGCATGGCGTGCTGCGTCTTATCCTGGAGCTGAAGGGCGAGGTGATCGAGCGGGCCGATCCGCATATCGGCCTGCTGCACCGCGGCTCCGAGAAGCTGATCGAGTACAAGACCTACATCCAGGCGATGCCGTATTTCGACCGGCTCGATTACGTGTCGCCAATGTGCATGGAGCATGTGTTCGCCCTGTCTCAGGAGCGGCTCCTCGGCATCGAGGCGCCGCTGCGTGCGCAGTACATCCGCGTGTTGTTCGCGGAGATCACGCGCATCCTGAACCACCTGCTGAACATCACGACCTATGCGCTGGACTGCGGCGCGATCACCCCGCCGCTTTGGGGTTTCGAGCAGCGCGAGATCCTGCTGGAATTCTACGAGCGGGTTTCGGGCAGCCATTATCACGCAAACTATTTCCGCGCTGGCGGCGTGAATCGCGACCTGCCGGCCGGGCTGACGGAGGATATCCGCCGCTGGGCGAATGGCTTCCCCAAGTTCATCGACGACCTTGACCGCCTGCTGACCGGCAACCGCATCTTCAAGCAGCGCACCGTCGATATCGGCGTGATGACGGCCGAGCAGGCGATGGACTGGGGTTTCTCCGGCCCGTGCCTCCGCGCCTCCGGCATGGCATGGGATCTGCGGCGGCAGCAACCCTATGACGTCTATGACCGGATGGAGTTCGAGATCCCGGTCGGGCGTCATGGCGACTGCTACGACCGCTACCTCGTCCGGATGGCCGAGATGCGGGAGAGCCTGAAGATCATCCATCAGTGCCTGGACCAGATGCCGTCCGGCCCTGTGAGGATTCAGGACAACAAGATCATGGGGCCGCCGCGGAGCGAGATGAAGCGCTCGATGGAGTCCCTGATCCATCACTTCAAGCTCTACACCGAGGGTTACCGTATTCCCCCCGGCGAAACCTATACGGCGGTCGAGGCACCGAAGGGTGAGTTCGGCGTGTATCTCGTCGCGGACGGGACCAACCGGGCCTATCGCTGCAAGATCCGGGCTCCGGGATTTGCGCATCTCCAGGCCATGGAGGTGCTGACCAAGGGGCATATGCTGGCGGATGCCGTGGCGGTGATCGGCAGCCTCGACATCGTTTTCGGGGAGATCGACCGATGACCGAAGCTGCCGTCGACCACCTCGACCCGAACTGGCGGAACAGCCGCGCGGAGCCGGACAGCTTCGAGTTCGATGCGGAGAGCGAGGCGCAGATCGCCAAGATCCTGGCGCGCTACCCGGAGGCCAAGAAGGCTTCGGGTGTCATCCCGCTTCTCTATGTTGTGCAGAAGCAGATGGGCCGGCAAACCGGCAGTGCCTGGGTGCCGCGCATTGCGATGGACAAGGTGGGCGAGCGTCTCGGGATGCCGCCGATCCGCGTCTACGAGGTCGCGACCTTTTACTTCATGTTCAACACCAAGCCGATTGGGCGGTTTCACCTCCAGGTCTGTGGCACGACGCCCTGCATGCTTCGCGGGTCGGATGACGTGCTGCGCGCCTGCAAGGATGCCGGGAAGCTCAAGGGGTATGGCGACACCAGCGAGGATGGGCTCTTCACACTGACCGAGGTGGAATGCCTTGGCGCCTGCGTGAATGCGCCGGTCCTGCAGGTGGATGACGACTACTACGAGGACCTGGATTACGACCGCACGGTGCAGCTGATCGAGACGCTGCGGTGCGGCGAGCGGCCGAAGCCGGGCAGCACCATCGGGCGCCAGACCAGCGCGCCGGAAGGTGGCCCGCTGACGCTGCTCGAGGTGCCGACGGTCGATACGGCGAAGGGGAACTGACATGGCCCTTCAAGATAAGGACCGCATTTTCACTAACCTCTACGGCATGCAGCATTGGGGGTTGGACGCGGCGCGCAAGCGCGGCAACTGGGACGGCACGGCGGCTCTCCTCGCCAAGGGACGCGACTGGATCATCGAGGAGGTGAAGCAGTCCGGCCTGCGCGGGCGCGGCGGCGCTGGCTTCCCGACGGGGCTGAAGTGGTCCTTCATGCCCAAGCCTGATCCGAGCGGTAAGCCCTCCTATCTCGTCGTGAATTCGGACGAGTCGGAGCCCGGCACCTGCAAGGACCGCGACATCCTGCGCCACGATCCGCACACGCTGATCGAGGGCTGTCTGATCGCGGCCTTCGCGATGGGGGCCAGCGCCGGCTACATCTATGTGCGTGGCGAATACTACAATGAGCACCTGGTGCTGCAGGCCGCGATCGACGAGGCCTATGCGGCCGGGCTGATCGGCAAGAACGCCTGCGGGTCGGGCTATGACTTCGACCTCTACGTCCATCGCGGGGCGGGTGCCTATATCTGCGGCGAGGAGACGGCGCTCATCGAGTCCCTCGAGGGCAAGAAGGGCATGCCGCGTCTGAAGCCGCCTTTCCCGGCGGCGGTGGGCCTCTATGGCCGCCCCACCACGGTGAACAATGTCGAGACCATCGCGGTGGTGCCGACGATCCTGCGGCGGGGAGGGGCTTGGTTCGCGGGCTTCGGCCGGCCGAAGAACTCGGGAACGAAGATCTTCTGCATCCAGGGGCATGTGAACAAGCCCTGCAATGTGGAGGAGGAGATGAGCATCCCGCTGCGGGAGCTCATTGAGCGCCATGCCGGCGGCGTGCGCGGGGGCTGGGACAACCTGCTCTGCGTGATCCCCGGCGGATCTTCGACGCCACTGTTGCCGAAGCATATCTGCGACGATGTGCTGATGGACTTCGACGCGCTGCGCGAGCACAAGTCGGGCCTCGGCACGGCGGGGGTGATCGTGATGGACAAGTCCACGGACCTGATCCGCGCCATCGCCCGCCTTTCCAAGTTCTACAAGCATGAGAGCTGCGGCCAGTGCACGCCCTGCCGCGAGGGCATGGGCTGGGTCAGCCGCATGATGGACCGCATGGTCGAAGGCCGTGCGGAAATCGAAGAAATCGACGTGCTGGAGAGTGTGACGAAGCGCATCGAGGGGCACACGATCTGTGCGCTCGCCGATGGCGGCGTCTGGCCAGTTCAGGGCCTTATCCGGCACTACCGCCCGATGATGGAGGAGCGGATCGCCGCCTATAAGGCGCGCCATGCCGCCCCCGCCATGCCGATGGCGGCGGAGTGAATGACATGAGCGATGTGAAGCTCATCAAGGTCACGGTGGACGAAACGGAGATCGAGGTGCCGCTGGGCGCCACGGCTCTCCAGGCCGCCGAACTGGCCGGCAAGGAAATCCCGCGCTTCTGCTACCATGAGCGCCTGTCGATCGCTGGCAATTGCCGGATGTGCCTCGTCGAGGTGGAGAAGGCGCCGAAGCCTGTTGCCTCCTGCCACTTCCCCGTGGCCGAGGGCATGAAGATCATCACAGACAGCCCGGTGGTGCGGAATGCGCGCCGGGGCGTGATGGAGTTCCTGCTGCTCAACCATCCGCTGGACTGCCCGATCTGCGACCAGGGCGGCGAGTGCGACCTGCAGGACCAGGCCATGGCCTATGGCCATGACACCAGCCGCTACCACGAGCACAAGCGCTCGATCACCGACAAGTATTTCGGTCCGCTGATCAAGCCGATCATGACGCGCTGCATCCAGTGCACCCGCTGCGTCCGCTTCTCGGACGAGGTGGCGGGTGTGCCGGAGCTGGGCGCGGTCGGCCGCGGCGAGGCGATGCAGATCACCAACTATGTCGAGAAGGCGATCTCCAGCGAGCTGTCGGGCAACCTGATCGACATCTGCCCGGTCGGCGCGCTGACCAGCCGTCCCTATGCCTTCGTCGCGCGCCCTTGGGAGTTGGCGAAGACGGATAGCGTGGACGTGCTGGATGCGACCGGCACGAATATCCGCGTGGACAGTCGCGGACCTGACGTGCTGCGCATCCTGCCGCGTGTGCATGAGGAGGTGAACGAGGAGTGGATGGCCGATCGTGGCCGCTTCTCCTTCGACGCGCTCAAGCGCCGCCGCCTGGACCGCCCCTGGATCCGCAAGGACGGCAAGCTGCGCGCCGCCACTTGGCCGGAGGCCTTCCAGGCGATCGCTTCCAAGCTTCAGGGCCTGCCGGGTGACCGGATCGGGGCGGTTGCCGGCGGGCTGGCAGATGCAGAGAGCATCGTCGCGCTGAAGGACCTGATGACGGCCCTGGGCTCGAAGAACCTGGACTGCCGTGAGGACGGTGCGGCGCTAGATGGCTCCAACCGCGCCTTCTACCTGTTCAACACCACCATTGCCGGAATCGACCAGGCGGATGCGGTGCTGATCATCGGCAGCAACCCGCGTGTCGAGGCGCCGGTGCTGAACGCGCGGATCCGCAAGCGTGCCGTGCTGCGCGTGCCGGTGGGTGTGATCGGGCCGGCTGTGGACCTGACCTACCCGTCGCAGCACCTGGGCGATGGCCCGGAGACGCTGCGCCGCGTCATGGAAGGCGCCTTCGGTGACGTTCTGCGGAACGCCAAGCGTCCGCTGATCCTTCTGGGCCGCGGTGCGCTGGCTCGGCCGGACGGCGCGGCGGTGCTGGCAGCCACCTGGGCGCTGGCCCAGTCGCTGAACGCCATTACCGATGAGTGGAACGGCTTCAACCTGCTGCATCTGCAGGGCGGGCAGGTCGCTGCGCTCGATCTCGGCTTCCTGCCGGGGCAGGGGGGCAAGGATCTCGGCGCCATGCTGGGTGGTGGGGTTGATGCGCTCTGGCTGCTGGGCGCGGACGGGTTCGATCCCGCCCTGATCGCGCCGGAGACCTTTGTGATCTACCAGGGCCATCACGGCGATCGCGCCGCGGCGCGGGCTGACGTGATCCTTCCCGGGGCGACCTATATCGAGAAGGACGGCACCTATGTGAGCACGGAGGGCCGGGTTCAGCGCGGCCGCCGGGCCGTCTTCCCGCCCGGCGAGGCGCGCGAGGACTGGCGCATCCTGCGGGCCGCGAGCGAGTTGCTCGGCCATTCCCTGCCTTATGACGACTGGGCCGGGATCCGGGCGCGGCTGATCGAGGCGAACCCGGTCTTCGCACGTGTGGATCAGGCGCCGGTGCCCGCCGTCGTCTCCGCGAAGCCGGCCGGCGATGCCGGGGCGATGGGAACGCAGCCTTTCGCCCTGCCGATCACGAACTACTGGCAGACCGATGCGATCACCCGGGCCAGCGACGTAATGGCCACCTGCGCGCGTGAGTATGCGCCGATCCCGGCGATGGCGGCTGAGTGATGGACGGATTCCTCGACACCCCGGTCGGCATCTTCGCACTGACCGTCGCTCAGGCGCTGGCGCTGCTGGTGCCCCTGCTGATCGGCGTGGCCTACATGACCTGGGCCGAGCGCAAGATCATGGCGGCGATGCAGCTGCGGAAGGGGCCGAACGTGGTTGGCCCCTTCGGCCTGCTGCAGCCCTTCGCCGATGCCGCCAAGATGCTGATGAAAGAGACCATCGTGCCCACGGGGGCGAGCCGGGTCCTCTTCATCATGGCGCCGATGCTGACCTTCGTCCTGGCGATGATCGCCTGGGCAGTCATTCCGGTGAATGAAGGATGGGCGATCGCCGACATCAATGTCGGCGTCCTCTACCTCTTCGCCATCTCCTCGCTGGGGGTGTACGGCATCATCATCGCGGGGTGGGCCTCCAATTCCAAATACGCCTTCCTCGGAGCGCTGCGCTCGGCGGCGCAGATGGTGTCCTACGAAGTCTCCATGGGCTTCGTGATTGTCACCGTGCTGCTCTGCGTGGGGTCGCTGAATCTGACGGACATCGTGCTGGCGCAGAAGGGGCTGTGGTTCTTCATCCCCCTCTTCCCGATGTTCATTATCTTCTTCATCTCCACCCTGGCGGAGACGAACCGGGCACCCTTCGACCTGCCAGAAGGTGAGTCCGAGCTGGTGGCGGGGTTCTTCGTGGAATACTCCGCGATGACCTTCGCCCTCTTCTTCCTCGGTGAGTACGCGAACATGATCCTCATGTCCTCGCTCACCACCATTCTTTTCCTTGGCGGATGGCTGCCGCCCTTCGATGTGGCGCCGCTGAATTGGATCCCGGGGCCGATCTGGTTCATTCTCAAGATCTGCCTCTGCCTTTTCACCTTCGTCTGGGTCCGCGCGACCTTCCCGCGCTACCGCTACGATCAGCTGATGCGTCTGGGCTGGAAGGTCTTCCTTCCGATTAGCCTGGTCTGGCTGGTGCTGACCGCGGCCGCGCTGAAGATCTTCGGGTGGCTTCCGGCATGACCCGCCTCAACACTGCTAGTGGAAAGGTCCGTCCCTGATGGCGACGCTCGACCGAGCGGCACGCAGCCTCCTGCTGTCGGAGCTCGCCTCCGGCATGTGGCTGACGCTGAAGGCCTTCTTCCAGAAGAAGGCGACGATCAACTACCCGTCTGAACGCTCTCCCCTGAGCCCGCGTTTCCGGGGGGAGCACGCGCTTCGCCGCTATCCGAACGGCGAGGAGCGCTGCATCGCCTGCAAGCTCTGCGAGGCGGTCTGCCCGGCCGTGTGCATCACCATCGAGGCCGAGCCGCGCGATGACGGCTCCCGGCGGACGACGCGCTACGACCTCGACATGACCAAGTGCATCTATTGTGGCTTGTGCGAGGAGGCCTGCCCGGTGGACGCCATCGTCATGGGGCCGAACCTGGAGTTCGCGACCGAGACGCGCGAGGAGCTGATCTATAACAAGGAGAAGCTGCTCGATAACGGCGATCGCTGGGAGCCGATGCTGGCGGCGCGCCTCAAGGCGGATGCGCCCTACCGATGATCGCTGGACTCGCCTTCTACGCCTTCTCCGCGGTGCTGATCGCCAGCGCCGTGATGGTGGTCACCAGCCGGAACCCGGTCTACAGCGTGCTGTACCTGATCCTGGCTTTCTTCAACGCTGCCGGGCTTTTCCTGATCGCCGGCGCCGAGTTCCTGGCGATGATCCTGGTCATCGTCTATGTCGGCGCGGTCGCGGTGCTGTTCCTTTTCGTGGTTATGATGCTGGACATCGACTTCACGCAGTTGCGTGAGGGCTTCCAGCGTTACGCCCCCATCGGCGCGGTCATTGGCGGCATTCTCTTCCTAGAACTGGTCTTCGCCCTTGGCGCCTGGCAGTCCAGCGGGCAGGCGGAGGGACTGCGCCTCAATCCGGTGCTGCCGGACGTGCAGAACACCGCCGCCATCGGGCGGGTGCTCTACACGGACTATGTTTTCCTCTTCCAGGGCGCGGGCCTGATCCTGCTGGTCGCGATGATCGGCGCCATTGTGCTGACCCATCGTGACCGCCATCGCAGCCGCCGCCAGGACATTGGCGCCCAGGTGGCCCGCCGGACACAGCTCGACATGGCCTCGGTGCCGGTCGGCGCCTCCATCGGGCAGCTTGGTATCCTGCGGCCGCTGCCGCCAGAGGAGGCGAAGCCGAAGGCGGTCGCTCATGATGACCATGGTCACGGGGGGCACCACTGATGCTCGCGATCGGACTGGGCCACTACCTGACAGTGGGCGCGATCCTCTTCGTGCTCGGCGTCTTCGGCATCTTCCTGAACCGGAAGAACATCATCGTCATCCTGATGTCGGTGGAGCTTATTCTGCTCTCCGTGAACCTGAATCTCGTGGCCTTCTCGGCCCAGCTCCAGGATCTCACGGGGCAGATCTTCGCTATGTTCATCCTGACCGTCGCAGCCGCCGAGGCGGCGATTGGTCTGGCGGTGGTGGTCATCTACTTCCGCAACCGAGGCACGATTGAGGTGGAAGACGTGTCCACCCTGAAGGGTTAGGGCGCCATGTTCGTCGGTGCCGTCTTCTTTCCCCTCCTGGGCGCCTGCCTGGCCGGCTTTTTCGGACGCTGGCTGGGCGATCGCCTGTCCATGTGGGTCTCGGTAGGCTGCATGGTGCTGGCCGCGATCTGCGGCGTCTCGGCCTTTGTCGAGGTCGGGCTGCATTCCGCGCCCCGCACTATCACCATCACCGAATGGATCGATGTCGGCGGCCTGACCGTCGACTGGGCGCTCCGCTACGACACGCTGAGCGCGATGATGGTGGGGATGGTGACCTTCATCTCGACCTTCATCCATCTCTACAGCGTCGGCTACATGTCCCATGATGAGACGCCGCCGCGCTTCTTCGCCTATCTCGGCCTCTTCACCTTCGCCATGCTGATGCTGGTGACGGCGGACAACCTGGTCCAGCTGTTCTTCGGCTGGGAGGGTGTCGGCCTCGCGAGCTACCTGCTGATCGGCTACTGGTACGACCGCGAGAGCGCGAACCGGGCTTCGATGAAGGCCTTCATCGTGAACCGCGTCGGCGACCTGTTCTTCATGCTGGGCATGGCGCTGACCTTCTGGACCTTTGGCGCGCTCAACTTCGGGGACATCTTCGGCCGGGTTGAGGAGATGCGGCAGGCCACCTTCGCTGGGATGCCGGCGCTCGAGGTGATCTCAATCCTGCTGTTCCTGGGCGCCTGCGGTAAGTCGGCACAGATCGGCCTGCATACCTGGCTGCCGGACGCGATGGAGGGGCCGACGCCGGTATCCGCGCTGATCCATGCGGCCACGATGGTGACCGCCGGCGTGTTCCTGCTGGCCCGCATGTCGCCCATCTTCGAATACGCCCCGACGGCGCTGACCATCGTAACCATCGTCGGTGCGACCACCGCCTTCTTTGCGGCGACGATTGGTTGCGTGCAGAACGACATCAAGCGGATCATCGCTTATTCGACCTGCTCGCAGCTCGGCTACATGTTCTTCGCCATTGGCGTCGGAGCCTATCAGGCGGCGGTCTTCCACCTCTTCACCCACGCCTTCTTCAAGGCGCTGCTCTTCCTCTCGGCGGGTTCCGTGATCCACGCGATGTCGGATGAGCAGGACATCCGGAAGATGGGCGGCATCTGGACGAAGATCCCCGTCACCTATGTGGTGATGTGGATCGGCAGCCTGGCCCTGGCCGGCGTTCCCTTCTTCGCCGGCTACTACTCCAAGGACATGATCCTGGAGAGCGCCTTCGCGGCCCATACCGGGGCCGGGATGTACGCCTTCGTCATGGGCCTGATCGCGGCCTTCCTCACCGCCTTCTACTCCTGGCGGCTCCTCATCGTGACCTTCCACGGCAAGCCGCGGGCGGACCACCATGTGATGGAGCATGTGCATGAGAGCCCGGCGGTGATGCTGATCCCCCTGCTGGTCCTGGCGGTGGGCGCGCTCTTCACCGGCGCCGTGTTCTCCGACCTCTTTGTGGGCCACCACGAGCATGAGTTCTGGAACGGTGCCATCTTCACCGCCGAGCACAACCACGTTCTCCATGCGGCACATGAAACACCTGAATGGGTCGGACTCGCCCCGACAGTGATCGGCATCGCCGGCATCGCCCTGGCCTATATCTTCTACATGTTCGCCCCGGGCATCCCGGTGCGGCTGGCGCAGACCTTCTCGGGACTGCACAAGTTCCTGCTGCACAAGTGGTATTTCGACGAGCTGTATGACGCGATCTTCGTGCGGCCCTTCCGGCGCCTCGCGCGGGTGTTCTGGAAGACGGGCGATGCGACGATCATCGACGGCGTCCCGAATGGCGTCGCGGCCATCACCGTGGATGCCGCCCGCGGCGTGGCGCGCTTCCAGACCGGGCGCGTGGCCAATTACGCCTTCACCATGATCGCGGGCCTCGTGGTCTTCGTCTCCGTCATCTTCCTGGGCTTCACCCGATGAACGCGGTCGGCTTCCCGCTGCTCTCCCTACTCACCTTCCTGCCCTTGGCAGGGGTGGTGGCGATCCTCTGCGTCCGGGGGGATGAGGCGACCGTCGCCTCCAATGCCCGCTGGACCGCGCTCTGGACCAGCCTGATCGTCTTCGTCCTGTCGCTGATCCTCTGGTTCCGTTTCGATCCTACTGTGGCGGACGCGCAGTTCGTTGAGCGGGCATCCTGGCTTCCGGAGTTCGGCGTCAACTACCATATGGGCGTGGACGGTATCTCGATGCTGTTCGTCCTGCTCTCCACGCTGCTGACCCCGATCTGCATCCTCGCTTCCTGGGAAGCGGTACAGACCCGGGTGCGGGAGTACATGATCGCCTTCCTCGTCCTGGAGACGATGATGGTCGGCATGTTCTGCGCGCTGGACCTCATCATCTTCTACGTCTTCTTCGAAGGCGTGCTGATCCCGATGTTCCTGATCATCGGGGTATGGGGCGGGCAGCGCCGCGTCTACGCGGCCTTCAAGTTCTTCCTCTACACGCTGCTCGGCTCCGTGCTGATGCTGCTTGCGATCCTCGCGCTCTGGTACAATGCCGGTAGCACGGACATCGCAACGCTGATGCAGGCCACGGTGCCGCCCTCCTGGCAGTATTGGATGTTCCTGGCCTTCTTCGCCTCCTTCGCGGTGAAGGTGCCGATGTGGCCGGTGCACACCTGGCTGCCGGACGCGCATGTGGAAGCCCCGACCGCGGGCTCGGTGATCCTGGCTGGCGTGCTGCTGAAGATGGGAGGCTATGGCTTCCTGCGCTTCTCCATCCCGCTCTTTCCCGAGGCATCGCAGTTCTTCGCGCCGCTCATCTTCGCCCTGAGCGTCATTGCCGTGATCTACACGAGCATGATCGCCTTCGTTCAGGACGACATGAAGAAGCTCATTGCCTACTCCTCGGTGGCGCATATGGGCATCGTCACGATCGGCCTGTTCACCTTCAACCAGCAGGGCATCTCGGGCGCCCTGTTCACCATGCTCGCGCATGGCGTGGTTTCGGGCGCGCTCTTCCTCTGCGTCGGAGTGCTTTATGACCGCGTGCATTCGCGGGAGATCGCGCGCTACGGCGGGGTTGCGAAGATCATGCCGATCTACGCCATGGTCTTCATGCTCTTCACCATGGCGAGCGTCGCTCTGCCGGGCACGGCGAACTTCCCGGGCGAGTTCTTGGTGATTGTCGGCGCCTGGCGCTCCAATCCCTGGGTGTCGCTGGGGGCGGGCCTGGGTATGATTTTGGGCGCGGCCTATATGCTCTGGCTGTACCGCCGTGTGATCTTCTCCAAGGTCACGAAGGACGAGGTGCTGCGCCTAGTCGACCTCTCCCCGCGGGAGATCGCGATCTTCGCGCCGCTGATCCTCCTTACCCTTTGGATGGGGGTCTATCCGTCCTCCTTCACCCATGTCTGGGAAGCCTCTGTCGCCGCTCTGGTGGAGCGGCATGAGGCCGCCCTCGCCGTGCCGCGCGTGGCCGGGCTGTGAGCCGATGAACTGGACCCTCGCTCTTCCTGAGATCTTCCTGGCAGTCGCCGCGCTGGTGCTGCTGCTGGTCGGCGTCATTCCAAAGCGGGAGATGACCTTCCCGATCACCATGGGCACGCTCGGCGCGCTGCTCGTGGCGGCGGTGATAGCCATGGCCACGCCGGACGGCATGGCCTTCGGCAATCAGTTCATCTCGGACAGCTTCGCACGCTTCGCGAAGATCCTGATCCTGCTCGGCGCCGCCACCGGGCTGATGCTCGCGCTGGACTGGAACGAGAAGCAGGGCATCGCCCGCTTCGAGTTTCCGATCCTGGTGCTGCTCAGCACGGTCGGCATGATGGTGATGGTGTCGGCCTCCGACCTCATCACCCTCTATATGGGCCTCGAGCTGCTATCGCTTTCGCTCTATGTCATCGCGGCCTTTGACCGGGACAACGCGCGTTCCGCTGAAGCCGGGCTGAAGTACTTCGTGCTCGGCGCGCTCGCTTCTGGCCTTTATCTCTACGGCGCCAGCCTCACCTATGGCTTCGCCGGCTCGACCAATTTTGCGGCGATTGGGAATGCGGTGTCGGGACAGGAGGGCGTGCCTCTTGGTCTGGTGATCGGCATGACCTTCGTGACCGCGGCGCTGGCCTTCAAGATTTCGGCCGTCCCCTTCCACATGTGGACGCCGGATGTCTATGAGGGCGCGCCGACGCCGGTGACGGCCTTTTTCGCCTCGGCGCCGAAGGTCGCAGCGGTGGCGCTGCTGGTGCGCGTGCTGGCGGATCCCTTCGCGGATCTGGCGGCGCAGTGGCAGGGCGTCATCTGGCTGGCCTCGCTGGGTTCGATGCTGCTGGGATCGCTTGCGGCCATCCGGCAGCAGAACATCAAGCGGCTGATGGCCTATTCTTCCATCGGCCATGTCGGCTACGCGCTGATGGGCCTGGTGGTTGCCACCGATGTCGGCCTGCGTGGCGTGATGCTCTACATGGCGATCTACTTGGTCATGAATGCCGGTACTTTCGCGGTGCTGGTTTCCATGCGCCGCCAGGGGCGCGCGCTGGAGCGGATTGAGGACTTGGCTGGCCTGGGCCGCACCGATCCGGCCATGGGCCTCGCCATGGTGGTGTTCATGTTCTCCATGGCTGGCATTCCGCCGCTCGCGGGCTTCTTCTCGAAGCTCTATGTTTTCTTGGCCGCAGTGCAGGAGGGGTACTGGTTCCTCGCGACGGTGGGCGTGCTCACCAGCGTGGTCAGCGCCTATTACTACCTGCGTATTATTAAGGTGATGTATTTCGACGCGCCCGAGGGTGCGCTGGACCCGCGTTCGGCTTCGGTGTCGCTGGTCCTGGCGGGGGCGGGGCTCTTCAACGTGCTCTTCTTCCTCTTCCCGGCGCCGATCGTGGCGGCGGCCGCGACGGCTGTCGCGGCCCTGGGGGGGTGACGCCCGTCCCGGCGGGCTGGCGGCTTCAGGTTCATGATCTGCTCCCCAGCACCGCCGACCTGATCCGGAACAGGGCCGAGGCGGGGGAGGCGGATCGGCTCGCCATCCTCGCCCGCCGGCAGACAGCCGGGCGAGGCACCCATGGCCGGAGCTGGGAGTCGCCGGCCGGCAATCTTTTTCTGTCCGTATTGCTGCGGCCGCAGGCGGCGGCCCGCGAGGTTCCGCAATGGAGTCTCCTGGCGGCGGTTGCGGTCTATGAGGCGCTGTCGCCTCATGCCGGGCCGGGGCTGACTCTTAAATGGCCGAATGACCTGCTTCTCCGCGGGGGGAAATGCGCGGGCATTCTGACCGAGGCGGCGCTGGATGCCTCGGGCGGGCTTGCCTGGCTCTGCTTCGGCTTTGGTGTGAACCTGGCCTATGCGCCGGAGGTGCCCGGCCGCGCGACGGCGGCCCTGCCTCCGCCGGCGCTGGAGCCAGAGGTGGCGACAGCGCTGATTCTCGCGGCGTTGGACCGGTGGCAGGGCATCCAGGCTGCCCAGGGCTTCGGCCCTGTGCGGCAGGCCTGGCTCACCCGGGGCCATGCACCTGGTGCGATGCTGACCGTCACCGTCCCCGGTGGGGTGCGGCAGGGCCATTTCGAAGGCCTGGACGACACCGGTGCATTGCGCCTTCGCACCGCAACAGGCATGGAAACGGTCATGGCCGGGGATGTGAACCCCTAGAGGCCCTGGAGGATTTGCGCCCATGCTCCTGGCTATCGACGCTGGCAACACCAATGTCGTTTTTGCCGTGCATGATGGGGCCGAGTGGCGCGGCCGCTGGCGCATCGCCACCCGGGCAGACCGGACGAGCGATGAATATGCCGTCTGGCTTCTTACCCTTCTCTCACATTCCGGGCTGAAGCCGACGGATATTACGGGCTGCGCCATCGGCACCGTAGTGCCCGCCGCCCTTTATAGCCTACGACGCCTCTGCCGGGACTGGTTCAATTGCGAGCCCCTGGTTGCCCGGGCGGGCAGCGTGGAATGGGGCTTTGACATCCTGGTGGACCGCCCCATGGAGGTCGGCGCCGACCGCCTGCTCAATGCGCTGGCGGCCCACCACCGCTACATAGCGCCGCTGATCGTCATCGATTTCGGCACCGCGACGACCTTTGACGTAGTAGGCGTGGGCGGCGCCTATGTGGGCGGGGTGATCGCCCCGGGGATCAACCTTTCCATCGAGGCGTTGCATCGGGCGGCCGCCCGCCTGCCGCGGATCGGCATCGGCAGGCCCCAGTCCGTCATCGGCCGGGACACAGTGCCCGCCATGCAGTCCGGCATTTACTGGGGTTATGTCGGCTTGGTCGAAGGGCTGGTAGCCCGGATCCGGGTGGAGCACGGTGGTCCCCTGAAGGTGATCGCGACAGGAGGGCTCGCCCCCTTGTTCGCGGAGGGCACCACCGTCATTCAACATACCGACCCCGATATCACCTTGGACGGGCTTCGCCTGTTGGCGGCCCGGAACCCACCCCCCATCTTCCATAAGACAACGCTCCCAGACTCTCTCAAGAACGAGAACGAATGACATTCGACGCGACCGACGACCTCGCCTTCCTCCCGCTCGGGGGGACGGGGGAGATCGGCATGAACCTCAATGTCTATCGCCTGGACGGCCAACTCCTGGCGGTGGACTGTGGCATCGGCTTCGGCGGCGCTGAGTCGCCGGAGGCTGAAATCCTGGTGCCGGACCCGGCCTGGCTCACCGAACGGCGTGACCGCTTGGTGGGGCTGGTCATCACGCACGCGCATGAGGACCATCTGGGGGCCGTGGCCGCTCTCTGGCCCTTCCTGCGCTGCCCTGTCTACGCCAGCCCCTTTGCCAGCGCGGTTCTTCGCCGAAAGCTCGGCGAGGCCGGGCTCCTGAACGAGGTAACGCTCCACACGGTCCCGCTCTCCTCGCGGATGAAGGTCGGGAACTTCGACCTCCAGTTCCTGCGCGTCGCGCATTCTGTGCCCGAGGCGCAGGCACTGGCCATCCGGACCCGGCACGGGATCGTGCTGCACACGGGTGACTGGAAGCTGGACCCCAATCCGCTGACCGGCCCACCGACCGACGAGGCAGGCTTCGCCGCGCTCGGCGAGGAGGGGGTGCTGGCCATGGTCTGTGACAGCACCAATGCCCTGGTGGACGGGCATTCGGGTAGCGAGGCCGATGTGCGGGAGGCGCTGACCTCCCTGATCGCCGGGCTGAAGGGCCGGGTGGCGGTGGCCTGCTTCGCGACAAACATTGCCCGTGTGGAATCGATCAGCCGGGCCGCCATGGCTGCGGGGCGGCGGGTAGCGCTGTTCGGGCGCTCCCTCCGCAACGCCGATGCCGCGGCGCGCGAGACCGGCTATCTGACGGATCTGCCCCCCTTCCTCGATGAAGAGGAGGCGGGCTACCTGCCGGATGACGAGTTGCTGATCATCTGCACGGGCAGCCAGGGCGAGCCCCGCTCGGCGCTGGCGAAGATTGCGGCCGACACCCATCCCCAGATCTCGCTGGGTGAGGGGGATACGGTGATCTTCTCCTCCCGCATGATCCCGGGGAATGAGAAGGCGATCATGAATGTGGAGGCCGCGCTCTACCGCGCTGGTTGCCGCGTGATCACTCCTGATTCGGAGCATCCGGTCCATGTTTCCGGCCACCCGGCCAAGGACGAGCTGCGGCGCCTCTACGAATTGGTGAAGCCGCGCCATGCCGTGCCCGTGCATGGCGAGTGGCGCCATCTGCAGGAGCATGCCGCCCTGGCGCGGGAGTTCGGCTCCGAGCCGCACCTGATCGAGGATGGCGACGTGCTCTGCCTGGGGCCGGGCCCGGTCGAGGTCTGTGAAACCGTTCAGAGTGGCAAGCTGGCGCTGGACGGCACGCGGCTGCTGCCACTTGAGGGTGGAGTGCTGGGCGCACGGCGCCGCATGCTGTTCAACGGCGTCGTCGTCGGCTCCCTGGCCGTGGACGATGCAGGGCGGGTGCGGGGCATACCGCAGATCTCCGCCCCCGGGCTTTTCGAGCAGGGGGAAGACGCGCCAGCCCAGATCGCCGCGGACCTGGCGCGGCTGGTCAACGACCTGCCCGCGCCATTGCGGCGGGAGGATGCAGCCTTGCGCGAAGCGGCACGGGCCGCCCTTCGCAAGGCCATCGGCCGCCGCGTTCGCAAGCGGCCGCTGGTGGAGCTGCACCTGCTCCGGGTGTGACGCCGCTCAGCGAATGTTGAACTGCAGGACCGGAGCGGGAGGGGCGTAGGCCACCGGCGGGCCATAGGCGTTGTGGCGGCGCCACTCCTCGTAGCGGCGTGCCTCGCGCCAGCGCTGGCGGTGCCAGCGCTCCTCGCGGCGGGCCTCACGGCGCTCCTGGCGTTCCCACCGGCGGTGTTCGCGCTCCCACCGGCGATACTCGTCCCGGTCCGGACGGGCCTCGGCCTCTTGTGGCAGCATCGGCAGCGCCATCAGGGCGAGGCCGGCAAGAAGCGTGATACGTCGCATGGCGATCTCCTTTCCGGACTGTCCGGCGAGAAGAACGCCGGGGATGGCCGCGGGATTACGGCAAGGACAGGGCAAGGCAGCTCATGGGCTGGGTTACGGGTATCGTTGTCTACTTCCTGGTCTGGTGGACCGTGCTCTTCGCCGTGTTGCCGATCGGGGTGAATCCTGATCCGGACGGTGAGGCGGCCGGCGGCTGGCGCGGCGCCCCGCGGCAGGTGCGGGCGCTTCGGGTGGTGTTGCTGACGACCCTGATCTCCGTCCTGGTTTGGCTGTTCATCGAATGGCTGGTTCGCGCCGACTGGCTGTCCTTCCGCGAAGGATGGCTCGCGAAGCCTAATGATTAGGCAGATGCGCCAGACGTGGGCTGACTTGAATATAAAATGCGCAATTACGAGCTGATAAGCCTGTTTTTTCAGCCGAAGCCCGTCGAAAAACCTTTCATCGGACGCTGCAGGGCAGCATCATCGGGACATGGAAGAGGGCTCTTCCTCTTCCGCCGTGTGACTGGCGTTTCCTCCCTAAACTCGGGCCGTTCCTTCGGGACGGCCCTTTTTTTTCTCAGATGCCGGCCGAGGCGTGCGCCACTCCGCATCCGGAAACAGCCCGAGACGGTTTGATGGCGGATTCCCTGCTTCGGGCGATACCGCGCCCGGCCGATCCGCATTAGGTTGCGCCCGATTTCACCGGAGCCACCTGCCTTGCGCCTCTCCCGCGCCTTTCTGCCCACGCTCAAGGAAACGCCCGCCGAGGCGCAGATCGTCTCGCACCGCCTCATGCTGCGGGCCGGCCTCATCCGCCAGACCAGCGCCGGCATCTATGCCTGGCTGCCGCTGGGGCTGCGCGTCCTACGGAAGGTCTCGGACATTGTCCGGCAGGAGCAGGACCTGGCCGGGGCGCAGGAAATCCTGATGCCGACCATCCAGCCGGCCGAACTCTGGAAGGAGAGCGGCCGCTATGACGACTATGGCAAGGAGATGCTGCGCATCACCGACCGGCATGACCGGGAGATGCTCTACGGCCCGACCAACGAGGAAATGGTCACCGACATCTTCAAGACATACGCCAAGTCCTACCGGGACCTGCCGCGGAATCTCTACCATATCCAGTGGAAGTTCCGGGACGAGATCCGCCCCCGCTTCGGCGTGATGCGCGGCCGCGAATTCCTGATGAAGGACGGCTATTCCTTCGACCTGGATGCCGAGGGTGCGCGCCAATCCTACCGGCTGATGTTCCGCGCCTATCTGCGGACCTTCGCGCGGATGGGGCTGAAGGCCATCCCGATGCAGGCCGATACCGGCCCGATCGGCGGCAACCTCTCCCACGAGTTCATCATCCTGGCGGAGACGGGCGAGAGCGAGGTCTTCCTGCACAAGGACCTGCTGGACTTTGACGTGCTGGCGCAGGACCCGAGCGGCACGGGCGATCCCTCGCCGGTGGTCGATTTCTGGACCAGCCGCTACGCGGCGACCGACGAGAAGCACGATCTGGATGCCTGGAACGCCATTCCCGCGGAATCGCAGGTGACGGCGCGCGGCATCGAGGTGGGCCATATCTTCTACTTCGGCACGAAGTACTCCAAGCCTATGGGGCTGACCGTGGCCGGGCCGGACGGCACGCCGGTGAACCCGGAGATGGGCTCCTACGGCATTGGTGTCTCCCGCCTGCTCGCCGCCATCATCGAGGCCGGGCACGACGAGAACGGCATCATCTGGCCGGATGCGGTGGCGCCCTTCGCCTGCGCCATCCTCAATCTGAAGCCGGGCGATGCGGCGGCGGATGCGCTTTGCGAGCAGCTTTACGCCGCCCTGCCGGGCGAGGCCGTCTATGACGACCGCGGTGAGCGAGCCGGCGCCAAGTTCGCCGATGCGGATCTGGTCGGCTATCCCTGGCAGGCGATCGTGGGGCCACGCGGCGCCGCGAAGGGCATCGTGGAACTGAAGCGCCGTGCGACCGGTGAGCGGCTGGAGCTGCCGTTGGAAGAGGTCGTCGCGAAGATCAAGGCCAGCATTCCCTGATGTTCTCGCCTTTCGAGCGCGCCGTCGCCTTCCGGTATCTGCGCGCCCGGAAGGGCGAGCGCTTTGTCTCCGTCATCGCCATCTTCTCGCTGGTGGGCATCGCGCTTGGTGTCGCGACGCTCATCATCGTCATGTCCGTGATGAACGGCTTCCGGCAGGAGCTGCTGGGCCGAATCCTCGGGCTGAACGGGCATCTCGGCGTCTATGCCCAGAACGAGGAGGGGCTGCGGGATTTCGACGACATCGCCGCCCGCGTCCGCCAGCTTCCCGGCATCGTCTCCGCGACGCCAATTGTCGAGGGACAGGTTCTCTTCACGAGCGAGCAGGGCGGGGCGACCGGTGGCCTGGCGCGCGGCATCCGGCCGGAGGATCTGCGGACACGGCCTTTGATCGCCGACAATATCCGCGCCGGCGACCTGTCGCGCTTCGGCGGGGACGACACGATCGTGGTCGGTACCCGCCTGGCCAGGCGTCTGGGGCTGCGGATCGGGGACAAGATCACCCTTGTTTCGCCCCAGGGCCGTGCCACCGTTGTCGGCACCGTCCCGCGCCTCAAGGCTTATGAGGTGGTGGCGATGTTTGAGGCGGGGATGCAGGAATACGATTCCAGCTACGTCTTCCTGCCCTTCCAGGCCGCCCAGCTCTATTTCCAGCACCGCGACACGGCGACGCAGGTGGAGGTTTTCGTCGACAACCCAGACCATGTCCGCAACGCCACCCGCGCGATCTTCGAGGCGTTGCGCGGCCGGCCTGTGCGCGTGCTGGACTGGCAGGCCTCCAATTCCTCCTTCTTCGCGGCGGTGCAGGTGGAGCGGAACGTGATGTTCCTGATCCTGACGCTGATCATCATCGTCGCGGCCTTCAACATCATCTCCTCGCTGATCATGCTGGTGAAGGACAAAGGGCGGGATATCGCAGTGTTGCGGACGGTGGGCGCCACGCGGGGGTCGATCCTGCGCATTTTCCTGCTGGCCGGGGCTTCGATCGGCGTGTCCGGCACGCTGATCGGTTTCCTGATCGGGCTGGTTTTCTGCCTGAACATCGAGCACATCCGGCAATTCCTGCAGTCTCTGACGGGGACGGATCTGTTCAATGCCGAGGTCTATTTCCTGACGAAGCTGCCCGCGGTGGTGGAACCGATGGAAGTGGCGCAGGTCGTCATCATGGGCCTTACCCTCTCACTGCTCGCCACCATTTATCCGTCATGGCGCGCGGCCCGGCTCGATCCCGTGGAGGGATTGCGCAATGGCTGAGGCGCCGAACGGGGCGCCGCTCGTCCTGCGCGGGGTGGAGCGGCGTTACCGCACCGAAGCCGGGGAGCTGCCCGTGCTGCGTGGGGCGGATCTGGACTTGCATGCCGGGGAGATCGTGGCGCTCGTCGCACCATCGGGCACCGGCAAGTCCACGCTTCTGCATGTGGCTGGGTTGCTGGAGAAGCCGGATGCCGGCCGGGTGCTGGTCGAAGGGCGCGATTCCGGCAGCCTGGGCGACGATGCCCGGACAGCGCTACGCCGGGAGACGATCGGCTTCGTCTACCAGTTCCATCACCTGCTGCCGGAATTCACGGCGGAGGAGAACATCGTCCTCCCGCAGCTTGCCGCCGGGAAGCGGCGCCGGGACGCGGTGGCGCGCGCGCGCGAGCTTCTGGGCACCTTCGGGTTGCAGAACCGCCTCGACCACCGGCCCAGCCGGCTGTCGGGCGGCGAGCAGCAGCGTGTGGCCATCGCGCGTGCCCTGGCGAATGGGCCCAAGGTGCTACTGGCCGATGAGCCCACTGGCAATCTGGACACGGGCACAGCCGACCGCGTCTTCGCGGAACTGCTGGACGCTGTGCGGGGCAGGGGCCTGGCCGCGCTGATTGCCACCCACAACCCGGATCTGGCGGCGCGGATGGACCGGACCGTCACCCTTCGGGACGGGCTGATCGTTCCCGCCTAGCCACACCCCCGTCCGTTCCGGCCCCGCCGCCCGGGAATCGCCTGCGGCTCGGGGCCGGACCTCCTATATTCCCCCCATGTCCGGCAGCTTCGTTCATCTCCACGTCCACTCCGCCTATTCGCTCGCGGAGGGCGCCATCAAAGCGGACAAGCTGCCCGGCATGGCCCGCAAGGCCGGTATGCCCGCCTTGGCGCTGACCGATACCGCCGTCATGTTCGGCGCCCTGGAATTCAGCCAGTACGCGACCAAGGAGGGGGTGCAGCCAATCATCGGGTGCCAGCTCTGGCTGGCCCGCGCGAAGGAACCGGAGCGGCCGGAGGCAGCGCGGTTGCCGCCTGACCCTGTGGTGGCGCTGGCCATGACGAAGCCGGGGCTGGAAAATATCCAGCGCCTGTCCTCCCTGGGCTGGCTGGGGGAGGACCCATCGGGTAAGCCCGCGATCAATCTAGACCAGCTGCGCGCCCATGCGGAAGGCGTCTTCCTGCTGACCGGCGGCACGCTGGGCCCGCTGGGCCGCCTCTTGGCCGAGGGACGGCGCCCCCAGGCCGAGGGCCTATTGGCTGCGTTGCGCGAGGCCTATGGCGACAATCTGGCGGTGGAACTGACCCGGCACGGCACGGAACGGGACCGGGCCGTGGAGCCGGGGCTGCTGGCCATCGCCGACGCCGCCGCCGTGCCGATCGTGGCGGCCAATGACGTGTATTTCGCCGCCTCGGCCGCGCATGAGGCGCATGACGCGCTGCTCTGCATCGCAGAGGGCCGCACCCTGGCGGAGCCTGACCGCCGTCGGGTAACGCCCGAGCACTGGTTCAAGCCTCCTTCGGTGATGCGGGAACTGTTCAAGGACCTGCCGGAGGCCTGCGACAACACCTTGGCCATTGCCCGCCGCTGCGCCGTCATGGCCGAGACGAAGAAGCCGGAACTGCCCATCAGCCGTAAGGTGCAGGAGGGCATGACCGAGGCGCAGATCGTCCAGGACATGGCCCGGCAAGGGCTGGAGAAGCGGCTGGATGTGCAGGGCACGCCCGAGGAGCAGCGCCCGGCCTACCGCGAGCGGCTGGAGTTTGAGCTGGGCATCATCGAGAGGATGGGCTTCTCTGGCTACTTCCTGATCGTGGCCGACTTCATCCAGTGGGCGAAGGCGCATGACATCCCGGTGGGGCCGGGACGTGGATCGGGCGCGGGCTCGGTTGCCGCCTGGGCGCTGACCATCACCGACCTGGACCCGATGCGCTTCGGCCTGCTCTTCGAGCGCTTCCTGAACCCCGAGCGCGTGTCCATGCCGGACTTCGATATCGACTTCTGCCAGGACCGGCGCGAAGAGGTCATCAATTACGTCCGGAACGAGTACGGGCCGGATCGCGTAGGGCAGATCATCACCTTCGGCCGCCTGCAGGCGAAGGCGGTGGTGCGCGATGTCGGCCGTGTCATGGGCCTGCCCTTCGGCCAGGTGAACAAGATTGCCGAGCTGATTCCCTTCAACGCCGCCAAGCCGCCCACGCTGCAGGAGGCGCTGGATGGCGAGCCGCGGCTGCGGGAGATGCGTGAGACGGACGAGAATGTGGACCGCCTGATGCAGACGGCGCTCCAGCTCGAAGGCCTGTACCGGAACGCCTCCACTCACGCGGCGGGCGTGGTGATCGGGCGGAAGCCGCTGATCGAGATCGTGCCGCTCTACCGCGATCCCCGCAGTGAGATGCTCGTGACGCAGTACTCCATGAAGTATGTGGAGAGCGCGTCGCTGGTAAAGTTCGACTTCCTTGGCCTGAAGACGCTCACGGTGATCCAGCGTGCGCTGGATATCCTGGCGGGTCAGGGCAAGCAGATCGACATCACCACCATCCCGCTGGACGATGCCAGGACGTTCGAGATGCTCGCCAAGGGCGATGCGGCCGGCGTGTTCCAGTTCGAAAGCCAGGGCATGCGGGACGTTCTCCGCATGATGCGCCCAGACCGCTTCGAGGACCTGATCGCGGCGGTGTCGCTCTACCGCCCGGGCCCGATGGCCAACATCCCGGCCTATTGCGCCCGCAAGCATGGGCAGGCCTGGGAGCCCGTGCATCCGGCCATGCGGAAGCTGGTGGAGGAGACCTACGGGATCCTCGTCTACCAGGAGCAGGTGATGCAGATCAGCCAGGAGCTGGCGGGCTATTCGCTCGGCGGCGCCGACCTGCTGCGCCGCGCCATGGGCAAGAAGATCCGCTCCGAGATGGAGGCGCAGCGCAAGATCTTCACCGAGGGGGCCGTGAAGAACGGCATCCCCGAGGATAAGGCGGGCGAGATCTTCGACCTGATGGAGCGCTTCGCGGAATACGGCTTCAACAAGTCGCACGCCGCCGCCTATGCGCTCGTCTCCTACCAGACGGCCTGGCTGAAGGCGAACCACCCCGTCGAATTTCTGGCGGCGATCATGTCGCTGGACATGACCAACACGGACAAGCTCGCCTCCCATCTCTCGGAAGCCTCGCGCCTCGGCATCAAGGTGCTGCCGCCCGACGTGAACAGAAGCGAGGCAGAGTTCGCGGTGGAAATGCAGGAGGACGGGAAGAAGAGCATTCGCTTCGCCCTGGCGGCGGTGAAGCGGGTGGGCTTGGCCGCGATGAAGGACCTGGTGGCGGCACGTAAGGAGGGTGGCCCGTTCAAGTCGCTCTCCGACTTCGCGGATCGCGTCGATCCGAAGCTGCTGAACAAGATGCAGGTGGAGAACCTGGCCCGCGCTGGCGCCTTCGAATCGCTGGACCCGAACCGCGCACGCGTGACGGAAGGGGCGGAGCAGATCATCCGCCGCGCGCAGGCGGCTGCCGAGGACCGGGCCAGCGCGCAGATCGGGCTGTTCGGCATGCCGGGCGCCGCTGCCGACACGCCGCCTCTGCGCCTGCGCGACATGCCGGATTGGCCGCAGCTTGATAAGCTTTCCCAGGAGGCGGATGCGATCGGCTTCCACCTCTCGGCCCATCCGCTGGATGCCTATAAGGACGTGCTGGCCAAGCTGCATGTCTGCCCGATTGCGAAGATGACCGAGCGTGCCCAGGCCGGGGCAGCACGGCTGAAGCTCGCCGGCACCGTGATCGGCACGAAGGAACGCACGACCAAGACCGGCAGCCGCATGGCCTGGGTCCGCATCTCCGACGCGTCCGGCAGCACGGAGGTGACCTGCTTCTCCGAAATTCTCGGCAAGTGCCGGGAGATGCTGACCGAGGGCAACGCCGTCCTGTTCACCTCGGAGGTCCGCGCCGATGGCGAGGCGGTGCGGCTGACTGCGCTCGATTGCGAGCCGCTGGAGCGTGCCGCCCAGTCCGTCGGCGCCGGGCTCCGGATCGAGATCGCGGCGATGGACGCGCTGGAGCCGCTGCGTGCGTTGCTGGAACGCGAGGGAAGGGGCAAGGGGGAGGTGATCCTCATCCCCCGCACTGGCCCGGGGCAGGAGGTGGAGCTGACCCTACCTGGCCGTTGGAACGTCTCCCCGCGCCTGGCTCAGGCGCTGAAGGTTATCCCGGGGGTAGAGGCGGTGGAGGCGGCCTGAGCCGCCCCACTAGGGCGCGGCCTCGCGCCCGAGGCCAACTCCGTCCCGCGTTATTTCAGCCCAAAGCCCATGGCCTTCAGCGTCTCCGTCATGGTGTGGCGCCCGCTGAGCGATTCGGGGCCGGCGACACGCTTCAGCATCCGGTCGGACCACCCCACCCGGCCCATCCCATTGGCCTCGGAGAAGTTAGCCAGGGTCTCATCATAGGCTGTAACCCCGGCCTGCTCGTCAGAGGCGTCATAGGTTTCGCGGTGCAGGACCAGTGACTGTGGCAGGCGGGGCTTCACTTCAGCCCGGGCAGCGGGGTCGGGCCAGCCAATTGCCAGCCCGAAGGCCGCGAAGGCGTTGGGCGGGAGCTTCAACTCCGCCGCCACCTCCAGCGGGCGGTTACGCAGCCCGCCGACATAGACGCCGCCCAGCCCGATTGATTCCGCCGCCACCAGCGCGTTCTGGGCCGCCAGCGCGGCATCCACGAGCGCCACCATGTAGCATTCGAGATAGGCGATACCTTCCAGCTTCTGCTGATGCGCCTCGCCCAGCCGCTCCAGGCGCGAGAGGTCGGCGATCCAGCAAAGAAAGAGCGGCGCCTGACGGATGAATCCCTGGTTACCCGAGAGGACGGAGAGCCGGGCCTTCCGCTCGGGATCCTCCACCGCGACCACGCTCCAGGTCTGCATATTGGAGGAGGAGGGGGCGGAGGAGGCCGCGGCGACCAGGGTCTCGAGCGTGCCGGGCTCCAGCTTCCGGTCAAGGAAGTTCCGGTAGGAGCGGTGGGCGAGGATGCTCTCGACAACCGTATTGGTCGGACCGGCGGGCAGGCCGGGCACGCCGTAACGCAGGTCGAGGGCGGTGGCAGGGGCATTCATCGGGGCGGGCATGGTCATGCAGCGTGGTCCTGTCTGGACGGGTTGCGGCGCAGACTGCCATCGTGGCGCATGGCAGCCCAGGCGTGCCTGCGGGCTGGCGAGTTGGAAGGGCGGACGGGCAGTCCCAACCTCTCCCTTGTCAAGGGCGCGCGACCAGAGCGCCTGTCACAGTGGGAGAATTCAATGAGCAAGGATTTCCTCGACGAACGCCGGCGGGCGCTGGAGGAGGCGTTCTTCGCCCGGCACAATGAGGAGCTGATCCGGCGCCTGCGTGCCGCCGATCCTGCCCGCCCGGAGCGGGAGCGGCTGGCGGAGGCCTCGGGCCTGCGGGACGAAGCGCTGCTGGAGCGGCTGATCGCCCTGGGTATCAGCCCCCATACTGTCGCCGCCCTGTCCATCGTACCGCTGGTGATCGTCGCCTGGGCCGATGGGGTGATGGGTGAGAAGGAGCGGAAAGCCGTGCTGGACGCGGCCCATGGGGTGGGGCTGGATGCCGAGAGCGACGGTCGCGCCCTGCTGGCGCAGTGGCTGGCCAAGCCGCCACCCCCGAGCCTGCTGGCTGCCTGGACCGACTATGTTCATGCCCTGGCACCCGAAGCGCGCGTCGCGCTGCGCCGGCGCGTGATGGACCGGGCAGTGCAACTGGCTGAGATAAAGGGCGGCTTCCTCGGGCTGCTGACTGGGATCTCGCCGCCGGAAAGGGCTGCCCTGGAGAAGCTGGACGCCGCGCTGGCCGCCTGACGGCCTCCGGATCGGGGCGGAGTGGGGAAACTCTTGCCCCGCCCCCGCCCACATGCCATATCGCGCCGGCCGGACGCGGACCCCCGCGCCTGGCAAATCCGCACGCGGCGCGCCCTTCCGAGATACGCGGCAGGGTCCGGTCCCCAGGTTTTTCCCGCAGGGAAAGGGCCATATGGGGTTCAGCGCCGCGGAGGCCCAACCGGATCTGATCGGAAGGAAGGAACCGCCACCATGGCGATGCCCGAGGTTACCCTGCGCGGCCTGCTCGAGGCCGGCGTACATTTCGGCCACCATACCCGCCGCTGGAACCCGAAGATGGCTCCGTACATCTTCGGCGTGCGCAACCAGGTGCACATCCTGGACCTGCAGCAGACCGTGCCCCTGATGGACCGCGCGCTGCGCGCCGTCCGTGACATCGTGGCCGGCGGCGGCCGCGTGCTCTTCGTGGGCACCAAGAAGGCGGCGGCCGACTATGTGGCCGAGGCGGCGACCCGCTGCGGCCAGTACTACGTGAACCACCGTTGGCTGGGCGGCATGCTCACCAACTGGAAGACCATCACCGGCTCCATCAAGCGCCTGAAGCAGATGGACGAGCAGCTGGCCGGCAACACCCAGGGTCTCACCAAGAAGGAGATCCTGATGCTGACCCGCGAGCGCGAGAAGCTGAACCGCGCGCTGGGCGGCATCCGTGAGATGGGCGGCCTGCCGGACATCATCTTCGTGATCGACACGATCAAGGAGAAGCTGGCGATCGAGGAGGCCAACAAGCTCGGCATCCCCGTGATCGCCGTCTGCGACTCCAACGCCGATCCCTCGGGCGTCGCCTTCCCGATCCCGGGCAATGACGACGCAATCCGCGCCATCAACCTGTATTGCGACATGATGGCTGGCGCCGTGTTCGACGGCATCTCCGCCGAGCTGCAGGCCTCCGGCGTCGATATCGGCGCGCAGTCCGACCTGCCGACCGACGCGCTGCCGGACGAGGACATTGTCCTGCCTGGCGCCGGGGCGATCCCCGAGACGCTCGGCGGCGCCGAGGTGGCGGACGGCCCGGCTCTGGGCGGTGGCGCCCAGTCCAGCCCGGATGTGGGTGTGGACACGGAAAGCCTGGAGCAGATGGTCCAGAACAACCGCGACGACGGCAACCGCGCCGGCTGATCGCCCGCGGGCCGGGGCGGGGCCTGACCCCGCCGGGCTCGCAATGACCTGAACGCGCCGGGGTGGCATCGCTGCCCCGGCGTGTCGCATACACGGCACCGCGTGCCCGCCGGCCCCGAACCGGAGGGCCTGGTGCGCCAGAAGACGGGAAGACGAGAGATGGCCGAGATCACGGCAGCCATGGTCCGCGACCTGCGCGAGAAGACCGGCGCGGGCATGATGGACGTCAAGAAGGCCCTGGTTGAGAGCAACGGCGACGCGGAGGCCGCGATTGACTGGCTGCGCAAGAAGGGCTTGGCCGCCGCTGCCAAGAAGTCCGGCCGCGTGGCCGCTGAGGGCCTGATCGGCGTCGCCTCCTCCGGCACCAAGGCCGCCATGGTCGAGGTGAATGCCGAAACCGACTTCGTGGCCCGCAACGAGCAGTTCCAGGGCTTTGTCGAGACGGTCGCCAAGATCGCGCTCGATGCCGGTGAGGATGTGGAGGCCCTGAAGGCCGCCCAGTACCCCGGCGCCGGCCACTCGGTGGCCGAGGAGCTGACGCGCATGATCGCCACCATCGGCGAGAACATGACGATCCGCCGTGCCAAGGTGCTATCGGTCGGCTCCGGCGTCGTCGCCACCTATGTCCACAGCGCGGTGAAGCCGGGCCTGGGCAAGATCGGTGTGCTGGCCGCCCTGGAAGCCCCGAACGGCGACGACGCGATCCTGACGCTGGGCCGGCAGATCGGCATGCATGTTGCCGCTGCCCGCCCGGAGGCGCTGGACATCTCCGTTGTCGACAACGCGGCGCTGGAGCGCGAGCGCAACGTGCTGACCGAGCAGGCCCAGGCCTCCGGCAAGCCGCCGGCGGTGATCGAGAAGATGGTCGAGGGCCGCATCCGCAAGTACTACGAGGAAGTGGTGCTGCTGGAGCAGGTCTGGGTGCATGACGGCGAGAGCCGCGTGAAGGCCGTGGTCCAGAAGGCCGGCGCCAAGCTGACGGGCTTCGCTCGCTTCCAGCTGGGCGAGGGCATCGAGAAGGAGACCTCGGACTTCGCGGCCGAGGTGGCCGCCGCCGCCGGCACGGGCGGCTGATCTGCCATCCCCGGTGGCTCTGCCCCGGGTGGCACTGCCGTCTCTGAAGGCCTGGCCGGGCGTCATCGCGCGCCCGGCAAGCCCTCGCCTCCCACGGAGGCCTCGACTGTCGCCGGACGCCTGCCGCCCGGCTACGCCTGCAGAACCTGCGCCTCCGGGGCCGGCGCCTTGCCGGAACCGGCGGGTGCGTTTACCCTCGCCAGCCTTCCCGGACCGCCGCACAGAATGACCTCCCTCCGCTACAAGCGTGTCCTGCTCAAGGTGTCGGGGGAAGCCCTGATGGGTAACGGGTCCTATGGCCTGGACGGCACCACGGTGAACGCAATCGCCGAGGATGTCGCCGCTGTCACCCGGCTCGGCATCCAGGTCTCCCTCGTGATCGGCGGCGGCAACATCTTCCGCGGCGTCTCGGGCGCCGCTGCAGGAATGGACCGTGCCCAGGCCGACGGCATGGGCATGCTGGCCACGGTCATCAACGCCCTGGCCATGCAGAACGCGCTGGAAAAGGCCGGCGTGCCGGTCCGCGTGCAATCCGCCATTCCCATGGCCAGCCTGTGCGAGCCCTTCATCCGCCGCCGTGCCGAACGCCATATGGAGAAGGGCCGGGTGGTGATCTTCGCCGCCGGCACGGGCAATCCCTTCTTCACCACGGACACTGCCGCCGCCCTCCGCGCCGCGGAGATGGGCTGCGATGCGTTGCTCAAGGGCACGCAGGTCGATGGCGTCTACACGGCCGACCCGCGCAAGGACCCGACGGCCGAGCGCTATGAGGTCCTGACCTATCTGGACATGCTGGCGCGCGACCTCGCGGTGATGGATGCCGCCGCCATCTCGCTGGCGCGTGAGAACAAGTTGCCCATCATCGTCTTCAACATCCACGAGCCGGGTGCCTTCACCGCCGTCATGAAGGGCGAGGGGAAGTTCACCACGGTCCACGAGAGCTGAGGGACACCCCATGGCCGCCCCGCCGAACTTCCCCGACCTGCGCAAGGACCTGGTGCGCCGCATGGACGGCGCCATGGAGACGTTGCGCAAGGAGTTTTCCGGCCTCCGCACTGGTCGGGCGAGCCCGGCGCTGCTGGAGCCGATCCGCGTTGAGGCCTATGGCACGAACCAGCCGCTGAGCCAGGTCGCGAACATCTCCGTTGCCGGCCCGGGGCTGCTCTCCGTCCAGGTCTGGGACAAGTCGGTCACCAAGGCCGTGGAGGTCGCCATCCGCGACGCCAATCTCGGCCTGAATCCGCAAGCCGAGGGCCAGGTGATCCGCGTGCCCCTGCCGCCGCTGACGCAGGAGCGCCGCAACGACCTGGCCAAGCAGGCCGCTAAATATGCCGAGGCGACGAAGGTCGCGGTCCGCGGCGTGCGCCGCGACGGCATGGAGACGATCAAGGGCTGGGAGACCAAGTCCGAGATCTCGAAGGACGACGCGAAGCGCTGGTCGGACGACGTGCAGAAGCTGACGGACGAGTACGTCAAGAAGGTGGATGCCGCGCTGGCCGAGAAGGAAAAGGACATCAAGGCCGTCTAAGGCCGTCTGCCCGATGAGCGCCGTAACCCAGCCGATTCGGAAGACGGGGGACCTGACTCCGCCCGCTCCCGTCCATGTCGGGATCATCATGGATGGCAACGGACGCTGGGCGGCCGCCCGGGGTCTGCCGCGCGCGCTTGGCCACAAGGCCGGTGCGGAGGCAACGCGTCGCGTCATCGAGGCTGCTGGCGAACTGGGCGTCTCCTGGCTTACCCTTTTCGCCTTCAGCAGCGAGAACTGGCGCCGACCCGCTGATGAGGTGCGCGACCTGACCGGCCTGATGCGCCACTATCTCCGCCACGAGGTCGGGCAGTTGGTCGAGCGGGGTGTCTGCCTGCGTGTTATCGGCGACCGCTCGGCCTTCGGGGCCAGCATGCAGGCCGAGATCGAGCGGGCCGAGGCCGCGACCGCAGGAAATCAGCGGCTGAATCTCAACGTCGCCCTCTCCTATGGCGGGCGGGCGGAGATCGCGAAGGCAGCCCGCGCCCTGGCGCGCCGGGCGGCCGCCGGGGAGATCGATCCCTCCGCGATCGACGAAGCCATGCTGGCCGGCGATCTCGACACGGCAGGGATGCCGGACCCGGACCTCATCATCCGGACCTCAGGCGAGCATCGCATCTCGAACTTCCTGCTCTGGCAGAGTGCTTACGCCGAGCTCGTTTTTCAGTCCGTGCTCTGGCCCGATTACGACGCGCACCATTTCGCTGAGGCGGTCGCCGAGTTCCAACGCCGCGACCGCCGTTTCGGCGCCCGGGCCGGCTGACCGCGGTGCCGGACGCCCTGGCCGCCCCGAAGCCCGGCAAGAACTGGCGGGACCTCCGTAAGCGGGCGCTCTCTGCCATCCTGCTCGCCCCCGCCGCCCTGCTCTGCGTCTGGCTGGGCGCCGATGCCTACACGGCGCTGCTGGCCCTGGGGGCGGCCATCCTGACCTGGGAGTGGGTGCATCTCTGTGGCTTGCGGACGGCGAAGCTGCCCGGGGCCGGAGTGCCCGTGGCGGTGTTCCTCGCCGGCACCCTGGCAGTGCTGGAGCATCCGTTCGCCTCCTGGGCCCTGCTGATCCTCGGTTTCCTGCTCACCTGGGCCTGGGCGGAGCGGCTGCGCGGGCGGGACCGGCCAGATCAGCCGGCGCTCCGGCTGGCCCTGGGCGTGCTTTATATTGGCGTGGCCATGCTCTGCCTGATCGAGTTGCGGCATGAGAACGCGGCCGGGCGGGCGAACCTGATCTTCCTGCTCATCGTGGTCTGGGCCAGCGATATCGGCGCCTATCTGGCAGGCCGTGCCTTCGGCGGGCCATTGCTCTGGCCGCAGGTCTCGCCGGCCAAGACCTGGTCAGGGGCAGCGGGTGGGTTGCTGCTCGCCATGGGAATTGGCGCGGCCGTCGCCCCCCAGCTCGCCACCGGCAGCCCGTGGCGGGCCGCCGCGGTGGCGGCCGTCCTCGCGGTGGCCACCCAGGCTGGCGACCTGCTTGAGTCCGCCATCAAGCGGCATTTCAAGGTGAAGGACACGTCCAGCCTCATCCCGGGGCATGGCGGGCTGCTGGACCGGCTGGACGGGCTGCTCGCCGCCGCCCCGGCCGCAATGCTCCTCGCCCTGATGATTGGTTATGGCGGCGCGCTCTGGCGCTAGGAATACTGATTTCAAGATGACCCGCAGCATCACCATCCTTGGCGCCACCGGTTCGGTGGGGCGCAGCACCATGGCCCTGCTGGAGGCCGCGCCGGAGGGTGCCTTCGCGGTGGAGGCGCTGGTCGCCGGCCGGGATGCCGTGGCCCTGGCCGGGGCTGCCCGGCGCCTGCGGGCTCGCGTGGCCGTCCTCGCCGATCCCGCGGGCTTGCCGGCCCTGCGCGACGCCCTTGCCGGCACCGGCATCGAGGCGGCGGCGGGGGAGGCGGCGGTGATCGAGGCGGCGTCCCGTCCGGCTGACTGGACCATGGCCGCGATTGTTGGCGCGGCCGGGCTGAAGCCCACCCTGGCCGCCCTTGGCCGTGGCGGCACCCTGGCCCTGGCGAACAAGGAGGCGCTGGTCTGCGCCGGCGACATTGTGCTGCGGGCCGTGAAGGCGGCCGGCGCCACGCTTCTGCCCGTGGACTCCGAGCATAACGCGATCTTTCAGGCGCTCGATGCCCGCGACCCCGCCATGATCGAGCGGATCATCCTGACGGCCTCAGGCGGGCCTTTCCGCCGGGCGAGCGAGGCTGAGATGCGGGCCGCCACGCCGGAGAAGGCGCTACGGCACCCCGTTTGGTCCATGGGCGCGAAGATCAGCATCGACAGTGCCACCATGTTCAACAAGGGGCTGGAGCTCATCGAGGCGGCACGACTCTTCCCCGTGCCTGAGGCGCGGATCGAGGTGCTGATCCACCCGCAATCGACCGTGCATGGCCTGGTCCAATATGCGGACGGCTCGTTGCTGGCCCAACTCGGTACGCCGGACATGCGGACTCCGATCGCTCATGCCCTGGCCTGGCCGAACCGGATGCAGGCCGATGTGCCGCGGCTGGATCTGGCGGCTCTGTCCCGCCTGGACTTCGCCGCGCCGGATGAAGCGCGCTTTCCCGCGCTGCGGCTGGCGCGGGAGGCCTTGCGGGCGGGGCAGGGGGCCACCACCATCCTCAATGCGGCGAACGAGGTTGCCGTTGAGCGCTTCCTGGCGCGCCGCCTCGGCTTCCTGGATATCGCCGGGGTGGTGGAGGCGACGATGGAGCGCCTCGGCACCCCCGACGTCCCGGATCTGGACGGGGTGCTGGATCTCGACTCGGCGGCCCGTTCCGAGGCGGCACGTGTAGCGGACCGTCTTCACGCAGCGGCCTGAACCTGGGCGGCCCAAGCCGCCCTATCTGAGAGATCAAGGTGGAATTCCTCCCCGAACCCTTCCGCACCGTGCTGGCCTTCGTGGTCGTGCTGGGCGTGCTCGTCTTCTTCCATGAGCTCGGCCACTACGCCGCAGCCCGCTGGCGCGGCATTTTCGTGGAGAAATTCGCCATCGGATTCGGCCGCCCCCTGTTCGCCTGGACCGACAAGCGCGGCACGGACTGGCAGGTCGGTTGGCTGCCGCTGGGCGGCTATGTGAAGCTCTATGGCCAGGAGGGGCCGGGGGACGTGACCGATTCGGCCGACGCTCCTTCCGGCCATGACCCGCGCGGGCCCCGCTTCCACGACAAGTCCGTGAAGGACCGGGCCATCGTCGTGGCCGCCGGCCCCATCGCGAATTTCATCCTGGCCGCTGTGCTCTTCTCAGCCCTGTTCATCGCCGTCGGGCGGCCGATCGGCAACACGACCGTGGCCTCGGTTGTGGAAGGCAGTGCGGCCCAGCAGGCCGGGCTGGTGACGGGTGATCGCATCCTGGCGCTGGACGACCAACCCGTGAGTCGCTTCGAGCAGGTGCAGACCCATGTTCAGCCCCGGGCCGGGCAGCCGGTCCGGGTACGAGTGCTGCGCGACGGGCAGGAGCTGACCCTGACTGCGACTCCAGCGGCCCGCCCCGGCAAGGGAGAGGGCGCGGCCCCGGTCGGCGTGCTGGGAATCGGGGGCGGTGTGCCGTCCTACGAGCGGACGGACCCGGTTTCCGCCATCTGGAGTGGGATTGCCTATACGGGCGAGGTGACGGTCCAGACGCTCTCCGGGATCTGGCAGATGATTGCCGGTCATCGCGGAACAGAGGAGATCGGCGGTCCGCTGCGGATCGCCCAGCTCTCCGGACAGGTGGCCAGCCTCGGCCTCTCCAGCCTGATCTCCTTCATGGCGATTCTCTCGGTGAACCTGGCCCTGATTAATCTCTTCCCCATCCCCGTGCTGGATGGGGGGCATCTCGTCTTCTACGCGCTTGAGGCGATCCGCGGCCGCCCGCTGCCGCCGCGCGCGGTGGAGTACGGCTTCCGGGCCGGGCTGGCCGTTCTGGCGACTCTGTTCATCTTCGCGACCTGGAACGACCTGTCCAGCTTCGGCCTGTTTCGCTGGGTGAACGGTCTTTTCGGCTGATAAGCACCGGATTTCCGACACCTGCGCCTGAAACCTTCGTGGGGGTGGCAACACACGGCCCTTGCCGCTAGGTTGCGCCCCCGCGAACCGGAACCGCCGGCACAGGATCACGCCTTGCACGCACCGCCTTTTTCCCGGGCCATTCTGCTGGCCGCCACCTGCCTGGTGCCGGTGCTCGCCGCTCCCGCCGCGGAGGCGCAGCCGCGCCGCGCGGCGCCGCAACGACCGACGGCCGCGCGCCCAGCCGCCGGCGTCGTTCAGGGCATTGACGTACGCGGCAACCAGCGCATCGAGGCGGACACGATCCGGTCCTATATGCTGCTCCAGCCCGGCGACGCCTTCGAGGAGGACCGGCTCGACCGCTCCCTTCGCACTCTCTACGCCACGGGCCTGTTCCGCGACGTGCGGGTGGGGCGCCAAGGCGACCGCATCCTTGTGACGGTCGAGGAAAACCCGATCGTCAACCGCGTTGCCTTCGAGGGAAACAGCAAGCTCAACGACGACACGCTGCGAAACGAGGTACAGCTCCGCGCGCGTTCGGTTTTCACACCGCAATCCGCCCAGGCGGACCGGGCCCGCATCCTTGAGCTTTATGCTCGTCGCGGGCGACTCTCCGCGACTGTCGAGCCGAAGATCATCAATCTCGACCAGAACCGCGTGGACGTGGTTTTCGAGATCAATGAGGGCAATGTTGCCCTCGTCAGCCGGATCAACTTCGTCGGGAACCGCTCGGTGTCCGACAGCCGCCTGAAGGAGATCGTGGCAACCCGCGAGGCCGCCTGGTACCGCCCCTTCAGCAGCAGCGACACCTATGAGCCCGAGCGGCTGAACTTCGACCGCGAGCTGCTGCGCCGCTTCTACCTGCGCCAGGGCTATGCCGATGTGAACGTCACGAGCGCGACGGCGGAACTGTCGCCTGACCGCTCCGGCTTCTTCATCACCTACACGATCGATGAAGGCCGCCGGTATCGGTTGGGCAAGGTGGACACCACCTCCACTCTCCGTAACGTCTCGGCCGACGAGCTTCGCCGCGTGGTCGATGTCTCCTCCGGCGACTGGTATGACGGTGAGGCAATCGAGCGCATCTCGGAGGCCATGTCGGACCGGGCGAACCAGCTCGGCGCCCCCTTCGTGGAGATGACGCCCCGGATTGTGCGTAACTCCGAGGCCGGGACGGTCGACATCACCTTCGAGGCGAAGGAGGGCAACCGGTTGTATGTCGAGCGTATCGACATCACCGGTAATGTCCGCACCCAGGACCGCGTGATTCGCCGTGAGTTCCGCCTTGCCGAGGGTGACGCCTTCAACGCCGCCCTGGTTCGGCGTTCCCGCCAGCGCATCCGGGACCTCGGCTATTTCAACGACGCCACGATCTCCACCACCCCGGGCTCGGCCCCGGACCGCGTCGTGCTGAACACCAATGTCTCCGAAAGGGCGACAGGCGAGGTGTCCATCGGTGGCGGCTATTCAACGGACGCCGGCGCGCTGGCCGATCTCGGCCTGCGCGAGCGCAACCTTCTGGGCACCGGCATCGACGCGCGCATCAACGGCGTGATCGCTCAGCGGCGTAGCCAGCTGGACCTGTCCGTGACGGATCCGTCCTTCCTTGACCGCAACCTCGCGGTTGGTGCGGACGTGTTCTACATCACGCGCGATCTGCTGGACTACTCGGGCTATGAGGAGCGCCGCTACGGCTTCTCGCTGCGCGCCGGCTACGAGTTCAACGAGTACCTGCGCCAGTCCTGGAACTACACGCTTTCGCGGCGCAATATCTTCAACGTCGACACCAACGCGTCCCGCTACATCCAGGAGCAGAGGGGCGAGACGCTGCTCTCCCAGGTCGGGCAGACCCTGGTCTATGACCGCCGGGACAGCCGTCTTGATCCGCGTAGCGGTTATCTCGTGCGCCTCGGCACAGACGTGGCCGGCCTTGGCGGCGATGTGAGCTATGTCCGTGGCCGCCTGGACGGCGCCTACTACATCCCCTTCGAGCGGCTGTTGGGTGACCCGAACTATGTCCTCGCGATCCAGGGCTCGGTCGGCTACCTCGAACCCTTCGGCGGCAAGGATGAGCGGATCGTGGACCGCTTCTTCCTCGGTGGCGAGAACCTCCGTGGCTTCGAAGTGGCCGGCGCCGGCCCGCGTGACCTCACCCCTGGCGGCAACCGCGACAGCCTTGGCGGCCGCTTCCTCTATACCCAGACGACCGAGTTCCGCTTCCCGCTGCCCATTCCCGAGGAAATCGGCATCACCGGCCGCGCCTTCGTCGATGTTGGCGGCTTGAGCGGCTCCTCCTCGGGACCCAATGTCGCGGACGATTCCTCCCCCCGCGTCGGCGCTGGCGTCGGCGTGTCCTGGCGTAGCCCGTTCGGGCTGATCAATCTCGACTTCGCGCAGGCGGTGGTGAAGAAGTCCTACGACGAGACGCAGGTCTTCCGCTTCGGCTTCGGCACGCGGTTCTGAGAACGAAGAAGACTGGAGTTCGCATAATGCCCGCGCGCCCCGCGCTCGCCGCTCTCGCGGCCCTCCTCATCCCCGTCGGTGCGCTCGCGCAATCCGATCCCGGCTATTTCATTCCGCCGCAGGGCGGCGGAGGCGGCAATGCTCGCCCGGCACAGGCGCAGCCACGCCCGGCGCAGCAGCCGCAGCGCCCGCCGCAGCAGGCCCAGCGCCCGCCGCAGCCCAACCCCGCCCCGCTGCCCCCCGGCCAGCCGCCGCCAGCCGCGGTGATCGGCATCGTGGACGTGCCGGAGATCCAGCGGAACTCCACGGCCTTCAACAGCGTCCGCGAGGAAATCGAGAAGCGTCGCCAGAAGCTGAACGACGATCTGCAGCGCGAGCAGACCCGCTGGCGTGAGGAGCAGCAGGCTCTGGCCGCCCAGCGCGCGACGATGAACCCCGAGCAGCTTCGCCAGAAGGAGCGGGAGCTGCAGGAGCGCATCACGGACAGCCAGCGTATCTTCCGCGACCGGTCGCGGGCCATCGAGCAGGTGGCCCAGGGGGCGCTGCAGGAGATCGAGCAGGCCATGGCGGTGGTGATCCGCCAGGTCGCCGCCAGCCGGAACGTGAACCTGGTCCTGCCGCGGCCGCTGGTGATCTTCAACGACGCGCCCTTCGACCTGACGGACGAGATCAGCCAGCAGATCAACCGCGTGCTGCGCAACGTGACGCTGCCGCCCGAGGGACAGGCGCCGGCGGCTGCGCAGGCCCCTGCGGCGCGGCCTGCCCAACAGGCCCCGGCGCAGCCCGCGCAGCAGCGCCGGTAGGATCGTGGCGGCGGATCCCCGCTTTCACCGGTCGGCCGGTCCGCTGCCGCTCGCGCAGCTTGCGCAGGCGGCCGGGGTGGCGGTGCCGGAGGGGGCGGGCGAACGCCTCTTTTCCGGCGTTGCGACACTCCAGTCCGCCGGGCCGGAGGATGTCTCCTTCCTAGAGGCGCGGCGCTGGTTGCCGAGCCTTCGCGAGACCCGCGCCGGTGCGGTGGTGCTGACTGCCGAGAATGCGGCTTCGGTGCCGACGGGCACGCTGGCGCTGATCGCGCCCTCGCCGGTGCTGGCCTTCGCCCGGATTGCGGCGCAGCTTCACCCCGCGCCAGTGGCCAGCGGCAAGTGCCACCCCACGGCTGTGATCGGGGAGGGGGCGCAGATCGGCGAAGGTTGCGAGATCGGCCCCTATGCCGTGATCGAGGACGGCGCTGTGCTGGGCCCGCGCTGTATCGTAGGCCCGCATGCGCATATTGGCCGGAACTGCGTTTTCGGCGCGGAGTGCCGGATCCTCTCTCATGTCACCGTGACCCATTGCATCGCAGGCGACCGCGTGACGTTGAACCCGGGTGCCCGGATCGGGAGCGAGGGCTTCGGCTTCGCAACCAGCGAGCGGGGCGAGCACGTGACCGTGCCGCAGCTCGGCCGCGTGTTGCTGGGCGACGGGGTGGAGGTAGGCGCGAATGCATGCATCGACCGTGGATCGGGCAATGATACGGTGATCGGGCCGGGCACCCGGCTGGATAATCTGGTGATGCTCGGGCACAACGTGCAGGCAGGGCGCGGCTGCGTCATCGTGGCGCAGGCGGGCATTTCCGGCTCCTCGACGCTCGGCGATTTCGTCGTCGTGGCAGGGCAGGCAGGGATCGCGGGTCATCTGTCGATCGGCGCGAAGGCGCGGATCGGCGCGCAGGCCGGCGTGATGGCCGATGTACCGGCGGGCGCGGATGTCGTGGGCAGCCCGGCGCTGCCGGTGCGCGATGCGATGCGAGGCTTCAATGTCCTGCGCAAGCTGGGGCAGGCAAAGGCCGCCACGCGGAGCGCCGAGGGCAAGCAGACAGAGCCGGCGCATAAGAAAACGGGCAATTGAGAATGGCGGATAACGAAGGACAAGCGCCGGAAGGCGCGGCGGCGGAGGGTGCGGGCGAGACGCGCACGACCCTCGATATCGCCCGGATCATGGAGGCGATTCCCCACCGCTTTCCCTTCCTGCTGGTAGACCGCGTGGTGGACCTGATTCCGAATGTCAGCGCGGTGGGGATCAAGAACGTCTCGATCAACGAGCATGTCTTCCAGGGCCACTTCCCGCGCCACCCTGTCTTCCCCGGCGTGATGATCATCGAGAGCATGGCCCAAACTGCGGGCGTGCTGGTCGTGGAGACGCTGGGGCCGGAAAGCCGTGGCAAGCTCGTCTATTTCATGTCGGTCGACAATGCGAAGTTCCGCAAGCCCGTCGTTCCCGGCGACCAGATGCGCGTGCATGTCACCAAGGAACGGCAGCGCGGCAATGTCTGGAAGTTTTCTGCCGAAGCCAAGGTCGACGGCGTCGTGGTCGCCGAAGCGACCTATGCCGCGATGATCCTGGACAGCTGATCTTGCCCAATATCCATCCCACAGCCATCGTCGCAGAGGGTGCGACCATCGCGGACAGCGTGACCATCGGGCCCTATGCCATGGTTGGCGCGCAAGTCGTGCTGGGCGAAGGCGTGCAGGTCGGTGCGCATGCGGTGCTGGACGGCATCACGCAGCTGGCCGAGGGCGTGCAGGTGCTGCCCTTCGCCTCGGTAGGCCTTCCGCCGCAGGACCTGAAATATCGTGGTGAGCCGACGCGCGTGGAGGTCGGCCCCCGTACCATCATCCGCGAGCATGCGACGGTGCACCGGGGCAGCGTGGGCGGGGAGGGCGTGACGCGCCTCGGCGCCGAGTGCCTGATCATGTGCGTCGCCCATGTGGGCCATGACTGCCAGCTCGCCGACAGGGTCATTCTGGCGAATAACGTCATGCTCGGCGGGCATGTGCATATCGGCGACAATGTCTTTGTCGGCGGTGGCACGGCGATTCATCAGTCCGTCCGCATCGGACGGCAGGCGGTGGTCGGTGGCATGAGCGGGGTGGAGCGGGACGTGATCCCGTTCGGCTCCTGCATGGGCAACCGCGCCCGCCTGATTGGCCTGAACCTGATCGGGCTGAAGCGTCGCGGCTTTGGGCGGGAAGCCATCAACGCCCTGCGCCTGGCCTATCGCAGCCTCTTCCTGGGGCGTGGCACCTTCGAGGCCCGCATGGCGCTGGTGGCGCAGGACCAGGGGACGCAGCCCCAGGTTGCCGAGATTCTGGCCTTCATTGAGGGCTCCAGCCGCCGTGGCCTGATGCGGGCTGGCCGGCAGACCGACGACGCCGAGGCGGAAGCGGCCTGAGCGCCTGATGACCAATCCTGAGCCGCCCATTGCGATCGTCGCCGGAGGTGGCGCCATGCCGCTTCGCGTGGCGTCCGCCTGCAAGGCGATGGGCCGTCCCTTTGTGGCCGTGCTGTTGGAGGGCTTCGCCCGACCTCAGGACTGGGTGGGGGAGCGCACCCTGACCATCCGGCTGGGTGCGGCGGGGCAGGCGCTGGACTGGCTGCGGGCCAGCGGCGCAAAGCAGATCGTGCTGGTGGGCGATGTCCGGCGTCCCTCCATTCTTTCGCTGCGGCCGGATGCGGGGGCGGCGAGGCTCATCGCCCGTATCGGCATGCGGGCCTTCGGCGGCGATGACAGCCTGCTGACTGCAATCCGGCAGGTATTGCGGGACGAGGGCTTCGACCCCTGCGGCCCGAACCGCTTCCTCAAGGAGGCCCAGTCCCCGCCGGGGCTGCTGACGCGCACGGCACCTGATGGCATGGCCCTGGCCGATATTCGCCGCGGCATCGAGGTGGTGCGCGCGCTGGGATCGGCGGATGTGGGTCAGGGCGCGGTGGTGCAGCAGGGCCTTGTCCTCGGCGTCGAGGCGATCGAGGGAACGGACGCCATGCTGGCCCGCGTGCGCGACCTGCGGCGCGAAGGACCGGGGGGCGTTTTGGTGAAGCTGGTGAAGCCCGGCCAGGACCGGGAACTGGACCTGCCCGCCCTCGGCCCACGCACTGTGGCCGGCGCGATCGCTGCCGGGCTCGCCGGGATTGCCTTCGAGGCGGAGGGCGCGCTTCTGGTCGATCGTGGCCGGATGGTCGAGCAGGCAGATTCGGCCGGTCTCTTCCTTCTCGCCATCCGCCCGGATGACCATGTGCGGGCGGCAAGCACAGGAGCCGCATCATGAGCGACACCCCGAAGGGCAAGTTCCTCCACACCATGATCCGGGTGGGGAATCTGGAGCGCAGCATCGAGTTCTACACGAAGATGTTCGGCATGAAGGAACTGCGCCGGAACGACGTGCCCGCGGGCCAGTATACCCTGGCCTTCCTCGGCTATGGCGGCAACGCGGCCGGCGAGGGCGAGATCGAGCTGACCTACAATTACGGCGTTGAGAAGTATGAACTCGGCACCGCCTTCGGCCACCTCGCCATCGGCGTGCCCGATGTTTACGCCGCCTGCGAGCGCATTAAGGCCGAGGGCGGGAAGGTGGTGCGGGAGGCCGGGCCGCTGAAGCACGGCACGACCATCATCGCCTTCGTCGAGGATCCGGACGGCTACAAGATCGAGCTGATCCAGCGCTGAGGTGGTTCCCGATCCACTCCGCCTGATCACCGATACCGCCACCCGTACCGGGGAGGCGGCGCTGGCACTGGCGGGGCGGGAGCGCGTGCGGCTGGCCGTGACGGGCCTGTCGCGCGCAGGGAAGACCGTGTTCCTCACCTCGCTCGTCGCCAATCTGGTGGCGGCGGGGGCGGGGCGGCGGACCCTTCCGGCGCTGGAGGCCACCACCGGCCGGTTGCGGGGTGCCCGGACCATCCCGCCCGGCGTGGAGGCGACCCCGCGTTTCGACGCGGAAGCGCATCTCGCGGCCCTGGCCGCCCATCCGCCGGAATGGCCGGCCCGGACCGATGATCTCTCCACCCTGTCGCTTTCGCTGACGCTGCGACGGCACGGGGTATATGGCCAGTTCCTGCCGGATCGCACGGTCACGCTGGATCTGATCGACTATCCCGGCGAGTGGCTGCTCGACCTGCCGATGTTCGCGCAGGATTTCGATCGTTGGTCGGACGAGACGCTTGTGCGGCTCGCGACCGGGATCCGTGCCGCTCCGGCGGCCGAGTTCCTTGCCTTCGCCGGGACGCTTCCGGCCAATGCCCCGGCCGAGGACTCGCTGGCCCGCCGTGGGCATTCCCTGTATCGCCGCTTCCTGCTGACCGCCCGCGACCAGCTCGGCCTGCGGTTTCTCCAGCCCGGCCGCTTCCTGAACCCCGGACCGTCTGGCGATGCGCCGCTCCTCTGGTTCTTTCCGCTGCCGGAGTCCGCACGGAACTCGCCGCTTGGGGAACTGATGGCCCGGCGCTACGAGGCCTATCTGCGCGACCAGCGCGACCGCTTTCTCGATCCCGTGTTCCGCCGCTTCGACCGGCAGGTGGTGCTGGTGGATGTGCTCGGCGCCCTTCATGCAGGACAGGAGGCCTTCGAGGACACGGCCGAGGCGCTGGCCGCGATTTCCGCCACCTTGCGCTACGGGCGTGGCTGGCTGGACCTGCTGACCGGGGCCGGAATCTCCCGCGTCGCCTTCGCCGCCACCAAGGCCGACCATGTGCCGGAGGTGAGCCGGGACAGCCTGTCCTCCCTTCTCTCGGACCTCGTCGATGCCCCGCGGCGCCGGGCGGAGATCGCGGGTGCTGCCGTTTCCGTCCATCCCGTCGCCGCGATCCGCTGTACCCAGGAAGCAACCGCGACGCATGAGGGCCGGCCCGCGCCGGCCGTGCGCGGCATCCTGCTGGAGAACGGGCGTTGGGCGACGGTGGATCCCGGCCTGGTGCCCGCCCGCAAGCCGCCGCAGAGCTTCTGGAACGCGGCCTATTTCCAGATGCCCGTCTTTCGCCCGCCGGAGTTGGAGCCGGGGGGGCATGGTGGCGTCCCGCATCTGGGGCTGGACAAGCTGCTCGCCGCCTTGCTCGGGGACGCTCTGTAATCCGGCCCCGGCCGGGCCATATGCAGGGGACCATGAGCGAGACCGTCCCCCGACCGCCCCGCATCCTTCTAGAGGAAGAAGCCGGCAACGCGCGGCTGGACCATGGCTGGGAGGCTGGCACCGACCCGGTGAGCCTCCCTTCGGGAGGGCTGTCCACGCTGTCCCTCCTGGCAATCGGGATTTCGGCGCTGCTCCTCGGCTTCGCCGCGCTGGCGGCTGGCAATTACGTGGCGGAGCAGTTCGCGCGCGCCCTCTGGCTGGGCTGGCTCACCCTGGCTGTGGCCCTGGCCGGGTTTGGGACGATCCTTTGGGCTGTGGTCAGGGAATTCCGCGCGCTCTTCCTGCTTCGGAAGGTAGATGCTGCCCGCGCCGCCTTCGCGCGGGGCGACCTGCAGGCCGCCAAGGCGCATGTGCTGGCCTGGGCTGCGCCGATTCCGCTGGCTGCCCCGGCACTTCCCGCCTTGCGCGAGGCGCCGGACCTGCCAGCCCTGCGGGCTTTGCTGGAAACAGGTCCCCTGGCGGCGCTGGAGGCAGAGGCCCGGGCGCTCGGCCGGGTGGCGGCGCTGCAGGGCTTTGCGGCCACCGCGATCAGCCCATCCCCGGCTTTGGACGGCCTGGTGGTGGGGTGGCGGGGGCTGCGGCTGGTGCGACAGGTCGCGGCGCTGCATGGAATGCGGCCTGGCATCGCTGCCACTGCGGCGCTGCTGCGACGGGCGGCCTTTGATGCGGCCACGGTGGCCGCGACGGAAGTGGCGACCGACACCGCCGTCCGGGCCATCGTCACCAACCCGCTGGTCGGTCATGTGGTGGGAGAGGCGGCAACGGGAGCCGTGGCCGCGCGGCGCCTGATTACCTTGGCCCGGGCGACGGCGGCAGCCTGCCGGATCATCCCGCGCGGCTGAGAGGCGCCGGAGAGGGGCGGCCGTTCACCAGAGGGTAAGGCCCGGCTGCGACACTGCACGCGCATCAGAGGAAGCCCTTATGCGCGTTCGCACGCTCCTGCTCGCCGGATTCACGGCCGTCGCTCTCCCTGGTCTGGCCGGAATCGGCTGGAGCTCCTGGCAGGCCTGGAACAATTGGGCCAGGGCCGAGCGGGCCACGATTTCCACCCGCGTCCTGAATGAAACGGTGCGGGGCATCACTGCCTTCGCCGTTGAAAGCGGAATACTCAGCGCCGCAGCGCGCAGCGGCAGAGGGGACGCGGCCGCACTACAGGCGGCCAGCCGGGACACTGACTCGCTGCTGAACGCCGCGCGAAGCAGTCTCGTCGCCGAAGGCATCGACGCCGGCCCGGTCGAGGAGGCTCTGCAGAAGGTGACGGCGATGCGTCGGAACGTGGCCGAACTTGTCGCGCGCGGGGGACGGGAGGGTGATCCGAAGCTGGTGTCGGACCTCATGGCCGGCCGCCAGCAGGTGACAGGCACACTTGAGACGGTGGTGCAGAGCGCGGAACGGCGCATCCGGCAGGCGGCGCCCGAAGTCGCTCTCCTGGCCGAGATTTCACGCCAGGTGATGGCCGCTCGCACCGATCTGGGCGTCCGTAGCCTGATCATCAACGCATGGCTGGCGGGCCGCCCGGTGACTGCCGGCGATGTCGCCGAGGGCCTGCAGGTGGGGGGACGGATCGAGATGGCCCTCGACAATGCGCGCCGCATGGTGGCCGCACAGGGTAACCCGGCGCTGCAGCGGGCTCTGGATAAGGTGGAGGCGGATATCACCCGCAACGCCGAGCCGCGCTACCGCAGCTATGTGTCGGCGGCGCTGGCCAGTCTTGGGCAGCCCGGCGCGCCTGCCTGGCCGAGTAGCGGCCCGGAATACGCGCAATGGACCCCGCCAGCTCTTGCCCGGATTCTTCCGCTCCGTGACGCGGCGCTGGAGGCCGCGCTGGAAACCGGTGATGCGAGCGCTGCCATGGCGCGGGCGCGCTTCCTGACCAGCCTCGCCCTGGCCACCCTGGCTGTGTTGCTTGCGGTGGGCGGGATCATCTTGCTGCTGCGCAGGCTGGTCGCGCCGCTGCGGCAGTTGACCGGCGGTGTTGGCCGGATCGCGGCGGGCGAGTTGGAGATTTCCGTTCCGCATAGGGGCCGGAACGACGAGGTGGGAGAGATGGCCTCGGCGATCGAGATCCTCCGTAGCAACTCCGTCGAGCAGCGTCGGCTCGAGGTGGAGGCGGCCAGTGAGCGCGCGGCCCGCGAGAAACGGGCGGCCCACCTCGAAGGGCTGGTGCGCGGCTTCGAAGGACGGGTGGGCGAAATGGTCGGCATGCTCTCCGCCGCCTCCACGGAGTTGGAGGCCACTGCCCGCTCGATGAACGCGACGGCTGCCAGCACCAATGAGCAGGCCGGGACGGTGGTGGGCGCAGCGGCGGAGGCGAGCGGTGGCGTGCAAACCGCAGCGGCCGCGGCCGAGCAACTGGGCGCCTCCATCGCCGAGATCAGCCGGCAGGTTTCGCAGGCTACTGCCGTGGCCGGGCGCGCGGTGGAGGATGCGCGGCGCACGGACGCCACGGTGCAGACCCTGACTGAGGGCGCGGCCCGGATCGGGGATGTGGTGCGGCTGATCAGCGACATCGCCGGGCAGACCAACCTGCTGGCCCTGAACGCAACCATTGAGGCGGCCCGCGCCGGCGAGGCAGGGCGCGGCTTCGCCGTTGTTGCCAGCGAGGTGAAGGCGCTGGCCGCCCAGACGGCCAAGGCAACCGAGGAGATCGGCACCCAGATCACTCAGATCCAGGCAGCGACCGATCAGGCCGTGGTGGCGATCAGTGGCATCACCCAGACGATCGAGGAGGTGAGTGGCATCGCCGTCGCGATCGCTGCCGCGGTGGAGGAGCAGAGCGCCGCGACGGGCGAAATCGCGCGGACCGTGCAGGAGACGGCGCGCGCGACTGAGGCTGTGACAGTGAATATCGGCCGGGTCAGTGAGGGTTCGACCGAGACCGGCGCGGCGGCGGGGCAGGTGCTCTCCGCTGCCTCGGAACTGGCACAGCAGGCGGAGCGGCTGAGCGGAACGGTGAGCAGCTTTGTCGGCGAGGTCAGGGCGGCTTAACGCCGCCCCGTCTCACCCGCCGACGAGGGTGACGCCCTCGGCGGCGTCCCCAATGCGGGCAAGGCTTTCCTCCTTGCCCAGCGCGGCCAGCACCGCGTCGATCGGCGGCGATTGCAGGCTGCCGGTCAGGGCGGCGCGCAGCGGCTGGGCCACTTGGCCGAGCTTCACGCCCTCGGCTTCCGCGAAGGCCCGCAGGGCGGCGTCCAGCGCGGCGCGCTCCCAGGTCACGTCGCGCAGGGCCTTCGACAGTGCGGCGAGGCGGGCGCGCACATCCGGATGGTCCAGCGTGACCGAGGCCTTGGGCTCGTATTTGAGGGGGCGCGAAGCCAGGGCGAAGCGGGCGCCGTCCGCCATCTCGATCAGGGTGCGGGCGCGGGGTTGCAGGTCGGGGATCAGGGCCTCCACGCGGGCCCTCTGTATCTCGTTCAACTCGCCCAGCCAGGGTGCAAGACGCGGCAGCAGGGAAGCGGGATCGGCGGCGCGGATATACATCCCGTTCAGGTGCGACAGCTTCGCGTAGTCCATGCGCGAGGCTGCGCGGCCGACATCCTTCAGGTCGAACAGCTCGATCGCGCGCTCGCGCGGCACGAACTCTTCGTCCCCATGGCCCCAGCCCAGGCGCAGCAGGTAATTGCAGACGGCCTCGGGCAGCAGGCCCTGGTCGCGGAACTCCAGCGCGCCGACCGCGCCGTGGCGCTTGGAGAGCTTCGCGCCATCGGCGCCATGGATCAGCGGGATATGGGCGAATTCGGGCCGCTCCCAGCCCATGGCGTCATAGACCATGATCTGGCGAAAGGTATTGGTCAGGTGGTCGTCGCCACGGATGACATGGGTGATCTCCATGTCGTGGTCGTCCACCACCACGGCATGCAGATAGGTCGGCGTGCCGTCGGAGCGGAGGATGATCATGTCATCCAACTCGCTGTTCTGGACGCGCACCTCCCCCTGGACGAGGTCGCGGACGACCGTCTCGCCCTCGCGCGGGGCCTTGATGCGGATCACCGGCGGAATGCCGGCCGGCGCCTCAGAAGGGTCGCGGTCGCGCCAATTGCCGTCATAGCGGGGCGGGCGCCCCTCGGCCTGGGCGCGCTCGCGCATCGCGACCAGCTCCTCCGCCGTGTCATAGGCGAGATAGGCCTTGCCCTTCGCCAGCAACTCCTTCGCCACCTCGGCATGGCGTGCCTCGCGGGAGGTCTGCATGACCGGCGGCTCGTCCGGGGACAGGCCCAGCCATTCCAGGCTGTCCAGGATCTGCTGAACGGCCTCGGGTGTGCTGCGGGCGCGGTCCGTGTCTTCGATGCGCAGCAGGTACTGGCCGCCATGGTGGCGGGCGAAAAGGTAGTTGAAGAGCGCGGTGCGCGCTCCCCCGATATGGAGGTAGCCGGTGGGGGAGGGGGCGAAGCGCGTGCGGACGGTCATGGCGACCCTCTAACACCGCGTGACCGGGCTGTTGACCCCCTCACACCTCCGTGATCCGCCGGTCTAGCATTGGCTCAGCCCATGTCCGTCCATGTCTCCCCCGTTCCGGTCACCGCGCTGCCCATTCCGCTTTCCGAGCGGGCGATGGGCTGGGTGGCGGCTGAATGGGCGCGCTGGCCGCTCTGGCTGCCGGTTGCCTTGGGGGTTGGGGTGCTCGCTTACTTCGGGCTGCGAGCGGAGCCGGCGCTCGGCTGGCTGGCTCTGCCCTGGCCATTGCTGGCCTTTGCGATGCTCCTGCGATCACGTTGGCTCCTGACATCGGCAGTTCTGGCCCTTCTCGGTGCTGGCGCCCTGGGCTTTGCCGCGGCCCTGTTCCATGCCTGGATCGCGGCGCCCCTTCCAGAGCTTCCACGCACCGCGAGCATTGTCTCGGGCAAGGTCGCCTCGGTGGACCTGCTCCCCGAGGGCCGGCGGGTGGTGCTGGACACCCCACGCCTGGGCGATGGCCCCCCGCTGGAGCGGCAGATCCGCATCCGACTGCGCGCGGATGATCCGGCGCGCCCCGCCCCAGGTGACGTCGTCGCCGTCCGGGCGCTGGTGCGCCCGCCGATGCCGCCCGCCTATCCAGGGGGCTTCGATTTCCAGCGCAGCGCCTATTTCGGCGGGTTGGCAGGGTCGGGCTTCGCGCTGAATCCCGCACAGATCCTCGTGCAGGGAGACGCGCCGCTCTTTGCCGGTCTCCGCGCGGCCATCGAGGCCCGCATCACCGCCGCGCTGCCCGGCGCCACGGGCACCGTCGCGACGGCGCTGCTTACCGGGTCGCAATCCGGTATCCCCGCCGCCGCGCTGACGGATCTGCGCGATGCTGGCCTGGCGCATCTGCTTTCCGTCTCCGGCCTGCATGTGGCGGTCGTCATCGGAATTGGCTTCGTACTGCTGCGCGCGGCCATCGCCGCCATTCCCTGGCTGGCGCTGCGGATCGATTCCAAAGGAGGCGCGGCACTGGCGGGGCTCGTGTTGGGGGGCGCTTATACGCTGCTCACCGGGGCGGGGGTGCCAATGGTGCGCTCCTTTGTGATGGCGGCGCTGGTGACCCTTGCGGTGCTGACGGGGCGGCGGGCGCTTTCACCACGGGCCCTCGCCCTGGCGGCGGGGCTGGTCCTGCTCGCCAACCCCGCCGCGCTGACCGGGCCCTCCTTTCAGATGTCCTTCGCCGCCGTGCTGGCGCTGATCGCGGCGGCGGAGGCGCTGCGTGGGCCGAGCCGGACCTTGCGGGCGCGAGGCTGGCACGGAAGGGCGGCGCTGGTGGTGCTGGGGCTGGTCACCACTTCGCTGGTCGCAGGTGCGGCCACCACGCCCTTCGGCCTGCACCATTTCGGGCGGCTGCAGCTCTATGGCGTGGTGGCGAATGGCATCGCCGTGCCGCTGACCACCTTTGTCGTCATGCCGGCGGGGATGCTGGCCCTGTTCCTGATGCCCCTCGGGCTCGAAGGACCGGCCCTGTCCGTCATGGGTTGGGGAGTGGACGCAACGCTGCTGACCGGACGTGTCGTGGCGTCCTGGCCCGGCGCCGCATTGGCCGCGCCACCTATTCCGGGCTGGGGGCTGGGGGTCTTCGCTCTGGGCTTGTGCTGGCTTTGCCTCTGGCGCCTTCCCTGGCGCTGGGCGGGCGTGCCGGTCATGGCGCTGGGGCTGCTTTCCGGCCTGCTGGTCGTGCCGCCCGATATTCTGGTTGCGGCCGATGGGCGGATGCTCGCCCTGGCCACTCCATCCGGCGTGCTGTCCGAGCGGAGCTCCGGCGCCAACCGCCTGATCCGCGAATCCTGGTTGCGGAGCTGGGGGGAGGAGGGCGGCCTGCCCCTTCCCCGTGATGGTGAAGCGGCGCATGGCGCGGCGACCTGCACCATGTTGGCCTGCCTCCTTCGTCCGCGCCCGGAGGCGCAGGCGGCCATCCTGCTGCGCCAACCCCCGCGCGAGGCGCCCCGGCCGCGGCGTGGCCCGGCTCCGCCGCCCCCGCCGGTTCTGGTGGAGACGGGATGCGGGCAGGCGGCCATCATGATCTCGCTGGAGCCCATCCGGGGACGCTGCCGGCAGACGCCGCATGTCGACCGCATCAGCGTCTGGCGGGACGGTGCCCATGCGATCTGGCTGACCCCGGCGGGCGTGACCATCCTTTCGGACCGGGCAGCGCGGGGGCGGCGGCCCTGGGTGCCGCCAGAGCCCGTCCCGCGGACGCAGCCCCAGGCCGAGCCGCCGGCCGAGACGGAATGAAAGAAGCCCGGGGAGAATGCCTTCCCCCGGGACTCGTCATGCTTCTCTGAGGCTTTTCAGTGATAACGGCGGACCAGGCCGACAAGGCGGCCCTGCACCTTCACGCGGTCCGGGCCGAAGATGCGCGTCTCGTAGCGCGGGTTGGCCGCCTCCAGCGCGATCGAGTTGCCGCGGCGGCGCAGGCGCTTCAGCGTCACCTCGTTCTCATCCACCAGCGCGACCACGATGGCACCGTTCTCGGCGGTGTCGCCTCGGCGGATGATCACCGTGTCGCCGTCCAGGATGCCGGCTTCGATCATCGAATCGCCGGCCACCTCCAGCGCGTAATGCTCGCCGCCCCCCAGCAGCGCGGCCGGAACCTCGACGCTCTCGCCCCCGTCGCGCAGCGCCTCGATCGGCAGACCGGCGGCGATCCGGCCATAAAGCGGCAAATGCACCGCTGCGGCATCGTTCGCCGTACGCACGGCGCCGGGAAGGTTCGGCGCGAAATTTCCGCGGATAACGTTCGGCGCGAAGGCCGGGGCGGGGGCCGGGGCAGCAGCGGCCACGGCGGCCTGGGCGGCGCGGGGCGCCAGGCTGTCGGGCATACGCAGCACCTCAAGCGCACGGGCGCGATGGGCGCGGCGCTTCAGGAAGCCGCGCTCCTCCAGCGCCGTGATCAGGCGATGGATGCCGGACTTCGACTTGAGGTTCAGCGCCTCCTTCATCTCCTCGAAGGACGGAGAGAACCCGGTGTTCCGGAGGTGCTTATCAATGAAGGTGAGCAGCTCGTGCTGCTTCCGGGTGAGCATGGGCCGGCATCTCCCTGGGGGCGAGGGGGGCAGTCTTATGCACGAACAAACGGGCAACCGACACGGAAGTTCTATGAAAGTTCTCCCGCGTCGGTCAATGCCGCCTTCACACGCCCAGAGAGGAAAGTTCCACAACTTGTACGCTTGCCCCCGCCTCCAGGGCTGGCGCGTGGGGCTCCCGCAGGATCAGCGCATCCGCCCGGGCCAGGGTGGCCAGCATGGAGCTGTCCTGCACCGGGAAGGGAGTGGCCACCAGGCCGCCCGTGGGATCGCGCGAAAGGGATGCGCGGACAAAGTCCTGGCGGCGGTCATTCGCCGCCATGGGCTGCCCCAGAGCGGCGCTGCGCGTCTCGACCGGGCCGGAGCACAGGCCGGAGAGACGCCGCAAGGCCGGGATGAGAAAGACCACGGCACAGACCATGGCCGAAACCGGGTTCCCGGGCAGGCCGAGCAATGGAGTGCCGCGCAGGTCGCCCCAGATCAACGGCTTGCCCGGCCGCATCGCGATCTTCCAGAAATCCAGGGAGAAGCCCTGAGGGCCAAGTGCGGCCTGGACGAGGTCATGCTCGCCGACACTGGCGCCGCCGGTGGTCACCAGCAGGTCGCATCGTCGACCGGCTTCTGCGGCAGCGGCGATGGCGTCACGGTCGTCAGCGGCGATCGGCAGGACCAGCGGATCGGCCCCGGCCCCGCGCACCAGCCCGGCCAGGGCATGGGCGTTGGAGGAGACAATGCCGCCGGCGGGAATGGCCTCGCCGGGCAGCACGATCTCGTCGCCGGTGGCGAGGATGCCGATGCGGGGGCGGCGATGGACCTGCAGCCAAGGGTGGTTGGCAGCAGCCGCCAACCCGATGTCGCGCGCCGTCAAACGTCGGCCAGGGGACAGCAATTCGTCGCCAGCCGCGAAATCAAGGCCGGCGCGGCGTATATGGCGGCCGGCACGGGCCGCCTCGTTTACGACAACATGCCCGTCCTCAGCCGTCGCGTCCTCCTGAAGCAGGATCGCGTCGGCCCCGGGCGGCACGGTGCCACCGGTGAAGATCCGCACCGCCTCGCCCGGCTCGACCGGACCGGCGAAGGGATGCCCGGCCGGAGATGCGCCGGTCACGCGCAGCCGCGCGCCCAGCGTGGCGTCCGCGGCGCGCAGGGCATAGCCATCCATCGCCGAGACATCAGTCGGCGGCTGGGTCAGCCGCGCGAGGACGGGGCGCGCCAGCACGCGGCCCCAGGCCTCGGGGAGGGGAACAGTCTCGGGGCCGGTGGGCGACACGCCCGCGAGGATGCGCTGCAGTGCCTCCGCCACCGGGATCATCAGGGCGCCTCGTAGAGACCGGATTTTCCGCCGGATTTCCGCGTGAGGCGGACGGCCTCGATCCGCATGCCGCGATCCACAGCCTTCACCATGTCATAGATGGTCAGCGCGGCGACGGTGACGGCTGTCATCGCCTCCATCTCGACGCCAGTGCGGCCGGCCGTGCGGGCCGTGGCGGCGATCTCCACCGCATCCGGCGCGGCGAGCTCCAGGTCGATCGAGACGGAGGAGAGGGGCAGGGGGTGGCAGAGCGGGATCAGCTCGGCCGTGCGCTTGGCGGCCATGATCCCCGCCAGGCGGGCCACGCCCAGAACGTCGCCCTTCCCCGCCCGGCCTTCGGCGATGAGGGCCAGGGTCTCGGGCTGCATGGTGATGCGGCCCTTGGCCGTGGCCTCGCGCACCGTCTCGGCCTTGGCCGAGACATCCACCATCGCTGCCCGTCCGGCAGCGTCGAAATGGGTGAGGGGGCCGCTCAAGCGGCCTGCACCAGGATGCGGGCCGCCTCGCCCGGGTCCGGCTGACGTAGCAGGTGCTCGCCGACCAGCAGGCAGCGGGCCCCGGCATTCACCATGCGGCGCACATCCTGGGGCGTGCGGATGCCGCTCTCGGCCACGGGGATGCGGTCGGCGGGGATGAGTGGCGCGAGGCGCTCGGTGACGGCGATGTCGGTCTTCAGGGTACGGAGGTCACGGTTGTTGATGCCGATCAGCCTGGTCTCCAGCCCTAAGGCTCGATGCAGCTCGGCCTCGTTATGGACCTCGACCAGCACGCTCATATCGAGGCTGCGCGCCACGTCCTCGATGGCCTCGGCCTCGTCATCGGTCAGCGCGGCCATGATGATGAGGATGGCGTCGGCCCCTGCCGCCCGGGCCTCGAAGACCTGCCAGGGGTCGATCATGAAGTCCTTGCGCAACACGGGCAGCTTCGTTGCCTCCCGGGCCAGGCGCAGATGCTCCAGCGTACCCTGGAAATAGGGCTCGTCCGTCAGGACGGAGAGGCAGGTGGCGCCGGCCGCCTCATAGGCCTGGGCGATTCCGGCGGGGTCAAAGGGTTCACGGATCAGCCCGCCTGAAGGGGAGGCGCGCTTCACCTCGGCGATCAGGCCGATCCGCATCTCGGCCACCGCATTGCAGAGAGCGCCGGTGAAGGGCCGAGGCTTGTCGGAGTCGCGCGCCCGCCGCTCCATCTCCTGCAGCGAGGTTTCCTGCTGCCGGGTCTGCACCTCGGCGCGCTTGTCCTCGATGATCTGACGGAGCGTGTCCGAGAGGGGCGCGTCCGTAACCGGGAAGGTCTGGTCCATGATGGGCGGTTCCTGGCGCCGATGCGCGGGGCGCGTCAAGCGGGGAGGAGATCGGTCGACGCCCGCCGGAGCGCGTTGTTGCGGCGGGTGCGAGGACCAGCGCCAGCTGAGATGTCGGCCGAACATTCCGCTTCAACGCCCTGGCCGTCTTTTCGGCCATGGCACATGATTTCAAACGATCGGGTGATTTTAGAGGACCGGTTGCCCGGCCCCCGGGAAGAGGGCGCCGGACGGGCCGGTCAGGCCGTGGCGGCCCGCAGCGTCTCCAGGGCCCGCATGGCGGCGCCCGAGGCGATCGACTCCGCCGCTATTTGCGCTCCGTCCCGCAGATCCGCGGTCCGGCCAGCCACGATCAGCGCGGCAGCGGCGTTAAGCAGGACGCAGTCCCGGTAGCCGCTCTCCTCCCCGCGAAGCACACCGAGCAGCGCCTCCGCATTCTCCGCAGGCTCGCCGCCACGCAGCGATTCGGCGGGGTGGCGGGGCAGGCCAGCCTCCTCGGGCGTCACCTCGAATTCCCGGATCACGCCGTTCTTCAGTTCGACGACATGGGAAGGGCCGGCGATGGTCAGCTCGTCCATGCCCTGGCCATGAACGAGCCAGGCATGCTCCGTGCCGATGCGGGCGAGTGTCTCGGCCATCGGGCGCAGCCACTGGGGCGAGAAGGCCCCTGTCATCTGGCGGCGGACCCGGGCGGGATTGGTCAGCGGACCCAGCAGGTTGAAGATAGTTCGGGTCGCCAGCTCCATGCGCGGGCCCGCGGCGTGGCGCAGGGCGGCGTGGTGGCGGGGGGCCATCAGGAAGCAGATGCCGGCTTCCTGAAGCACCTCGGGGATGCGTTCGAAGGGCACATCCGTGTTGACACCCAGGGCCGACAGCACGTCCGAAGCGCCGGAGCGGGAAGAAAGGGCGCGGTTGCCATGCTTGGCCACCGGCACCCCGGCGCCGGCCACGACGAGGGCGGCGGCGGTAGAGATGTTGAGCGATTTCGCGCCGTCTCCCCCTGTGCCCACCAGGTCGATGGCGCCTTCCGGGGCTTCCACCGCGATCATCCGGGCGCGCATGGCCCGCACGGCGCCGGTCATCTCCGCCACGGTTTCCCCGCGGACGCGCATGGCCATCAGCATGCCCGCGATCTGCGCGGGCGTGGCCTCGCCGGCCATGACGGTGTCGAAGGCTGCCTCTGCCTCGCTCTCAGCGAGGCGCTCCCCGGCGGCGAGCCGGGCCAGAACAGGTTTGAGCGACATGGTCAGGCGGCCCGGGAGAGGGTCTCGGGGCCCATGCCTGAGCGGGGCGGCAGGTTGATCCCGGCCATCCGCATGACATTGGCCAGCATGTCGTGCCCGTGCTGGGAGGCGATGCTCTCCGGGTGGAACTGCACGCCCCAGACCGGCAGGTCCCGGTGGGCGAGGCCCATGATGAGGCCGTCCGAGGTTTCGGCCGTCACCGTGAGCTGTTCCGGAAGGTCGTCCCGGCGGACGACGAGCGAGTGGTAGCGCGTGGCGCGGAACGGGGAGGGAAGGCCGGCGAAGACATCCTTCCCGCCATGATGCATGTCATGCACCTTGCCGTGCACCGGCGTCGGGGCGCGCACCACCGTGCCGCCGAAGGCCTGGCCGATGGACTGGTGGCCCAGGCAGACGCCGAAGAGCGGCACGCCCTTCTTCGCCGCCGCGCCGATCAGGTCCAGGCAGATCCCCGCCTCATTGGGCGTGCAGGGGCCGGGCGAGAGCACGATCGCGGACGGCTTCATCTCCAGGGCCTGCTCGACCGACAGCGTGTCATTACGCCAGACCGCCACCTCCGCGCCCAGTTCCCCAAGGAAGTGGACGAGGTTGAAGGTGAAGCTGTCGTAGTTGTCGATGAGCAGGATCATGGCGCCCTCACTTCGGCCCAGGCGCCCCCGGCGGTCAAGCGTCCGACTCGACGCCCGGCCCTGCGGCAGGCGGTTGCCTACCAGGCGCCTTCGAGGTCGGCCTCGTGTCCTTCCCGATAGAGGTGCAGCACCTCGCTGCCCGAATTGCGGAGGTTGATGCGGAAGCCCCGGTCGTAGAGGCGCTTCACCATGGCATCCGTCGCCGCAATTCCGGCCTTGCGGTAGTGCGTTTCCATGATGATTCCGGTGATCGGGTCCAGCTCGGCCGTGCCGAGAAGGTCCACCTCGCCGCCCTCGATATCCATGATCAGGAAGTTGGCCTGGTGGCGCGCCACCTCCTCCTCGAACACCGCTACCGGCACGGGCACGGTTTCCCGCCGCGGGATCGGAAGGAGGGAGGAGGAGACGAGGGAGGGCGAGACGAAGAGGTCGGTGGTCGTCCTCCCGGCCGCGCTCCGGCGGGAGAGGACGGCGGCATTCGAGAGAGCGATGGGCAGCCCGTTCAAGGAAAAGTGGTGCAGCGCAAGGACAGCGTTCTCGCGGCTCGCCTCGTAGCACCAGACGCGATCGGGGCCGATGATGCGGGCCACCTGCATGGCCAGGAAGCCGGTGCAGGTGCCCAGCTCGATGACGCGGTGATGTGGGCGGATTACCTGATGGACCAGCCGCGCTTCCCGGCCTTCGTAGATATTGCGCCGGAAATCCTCCGCCACCGGCGCGACGCGCGGGTGCGAGATGTCGATTTTGACGCCGTTGGTCTCGAAGAGGTCCATCGCCATGCCTTGCTGAGGGGACTCGCCCGCCATTTTCGGTATTTCAGCCGATCTGGCGGCGGGGCGCGACGGCCGCGAAGCGCACAGCCTCCTCGGCCGCACGGAACAGGGCGCGGGCCTTCTGGCGGGTCTCTTCGTACTCCGCCTCCGGGTCGCTGTCCGCCACGACGCCGGCGCCGGCCTGGACCGACATGACCCCGTCCTTCACCAGGGCCATGCGGAGGCCGATGCAGGTATCCATGCCGCCATCGGCGCCGAAATAGCCGAAGCAGCCGGCATAGACCCCGCGGCGGGACGGCTCGAGCTCCTCGATGATCTCCATGGCCCGCACCTTGGGGGCGCCCGAGAGGGTGCCGGCTGGGAAGCCCGCCATGAGGGCATCCAGTGCCGTAAGCCCGGGGCGAAGCAGGCCCTGGACCTCGCTGCTGATATGCATGACCTGGCTGTAGCGCTCGATCCCGAACTGGGCGGTGACGCGGACCGTGCCGGTCTGCGCCACCCGGCCCACATCGTTGCGGCCGAGATCGACCAGCATCAGGTGCTCGGCCCGCTCCTTCGGATCGGCCAGCAGCTCGCGCTCAAGCGCTAGATCCTCCTCCGGCGTTGCACCGCGGCGGCGGGTGCCGGCGAGGGGGCGGACAGTGACCGTGCCGTGCCGCAGGCGGACCAGGATCTCAGGGCTGGCGCCGACGGCCGCGAAGCCGCCGAAGTCGAAATGGAAAAGGAAGGGCGCCGGGTTCAGCCGCCGCAGGGCTCGGTAGAGCGCGAAGGGCGGCAGGGCGAAGGGCGCCTGGAAACGCTGGCTGGGCACGACCTGGAAGCAATCGCCCGCCGCGATGTACTCCTTCGCGCGCTCCACCGCGGCGATGAAGCCCTCCTTGGTGAAGTTGGAAGAAGGGGCGCCAGGGGCGGGCAGGGAAGCCGGAGGCGCGGGACGGGGCACGGGCCGGTCCAGCGCCGCCTCGGCCTCATCGAGCCGGGCCTGGGCGGCCTCATAGGCTTCGCGCGCTGTCTCGGCCCGGTCGGGATAGACCGGCGCGCAAAGCGTCAGAATGTCCCGGACATGGTCGAAGACGGCCATCACGGTCGGCCGGCCAAGGATGGCATCCGGGATGCCCATCACATCCGGGTTCTTGTCCGGCAGGCGCTCCATCTGCCGGACCATGTCATAGCCGAGATAGCCGAAGAGGCCGGCTGCGCAGGGCGGCAGGCCAGCGGGCAGCTCCATGCGGCAGGATTCGATCAGGGCGCGCAGGCTATCGAGCGGCGCCGCCTGCTCCGGCACGAAGGCATGGGGGGCCGAAAGAGCGTGACGGTTGATTTCGGCGCGCCCGTCCCGGCAGCGCCAGATCAGGTCGGGGGCGAGGCCAATGGCGGAGTAGCGGCCGCGGCTCTGCCCGCCCTCCACGCTTTCCAGCAGGAAGGTATTCGGCCGGCCCTCGGCGAGCTTGAGAAATGCGCCGACCGGCGTGTCGAGATCCGCGACGCGTTCGCGGAACAGAACCTGGCCGCGGCCGGCCTCATGGGCGGCGGCGAAGGCGGCGTAGCTTTCAGCGACGGTCATCGGGCGGCCACCTGATCCATCATGGACTGGTTGATCGTGACATTGCCGCGGGCGCGCAGGGCGGCGGCGTATTGCGCCTCCAGGTCATCCTGCATGGTTTGCTCCACCTCCGCCTTCACCCGGGCCAGGCCCTCGGTGTCCGCCGAGACATCGGCGGGGACGATCTCCGCCAGGCGCGCGACGGCATAGCCGGCTGAGGTCTGGGCCATGGTCACATCCCCGACCTTGGCGCCGAAGATCGCGGGCAGCAGCTCCCGCGGGATACCGCCGGGGATGGCCTGCTGCGGGTCGCGCAGGGAGGGGCCCATGCGAACCGGCTCTACCCCGGCCTCGCGCGCGGCCTCCGCGAAGTCCTTGCCGGCCTGGGCGGCGGCGAGCAGCGCCGCGGCGCGCTCCTCCTGCGCCCGGCGGCGGGCGTCGAGCGTCCAGGCGCGGCGTACCTCCTCCTCCACGCTCGCGAAGGGCTTCAGGGCGGCGGGGATGGTCTTGGTCACGTCCAGGGCGACGAAGCCGCCTCCGGCCTCGGCCACACGCGGACCGGAGCCGGAGGGATTGGCGAAGATGGCCTCCAGGATTGCGCTCCGGGCCAGCGGGCCGCCGGGCAGCTCCACGCGCTGGCCATCCGGGCCATTGCCCTGCCGGTCCAGGGTAACGCGGGTGGGGGTGAGGTGGAACTGCTGCGCCGCCTCCTCCACCGTGGCGCCGCCGGCCAGGGCGTCCTCCAGCCGATTGGCCTCCTCATAGGTGAGGTCGGCGGCCCGCTCCTGGGCCAGAGCCTGGCGAGTTTCGGCACGCAGCTCGTCCAGGGGCTTCTCGGCAGCGGCCTGGATGGCGGTGACCTTCATCACATGCCAGCCGAAGGGGCTCTGGAGCGGCTCGGTGACGCCGCCCTCGGGCAGGGAGAAGACGGCGGCCGCGACATTCTCCACGGGCATGTCGGCGCGGGAGACCTGGCCCATGTCGAGCGCGGTGCCGCCGGCTGCCTCGGCCTGCGTCTTGATGGCTTCGAGATCGGCCCCGCCGACCCATGCGGCGCGGATGGCGTCGGCGGCCTCCTTGGTGGTCACCAGAGCCTGCTCCACGCTGCGGCGCTCTGGCGTGCCGGTGCGCTCGCGCTGTGCGTCCAGCCCGGCCTCGACTTCGGCATCGGTGACGGTCACGCGGGGCAGCAAGGTCTCGGCATTGAGCAGGGCGAGGGAGGCCTCCCGGTATTCGGGGGAGGAGAACTGGGCCGGGTTGTTCTCGTGGAATCGGGTGAGCTGGGCTTCAGTTGGGGCCGGCGTCTCCGGGGCGTTCAGCAAGGGGAACTCTGCCACCTCCGCGACCCGCCGTTCATTGGCGAAGGCCAGGAGCTGCCTGGTCAGGGTCTCAGGGGCGCGGGCGCTCGCGCGTACGGCGCCAACGAGTTGCTGCCGTTCCAGGTCGCTGACGATGAGGCGGGTGAAATCGGCCTCGGTCAGGTCATTCTGGCGGAGGAATTGCTGCAGGATCAGCGGGTTGAACTGGCCGTCCGCCCCATGGAAAGCGGGGATGGCGAAGGTATAGGCGCGCACCGCTTCCACCGAGGCGCCGACGCCCATGCGGCGGGCCTCGTGGCTCTGCGCACGGGTGGCGATCAGGCTGTCCAGCGCCTGGCGGGCGACGGCAGCCCGGAACTGGTCATTTGGCTCAAAGCGCGGGCCGAGCTGGCGCTGAAGGCGCTGGGTCTCGCGCCGGGCGGCATTCTGGGCCTCGGCCAGGTCGATCGGCTCTCCATCCACGCGGGCCACGGCGCTGTCATGGCCGAAATTGCGGACCACATCCTCGATTCCCCAGATGCCGAAGGACAGGACCAGGAGCAGGAACAGGCCCTTGGCGAACCAGGTGCCGGTAAGGCGGCGGAACGCGGTGATCATAATGTCGTGGCCTTGTGGGAGGCGGAGAGAGCGCCAGCCCGTAGCGCACCCCGGCCCCGTTGCCAAACGGACAGGTGGCCGATACGCGGCCTGATACGCTTCGATCCATCGCCGTTACCGCAGGAGAGCCCATGACCCCCGGAGTCCGCCCCCTCATCGCCGGCAACTGGAAGATGAACGGCACGCTGCGTGAGGCCGCCACCCTGGCCGAGGGCGTGCGCGCCGGGCTGGACCGGGTGCCGAATGCCGACCTGCTGATCTGCCCACCCTTCCTGCACTTGCATGTCGCCGCGGCCTCCATGGGCTGGAAGCCGGTGGCGATCGGTGGGCAGGACTGCTCGGCCGAGAAGAATGGCGCCCATACCGGCGATATCTCCGCCGCCATGCTGGCGGATGCAGGCTGTGGCTATGTCATCCTCGGCCATTCCGAGCGCCGGGCGGACCATGGCGAGACGGACGCGCTGGTGCAGGCCAAGGCGCGTGCGGCGATCGAGGCCGGGCTGATTCCGGTGGTCTGCGTGGGCGAGACGGAGGCCCAGCGCGACGCGGGGGAAGCGGAGGCGGTGGTGGCCGCGCAGATCGCCGGCTCCCTGCCGCCGGATTTCGCCGGGGCGAAGGGCGTGGTGGCCTATGAGCCGGTCTGGGCGATCGGCACTGGCCGGACCCCGACAGAGGCCGACATCGCCGCGATGCATGACCGGATGCGGGCCGAGGTGGTGGCGCGCTTCCCCGGGCAGGGCGAGACGATCCGCCTTCTTTATGGTGGTTCGGTGAAGCCTTCCAACGCGGTCGCCATCCTGGCTCTGCCGAATGTTGACGGGGCGCTGGTGGGTGGCGCCAGCCTGAAGGCGGAGGATTTCCTGGCGATCGCCGCCGCGGTTCCGGCCTGAAAGCCTGCACCCCGCAGGGAAACACAGCCTTCCCCGGGGGAAACGGTGTTTCCCCCGGCCCCGAAGGGCGCTAGAAGCCCGCTACCATGACCACCGTCCTCCTCGTCCTGCACTTCTTCGTGGCCGCCGCCCTGATCGGGGTGGTGCTGCTACAGCGCAGCGAGGGTGGCGGGCTGGGCATCGGCTCCTCCCAGGGCATGGGCAGCTTCATGACCGGGCGGGGCACGGCGAATCTGCTGACCCGGGCGACCGCCGTCCTGGCGACCCTGTTCATGGCGCTCGCCCTGGCCCTCGGGCTGCTGAACCAGGGGACGGGGCGGCAGCGCTCCCTCTTCGACTCGCCGCCGCCTTCCGCCACGCCGAGCGCCCCGGGCGCGGGTTCGACCGCGCCGGGCAGCCTGCCCGCCACCCCGGCCGCGCCTGCGGCACCGGCCGCCCCCGCTGCGCCGAGCGTTCCGACCAACTAACGCCTTCGTTACGGCAGCGGCGCCCTTCAACCGGGCGTCGCGCATGGCTTCCCCGCGTCCGTTGCCTCTGGCAGCGGCGTTTACACGCACGCTATAAGGGCCTCCCATGACGCGGTACGTATTCATCACCGGCGGCGTGGTCTCTTCCCTCGGAAAAGGCATTGCCGCCGCATCCCTTGCGGCGCTCCTGCAGGCGCGCGGCTACAAGGTCCGGCTCCGGAAGCTTGACCCCTATCTCAATGTCGATCCGGGCACGATGAGCCCGTATCAGCATGGTGAGGTCTTCGTGACCGATGACGGGGCGGAAACCGACCTCGACCTCGGCCATTACGAGCGCTTCACCGGCGTGCATGCGAACCAGGCCGATGCCTGGACGACGGGGCGCATCTATTCCGACGTGATCGCGAAGGAGCGGCGCGGCGAATATCTGGGCGGCACCGTGCAGGTGATTCCGCATATCACCGACGCCATCAAGGAAGGCATCACCTCCGGCGTCGAGGATTACGACTTCGTTCTCGTCGAGGTCGGCGGCACCGTGGGCGACATCGAGAGCCTTCCTTTCCTGGAGGCCATGCGGCAGCTCGCCAACGAGCTGGGGCCGCGCAACTCGCTCTTCGTGCATCTGACCCTGGTGCCCTGGATCGCCTCGGCCGGTGAGCTGAAGACCAAGCCCACGCAGCACAGCGTGAAGGAACTTCTGGGCCTCGGCATCCAGCCCCAGATCCTGCTATGCCGGTGCGATCGTCCGATCCCTGAGAATGAGCGGCGCAAGATCGCCAATTTTTGCAACGTGCGGCCGGAGAGCGTGATCCCGGCGCTTGATGCCACCTCGATCTATGCCGTGCCGCTGCAGTACCATGCGGAGGGGCTGGACCGCGAAGTGCTGCGTCACTTCGACATGTCCGTTTACGGCGAGCCCGACCTGACCCGCTGGCAGCGCATCGTCAACTCGCTGCAACATCCGGAGGGCGAGGTCACGGTTGCCGTGGTCGGCAAGTACATGTCGCTGCTTGACGCCTATAAGTCGCTCGGCGAGGCGCTGACCCATGGCGGCATCGCGCATAATGTGCGCGTGAAGCTGGACTGGGTGGACAGCTCTATCTTCGAGGGCGAGGGCGCCATCCAGCGTCTGGATGGCGTGCATGGCATCCTTGTGCCCGGCGGCTTCGGCGAGCGCGGGAGCGAGGGCAAGATCCGCGCCGTGCAGTTCGCGCGGGAGCGGAACGTGCCCTTCCTCGGCATTTGCTTCGGTATGCAGATGGCGGTGGTTGAGGCCGCCCGGAACCAGGCGGGGCTGCCCGGCGCCTCCTCCACCGAGTTCGGTCCCTGCGAGGATCCGGTGGTTGGCCTTCTGACGGAGTGGAAGCGCGGCAACCAGGTGGAGCGGCGGTCGGAGGGCGGTGACCTCGGCGGCACGATGCGGCTGGGTTCCTATCCCTCCTTGCTCGCGGAGGATTCGCTGGTGCGTGCGATCTATGGCGGCAGGGCCGAGATCATGGAGCGGCACCGGCACCGCTACGAGGTGAATGTGAACTACCGGGAGAAGCTGGAGGCGGTCGGCCTGCGCTTCTCCGGCATGTCGCCCGATGGCGTGCTGCCGGAGATCGTGGAGCGGCCGGACCATCCCTGGTTCCTTGGCGTGCAGTTCCATCCGGAGCTGAAGTCCAAGCCCTTCGATCCGCATCCGGTCTTCGCGGGCTTCATCGGCGCGGCTGTCCGCCAGGCGCGGCTGGTATGAGCCGCGTCGCGATCGGTAGCCTGGAGGTCGGCAACGACCTCCCGCTCGCCTTCATCTGCGGGCCCTGCCAGATCGAGTCCCGCGCCCATGCGCTGGAATGCGCCGAGGCGATCGCCGCCATGGCGCGCGATGCCGGCGTCGGGATGGTCTTCAAGTCCAGCTACGACAAGGCGAATCGCACCAGCGCGAATGCCGCGCGCGGGGTAGGAATGAGCGAGGGACTTTCCATCCTCGCGGAGGTGCGGGAGCGTACCGGGCTCCCCGTGCTGACGGATGTGCATGATGCCTCGCAATGCGCTCCGGTGGGCGAGGTGGTGGACTGCCTGCAGATCCCGGCCTTCCTCTGCCGGCAGACCGACCTGCTGCTGGCCGCGGGCGCGACGGGCAAGGCGATCAACGTGAAGAAGGGGCAGTTCCTCGCGCCCTGGGACATGGTGAATGTGGCGGCGAAGATCGCTTCCACGGGGAACGAGAAGATCCTGCTTTGCGATCGCGGGACCTCCTTCGGCTACAACACGCTGGTTTCCGATCTGCGCGGGCTCCCGATCATGGCGCGCACGGGTTACCCCGTGGTGTTCGATGCCACCCACTCCGTGCAGCAGCCCGGTGGGTTGGGTGGCAGCAGCGGCGGGCAGCGGGAATTCGCCCCGGTGCTGGCCCGGGCAGCCGTGGCTGTGGGTGTGGCGATGGTTTTCATTGAAACCCACCCAGACCCGGACCAAGCGCCCAGCGACGGGCCCAACATGATTCCGATTCGCGAGATGCCGGCACTGATTGCGCGGCTGAAGGGTTTCGACGCCCTGGCCAAGGCGGGCTGAAGGCAGAGCTGACGCGATTGTCACCGCCGTCGCGTGAATGACGGCCATTTGCCAGTGAGGTTGTCCGGGTATCCGCCGGTCCCCTAATCCGGGACCGGCCCGCCGATCCGGCGGAAAGAGATAAAGGTTACCCGGCAATGACGAAGGTTCTGGTTCTCTACTACTCCAGCTACGGCCATATCGAGGCCATGGCTCATGCGGTTGCCGAGGGTGCCCGCTCGGTGCCCGGCACCATGGTGGATGTGAAGCGCGTGCCGGAGCTGGTGCCCGAGGAAGTGGCACGGCGGTCCCATTACAAGCTGGATCAGGCGGCTCCAATCGCGGCACCGGCCGAGCTGGCCAATTACGACGCGATCATCATCGGCACCCCGACGCGTTTCGGGAATATGGCTGCCCAGATGAAGAACTTCCTGGATCAAGCCGGCGGGCTCTGGGCCAGCAACGCATTGGTGGGCAAGGTCGGATCGTCCTTCACCTCCACCGCCAGCACCCATGGCGGGCAGGAGAGCACGATCCTGGCAACCAACAACGTGCTCTATCATTTCGGCATGGTGATCGTGGGCCTGCCCTACACCTATGCCCCGCTGGTGGACGTGACCAAGGTGCAGGGCGGCACGCCCTATGGTGCCAGCACGATCGCAGGTGCTGACGGAAGCGTTCAGCCGACGCAGGACGACCTTGGCGCGGCCCGTTTCCAGGGCGAGCACGTCGCGCGGATCGCAGCCAAGCTGGCAGCGTGAGGCGTGCTGCGCTGCGGGGCGGCTTGCCGCCCCGCCAGGAGGTGGCTGACCTGGGAAGGAGGTGTGTTCTGGCACGCGGAATGGTGTGATAAAGGCCACAAAGCTTGAGGCTGGGGCCGATCGGTGCTTAGACCGTTCGGTAGGAAGCTAACACAAGAGTGGGCAGGCCTCGAACAGTGCTCCAATGATCAGCGCAAAGCCGAACCTCGCCTCGCAAGCTGCCGAGATGCTCATCCAGGCGGTGGTGGACTACGCCATCTATATGCTGGACCCACGCGGATACGTGGTGAGCTGGAATCCCGGGGCGCGGCGCATCAAAGGGTACGACGCCGAGGAAATCATCGGGTCACACTTCTCCCGCTTCTATACGGAGGAAGATCGCGCCGTGGGGGTGCCGGAGCACGCGCTGCGGACGGCCGCCGAAACGGGCCGCTTCGCCGCCGAGGCCTGGCGGGTGCGCAAGGATGGAACCCGCTTCTGGGCGATGGTGGTCATCGACCCCATCCGCATCGATGGCGAGTTGGTCGGCTTCGCCAAGATCACTCGGGACATGACGGAGCAGCGCGCGGCCCATCTGGCGGCCCTGGAGAGCGAGCGCCGGTTCCGGCTGCTCGTGCAGGGCGTGCACGATTACGCGATTTTCATGCTCGACACTGAAGGCCGGGTCAGTAACTGGAACACCGGGGCCCAGCGTATCAAGGGCTACACCGCAGACGAGATCGTAGGTCAGCACTTCTCCCGCTTCTACACGCCGGAAGACGTTGCGGCCGGCGTGCCCGCCCGCGCACTGGCAACGGCCCGCCGTGAGGGCCGCTACGAGGCTGAGGGCTGGCGCCGCCGGAAGGATGGCAGCCGCTTTTGGGCCAGCGTGGTGATCGATCCCATCCGGGACGACGACGGGGAGCTGATTGGCTTCGGTAAGGTCACCCGTGACCTGACGGAACGCCGGGAGGCGCAGCTGCAGCTGGAGCAATCCCGCGAGCAGCTTTTCCAGGCGCAGAAGATGGAGGCGCTGGGGCAGCTGACGGGAGGGCTGGCCCATGACTTCAACAACCTGCTGACCGGCATTTCCGGCAGCCTGGACCTGTTGAGGACACGGGTGGCACAGGGGCGGGTCGGGGAGCTGGATCGCTATATCGGCGCGGCCCAGGGAGCGGCGAGCCGGGCGGCGGCGCTGACGCACCGGTTGCTGGCCTTCGCGCGGCGGCAGACGCTCGACCCCAAGGCGACCGACGCGAACCGGCTCATCGAGGATATGGGGGAGTTGGTCCGGCGGACCACGGGTCCCGCCGTTCAGGTCAGAACGCTGCTCCACCCGCATCTCTGGCCGACGCTATGTGATGCGAACCAGCTTGAGAACGCGCTGCTCAATCTCTGCATCAACGCCCGCGACGCGATGCCCGAGGGCGGTCAGCTGACGATCGAGACCGACAATCTGGTGATGGAGGCGCACCACACGACGGAGCTGCCGCCGGGCGACTATGTGGCGGTCACGGTCTCTGACACTGGCGTGGGGATGTCGCCGGACGTGCTGGAACGGGCCTTCGAACCCTTCTTCACGACCAAGCCGCTCGGTCAGGGTACCGGGCTGGGGCTCTCCATGGTCTATGGTTTCGCGCGACAGTCGGACGGGCTGGTGCGGATCCGTTCGGAGCTGGGCAAGGGCACGGCGATCAGCATCCTGCTGCCCCGGCATCAGGGATCGGCCGAGGCCGGCGAGGAACTGCCGGAATCAGCCGAGGCGCCGCGCACAGGGGCGGGCGAGACGGTGCTGGTTGTCGATGACGAACCGACGATCCGGATGCTTGTGACCGAGGTGCTGGAGGATCTCGGCTACTCGGCCATTCAGGCGGAGGAGGGCCCCTCCGCCCTGAAGGCCTTACAGGCTGCTCGCCGTGTCGATCTGCTGGTCACGGATGTCGGCCTTCCCGGCGGCATGAATGGGCGCCAGCTCGCTGAGGCCGCCCGGATGATCCAGCCGAAGCTGCGGGTGCTGTTCATCACCGGCTATGCCGAAACCGTGGCTCTCAATCCCGATCACCTGGAACCCGGCATGCATGTGCTGACCAAGCCCTTCGCGATGGCTGTGCTGGGTGAGCGGATCAAGGCGATCATCGAGGAAGAGTAAGGCGGCTCATCCTCCCGGCACTGCCTCTTGCCGGGCCTCGCGGACCATGCCGATCCCGACAGGTGGGATGGCGAGGGCAAACGGAATTCCCCCTCTTGCGGCGCCCGGCCCGCGGCCCTATCGCCGCGGCAACGTCCTGAAGCCGGAGGCCCCCCAAGTGTCCGCTATTTCCGACATCATCGCCCGCGAGGTCCTGGATAGCCGCGGCAATCCGACGGTTGAGGTGGAGGTGGTGCTGGATAGCGGCGCCATCGGCCGCGCGATCGTCCCGTCTGGCGCCTCCACCGGCGCCCATGAGGCGGTGGAACTGCGTGACGGCGACAAGTCCCGCTACGGTGGGAAGGGCGTCCGCAAGGCGGTCGCGAATGTCGAGGGCGAGATCTTCGACGCCCTGTCCGGTCTTGACGCCACCGACCAGGTGAAGATCGACGAGGCGATGATCGAGCTGGACGGCACCCCGAACAAGGGCCGCCTGGGCGCCAATGCGATCCTCGCCGTCTCCCTTGCCACGGCCAAGGCGGCGGCGGAGCATTACGGGTTGCCTCTCTACCGCTATGTCGGTGGCACCTTCGCCCGCACCCTGCCCGTGCCGATGATGAACATCATCAACGGCGGCCAGCACGCCGATAACCCCATCGACATCCAGGAATTCATGATCATGCCGGTTGCCGCCGGCACCATGGCGGATGCGGTGCGGATCGGCTCCGAAGTGTTCCAGGCGTTGAAGAAGAAGCTGCACGATGCGGGACACGCCACGAATGTGGGCGACGAGGGCGGCTTCGCGCCGAATCTGAACAGCGCCGAGGAAGCGCTGGACTTCATCTCGCAGGCTTGCGAGGCGGCCGGCCATCGCGTCGGGGAGGACATCATGTTCGCCCTCGACTGCGCCTCCACCGAGTTCTTCAAGAACGGCACCTACGACATGGAGGGCGAGGGCAAGAAGTTCGACGCCGCCGGCATGGTGGATTACCTGGCCGCACTCTGCGGGAAGTACCCCATCGTCTCCATCGAGGATGGCTGCGCGGAGGACGACTGGGCTGGCTGGAAGCTGCTGACGGACCGGCTGGGTAAGACGGTGAACCTGGTCGGTGACGACCTGTTCGTGACCAACCCGGAGCGCCTGCGCGAGGGCATCGAGAAGGGCGTGGGCAACGCCATCCTGGTGAAGGTGAATCAGATCGGCACGCTGACCGAGACGCTGGAAGCGGTGGAGACCGCGCATCGCGCCGGCTACAAGGCGGTGATGTCGCACCGGTCCGGCGAATCGGAGGATGCGACGATCTCCGATCTCGCCGTCGCTACCAATTGCGGGCAGATCAAGACGGGCTCGCTGTCGCGTTCTGACCGACTCGCGAAGTACAACCAGCTCATCCGCATCGAGCAGAATCTCGGCCCTGCCGCGCGTTATGCGGGCCGGACGGTGCTGCCGCGCGGGCGTTGACGGAGCGTGCGCGCGCCGCAGGCGCGGCGCGCGCGCAACGTCCACAGCTATTTCGGTCGCGCGGCTGTGAAACGCCTTGCGCGACCGGAGCTCCCCGATTTTACTGCGCGCAGGGGATCATTCCGATCGGCCTAAGTCCTTCGGGGGAGGGGCAGTTGGCTTTCGTTAGGGGGGTGAAGCGCCGGGCCCAGGCCCTGGTGCTTCCGACGATTTTTTTCGGCTTGTGTGGATATTTTGCGCACCACTCGATCCATGGCACGCGTGGGCTGATCGCGCGTGACGCCCGTCATGCCGAGATCACGGCGGCGCGGGTTGTGCTCGCCGAGGCGGAGGCGGAGCGTGACGCGATGGAGCGCAAGGTGGCCGGCCTGCGGGCCGAGCATCTGGACCGCGACATGCTGGAGGAGCGCGCCCGTGCGCTGCTGAACGTCGTGGCCCGGGACGAAATCATCGTTCCCTATGCCGCGAACCGGCGCCTCTTCTAGAACATCGCGCCTCGCGGCTTGGACGCTCGGCGTCTTGGCATATCGTGCGGTTGCTAACGCCGGAGGCATGGCCCCCGAGCGATGCCCGTCTCTGAGGCTTGCGAGGCAACCTGGCTCTCGACGATCTTCGGCACCGGCGATTTGACTCCCATACTCGGCGGTGCCTCTCCGGAGGCGGCTTCCTGGGCGGTGGGGGATGACCATCCTCTCCGCGATGAAGTCGGCACTGACCGATTGGCCGGCGGCGCCAGTGCGGATCACCTGGTCCTCGCCAGCGGGGATGGCGACGCTTCCAGCGAGGAAGCGTGAGTCCGCTTCCATTTGCCAACAGGGTCCTGGCGGAATCGGCTTGGCCGACGGGCTAAGCCTTGTCGGCCAGACGCTCGACCAGGGCTGATGCCGGGGCGACGCAGCTTTCGTCACCCTGCTCCGGGTCACCGGTGGTCGCGAGACCTCCTGTTGCTCCGGGACATCGTGAATGTTGGCTCGACGGGCTTCTCCTGGCCTGACCAACTGATTTCCCAGCCAGCCGAAGGGCCGTGGCACCCGGGCGAGGGGCCTGTTCCAGCTTGGGTCATATCGGGCCGCAACTGATCCGCCGAGCTTTCTCAAAGCCGCAGCCATTCTTAACCGCTTTCTGGTTAATTGGTATGTTGCAATGCAACATCAATGACTTAGCTGAGTCCTATAACTTGCTGATCGCTGACGGCGACCGTATCTGCGCTAGGTAGGCCACCCCTCGGCCGACTGAAATACAGGAGCATCCTCCCATGGCCCTCGGCTCGGAGAGCGCGGCGAAGCGCCGCGGCGGACGCGGCAAGGAATCCCCGCCGGGGGCTGGCCACAACCAGGATATCCTCTCCAAGGCCTATCGGGAGATGCTCCTGATCCGCCGCTTCGAGGAGAAGGCTGGCCAGCTTTATGGCATGGGGCTGATCGGCGGCTTCTGCCATCTCTATATCGGCCAGGAAGCCGTGGTGGTCGGTATGCAGATGACGCTGGAGGAGGGCGATCAGGTCATCACCTCCTACCGCGACCACGGCCATATGCTGGCGACCGGCATGGAGGCCCGCGGTGTGATGGCGGAGCTGACCGGGCGGATCGGCGGTTACTCCAAGGGCAAGGGCGGGAGCATGCACATGTTCTCCCGCGAGAAGGGCTTCTATGGTGGCCACGGCATCGTGGGCGCGCAGGTTTCCCTGGGCACGGGCCTCGGCTTCGCCAACTGGTACCGGCAGAACGGACAGGTGAGCCTGACCTATTTCGGCGACGGCGCCGCGAACCAGGGCCAGGTCTATGAGAGCTTCAACCTAGCGGCGCTGCTGAAGCTGCCGGTGGTTTTCATCATCGAGAACAACAAATACGGCATGGGCACGAGTGTCGAACGTGCTTCGGCATCCCGCGACCTCTCCAAGAACGGTGCCCCATGGGGCATCCCGGGGGAGCAGGTGAACGGCATGGATGTGCTGGCCGTGAAGGAAGCCGGCGAGCGTGCCGTTGCGCACTGCCGGGAGGGTCATGGGCCCTATCTGCTGGAGATGCAGACCTATCGCTATCGCGGCCACTCCATGTCCGACCCCGCCAAGTACCGGACGCGCGAGGAGGTGCAGCGCATGCGTGAGCAGAACGATCCGATCGAGTTGGTACGCAAGCTGCTGATCGAGGGTGGCCAGACCGAGGCGGATCTGAAGGCTGTCGACGACGAGGTGAAGGCAATCGTGCAGGACGCGGCCGAGTTCGCGCAGACCAGCCCCGAACCCGACGAATCCGAACTCTGGACTGACGTTCTGGTGGAGAGCCGCTGAAGATGGGCGCGACAATCCTGATGCCTGCGCTCTCCCCGACCATGACGGAGGGCAAGCTCAGCCGGTGGCTGAAGAAGGAAGGCGATGAGGTGAAGTCCGGCGACGTGCTCGCCGAGATCGAGACCGACAAGGCCACCATGGAGGTGGAGGCCGTGGATGAGGGGCGGATCACGAAGATCCTGGTCCCCGAGGGCACGGAAGGCGTGCAGGTGAACGCGGCCATCGCGGAGCTGGATGGTGGCGATGGCAATGCGGCGCCGGCAGGCGATGCGGGCACGCCTGCCGCCGAGCAGGGCAGCAAGGTGGCCGGGCCGACGCAGCCGGAGTCCAACGCAACCCAGCAGGGCGGCGAGATCGGCAAGACCGCGAAGCAGGCCGAGGATTACGGCCAGGTCTCCGCGCGGGGTGCCGAGCGGCGCGAGGGCATCGCGGCCGAGCCGAAATCCACCGCTCAGCCCGAGAAGGACTGGGGCGAGACCAAGCCGACCACGGTGCGCGAGGCGCTGCGCGACGCCATGGCGCTGGAGATGCGTGCCGACGGCGATGTGTTCCTGATGGGCGAGGAAGTCGCCCAGTACCAGGGCGCCTATAAGATCTCCCAGGGGCTGCTGGACGAGTTCGGGCCGCGGCGCGTGCTCGACATGCCGATCACCGAGCACGGATTCACAGGCATGGCGGTGGGCGCGGCGCTCACCGGGCTGAAGCCGATTGTCGAGTTCATGACCTTCAACTTCGCCATGCAGGCGATCGACCAGATCATCAACTCGGCGGCGAAGACGCTGTACATGTCCGGCGGCCAGCTTGGCTGTCCGATCGTCTTCCGCGGGCCGAACGGCGCTGCGGCGCGTGTGGCGGCTCAGCACAGCCAGGATTTCACTTCCTGGTACGCGCATGTGCCCGGCCTGAAGGTGATCGCACCCTGGTCGGCGGCGGACGCGAAGGGGCTGCTGCGCGCGGCCATCCGCGACCCGAACCCGGTGATCTTCCTCGAGAACGAGATCCTCTACGGCCAGACTTTCGACTGCCCAGTGGACGAGGACTTCGTCCTGCCGATCGGCAAGGCGAAGGTGGAGCGCGTGGGCACGGACGTGACCATCGTCTCCTATTCGATCACCGTGGGCATGGCGATGCAGGCGGCGGAGGAACTGGCCAAGGCGGGGATCTCCGCCGAGGTGATTAACCTCCGCACCATCCGTCCGCTGGACATCGAGACGGTGCTCGCCTCGGTTCGCAAGACCAACCGCCTCGTCACGTTGGAGGAAGGCTGGGCCTTCGCCAATGTGGGCGGCGAGGTCGCGATGCAGGTGGTCGAGCAGGCCTTCGACTATCTCGACGCGCCGCCCGTCCGTGTGGCCGGTGCCGATGTGCCGATGCCTTACGCCGCCAATCTCGAGAAGCTGGCGCTGCCGACGGTCGCGCAGGTGGTCGAGGCGGCGCACAAAGTGACCTACAAGTAAGGGGCGCGGCAGATGGCCACCAACATCCTGATGCCCGCCCTGTCCCCGACCATGACGGAGGGGACTCTTGCCCGCTGGCTCAAGAAGGAGGGCGACACCGTCAAGTCTGGCGACGTGATCGCCGAGATCGAGACCGACAAGGCCACGATGGAATTCGAGGCCGTGGATGAGGGCGTTCTCGGCAAGATCCTGGTGCCGGACGGGACCGAGGGAGTGAAGGTCAACGAACCTATCGGCATCATGGTCGAGGCAGGGGAGGAGGTTCCCTCCAGCCCCGCCGGCGGCGGCGGGAAGGGCGCAGGCGGGGACAAGGGCCCGGCACCGTCGCCCTCCGGCAGCCCCGCGCTGGAAGCGGTACAGGCGGCCGGCGGCAAGGTGGCTGGCGCGGCGGAGCAGCCGGTGCAGCCGGACATGCCGAAATCCAACGCCCCGGCTTCGGCTGCGGCCCCGGCGTCCAACGGGGCAGGGGGGCGCATTTTTGCCTCGCCGCTCGCGCGCCGCTTGGCGCAGCAGGCCGGGATTGATCTGGGTGCGGTAAAGGGCTCTGGCCCAAACGGGCGCATTGTAAAGGCGGACATTGAGGCCGCCCAGGCCGCGCCGAAGCCGGCCGCGGCGCCCCAGCCCGCCGCCGCGCAGCCGGCACCGGCTGCCGCCCCGGCGCCTGCACCGAAGGCCCCGGCACCTGTCATCACGGCGCCGCACAAGCTCGTGCCGCATTCCAGCATGCGGAAGGTCATCGCCCGCCGTTTGAGCGAGGCGAAGCAGACCATCCCGCATTTCTACGTTTCGATTGACGTGGAGCTGGATGCCCTGATGAAGCTACGCGCGGACCTGAACGCGCGTTCGCCGAAGGAAGGGGCGGGCGCCTACAAGCTTTCGGTCAATGACCTGGTCATCAAGGCGACTGCAGCCACGCTGCGGAAGCTGCCCCAGACCAATGCCTCCTGGACCGATGAGGGCATGGTCATCTACGACGATGTGGATATCAGCATCGCCGTCTCCATTCCCGATGGGCTGATCACGCCGATCATCCGCAAGGCCGACCAGAAGGGCCTGGCCACCATCTCCAACGAGATGAAGGACCTGGCTTCCCGCGCCAAGTCCGGCAAGCTGAAGCCGGAGGAGTTCCAGGGCGGCGGCTTCTCCATCTCGAACATGGGCATGTTCGGGGTGAAGGAGTTCTCGGCCATCATCAACCCGCCGCAGGCCGGCATCCTCGCCGTTTCCGCGGGTGAGAAGCGGCCGGTGGTGAAGGATGGGCAGCTCGCGATTGCCACGGTGATGACGGTGACACTTTCGGTCGATCACCGCGTTATTGACGGCGCGCTCGCGGCGGAGTGGGTCTCGACCTTCAAGTCCATCGTTGAGGACCCGCTGAGCCTGATGCTGTGAGTGCAGTGACCACCGCCTTCACGCTGCGCGACGCCACCCCGGCCGATCTGCCGGAGGTGGTGCGCCTCGTCCGCGAGCTCGCGGAATACGAGAAGCTGCTGCATGAGGCGGTGGGCACGGAGGAGGATTTCCGCGTCCTTCTTTTCGGCGAAAAGCCGCTCCTTCACGCCGTGCTGGCGGAAGTGCAGGGGCGCGTCGTCGGCCAGGCGTTGTGGTTCAACAATGTCAGCACCTTTACCGGCAAGCCGGGCATCTATCTCGAAGACATCTTCGTGCAGCCTGCGCATCGCGGCCTGGGCATTGGCAAGGCCTTCTTCCGCTATCTCGCGCAGCGCGCGGTGGCGGAGGGATGGACCCGGCTGGACTGGCAGGTGCTGGACTGGAATGAGCCCTCCATTGCCTTCTATCGCGGACTTGGGGCGCAATCCGGCAAGCAATGGATCAACCAGCGCCTGAGTGGCGAGGCATTGCGGCGGTTAGCCGCATAAGGACGTTGCGGCGGTTAGCCGCATAGGAATGTTGCGGCGGTGGCCGCATGTACGACCGGTAACGGCTGGCGGCCTGAGGGCCGCCCCGGCAGAGCATCACGCGGTGCCGCTCGCGCCCGCATGGAGGAGGCCAGCATGGCCGATCAGTTCGACCTGGTGGTGGTGGGCGGTGGCCCCGGTGGCTACGTCGCGGCGATCCGCGCCGCGCAGTTGAAGATGAAGGTCGCCCTTGTTGAACGCGAGAATCTCGGCGGCATCTGCCTCAACTGGGGCTGCATCCCGACCAAGGCATTGCTGCGTGCGAGTGAGATCAACCACCTGCTGCACACGCTGGACGCCTATGGCTTCGCGGCTGACAACATCCGCTTCGACTTCCAGAAGGTGGTGAAGCGCTCCCGCGCCGTAGCCAATCAGCTTTCTTCCGGCGTGAAGGGGTTGATGAAGAAGAACAAGGTCACGGTCTATGACGGCAGTGCGAAGCTCGCCGGGCCGGGTAAGCTCTCCGTTACCAAGGACGGCAAGCCGGTTGCTGACCTCCAGGCCAAGAACATCATCCTGGCCACCGGCGCCCGCGCCCGCGTGCTGCCGGGGCTGGAGCCGGACGGGAAGCTGATCTGGTCGTATCGCGAGGCGCTGGTGCCGGACGCCATGCCGAAGTCGCTGATCGTGATCGGTTCCGGTGCGATCGGCAGCGAATTCGCCAGCTTCTACCTGAACATGGGCGCGCAGGTGACCCTGATCGAGGTGATGGACCGCATCCTGCCGGTGGAGGACGCGGAGATCAGCGCCTTCGTGCAGAAGTCCTTCACCAAGCAGAAGATGAATGTCCTGACCTCCGCCAAGATCGGTAAGGTGACGAAGAACGGCGATTCCGTGACGGTCAGCGTCGAGGCGGGTGGAAAGACCCAGGAGATCACGGCGGACCGGCTGATCTCCGCCGTTGGCATTGTCGGCAATGTCGAGGATCTGGGCCTTGAGGGCACCAAGGTGAAGGTCGAGCGGACCCATATCGTCATCGATGAGATGTGCCGCACGGGCGAGCCGGGCCTCTACGCCATCGGCGACGTGGCCGGCCCGCCCTGGCTGGCGCACAAGGCCAGCCATGAGGCGATCATCTGCGTGGAGCACATCGCCGGGCTGCATCCGCACCCGCTGGAGGCGCTGAACATCCCGGGCTGCACCTATTGCCGTCCGCAGGTGGCCAGCGTCGGCCTGACCGAGGCGAAAGCCAAGGAGGCCGGGCATGAGGTCCGGGTCGGCCGCTTCCCCTTCATCGGCAATGGCAAGGCCATCGCGCTGGGTGAGCCGGAAGGGCTGATCAAAACGGTGTTCGACGCGAAGACCGGGGAGCTGCTGGGGGCCCATATGGTCGGGCCGGAGGTGACCGAGATGATTCAGGGCTACACCATCGCCCGGACCCTGGAGACCACCGAGGTCGAGCTGATGCATACGGTCTTCCCCCACCCAACGGTCTCGGAAGCCATGCATGAGGCCGTGCTTGATGCCTATGGCCGGGTGATCCACATCTAAGCGCCAGACCCGCGACCAACCCCATCGCCGCGCCCCTGCCGGGGCGCGGCCGAGGATGAAGCCCATGGCCACCCGAATCCTGGTGGATCACCGCGCCGGCGGCGCCACCGCCGCGGCCGAGAGTGCCCCGGCGACCCTCGCCGCCGAGGGACCGGCCCTGCCGGCCCATATTGCCCGGATCGTGCCTAGCGCCGCGCCTGCCCCGCTCCGCCATCCGGAGAAGGCCAACCGGCCGGACAACCCGATCAAACGCAAGCCGGACTGGATCCGGGTGAAGGCCCCGACCCACCCCGTCTATCACGAGACCCGCAATCTCATGCGGGATAACAAGCTCGTCACGGTGTGCGAGGAGGCAGCCTGCCCGAATATCGGGGAGTGCTGGTCTCAGCGCCACGCGACCATGATGATCATGGGCGAGATCTGCACGCGGGCCTGTTCCTTCTGCAATATCACCACCGGCATGCCGAAGGCGCTGGACGAGGATGAGCCGCGCCGGGTGGGCGATGCCGTGGCGAAGCTCGGGCTGCGCCATGTTGTCATCACCTCGGTCGACCGTGATGACCTGAAGGATGGCGGCGCGGAACACTTCGCCCGGACCATCGCCGCGATCCGGACCGCGGCCCCCGGCACCACGATCGAGATCCTGACCCCCGACTTCCTTCGCAAGCCCGGCGCGCTGGAGGTTGTGGTGGCGGCCCGCCCGGACGTCTTCAACCACAATCTGGAGACCGTTCCGCGCCTTTATCCGACGATCCGCCCCGGCGCGCGTTACTACCACTCGCTCCGGCTGCTCGACGAGGTGAAGCGGCTGGATCCCGGCATCTTCACCAAGTCCGGCGTGATGGTCGGGCTGGGTGAGTCACGCATGGAGGTGCTGCAGGTCATGGACGACATGCGCTCCGCCGAGATCGATTTCCTGACCATCGGCCAGTACCTGCAGCCCACGGTGAAGCACGCCGCCGTGGACCGCTTCGTGGAGCCGGCAGAGTTCGAGGATTATGCTCGCATGGCCCGCGCCAAGGGGTTCCTGGTGGTCTCCGCCACGCCGCTGACCCGGTCCTCCTACCATGCGGATCAGGACTTCGCGGCGCTGCGCGCGGCACGCGACGCCTCGCTCGGCCGCACCACCGCGACCGCCGCCTGAGCCGCGCCGGATGCCGACCCACGCGGAGAAGAAACGGCTTCCCTACACGCCCGAGCAGATGTTCGACCTGGTGGCGGATGTGCGCCGCTACCCGGAGTTCCTGCCCTGGTGCGTCGGCGCTCAGGTGATATCGCGCACCGAGTCGGAGTTGATCGCGGACCTGACGATCGGCTTCAAGATGTTCCGGGAGACCTTCCGCAGCCGCGTCACGCTGGAGCGGCCGCACCACGTGCATGTGGAGTACCTCACCGGTCCCTTCCGCTACCTGAACAACCACTGGCGCTTCACGCCCGTGCCAAAGGAGCAGGGAACCGGGACCGAGGTGAATTTCTTTGTTGATTTCGAGTTCAAGTCCCGCCTGCTGCAGGCTGTCATTGGTACCGTGTTCAACGAGGCCGTGCGGCTGATGGTCCGCGCCTTCGAGCGGCGGGCCATGATGCTCTATGGTCGTGAGAGACTGGGCGCCGGTCTCACGGCGAGGCCCCAACCCGGCCAGGGCTGACCGGCCAGTCCGGGGGGCACCCCTGGTCCCGCGCCCCGGCCCCTGGCAGAAGGTTCCCGACACGCTGCGGAGAGCCCCTGCCATGGTCCATGCCCCCGTCCGCCCCGCCCCAAACGCCCCGCCGGTCCGGATCAACCTCTACTCCGATACCCAGACCCGCCCGACCGCGGCCATGAAGGCTGCCATGATGGAGGCGGAGGTCGGCGACGAGCAGCATGGCGACGACCCGACGGTCCACGCGCTGTGTGACCGAATGGCGGCGCTGCTGGGCAAGGAGGCCGCGATGTTCCTGCCCTCCGGCACCATGTGCAACGTGATCGCCCTCAACACCCATTGCCGCAACGGCGATGAGGTGCTGGCCCATGAATCCGCGCATATCCTGACCAGTGAGGGCGGCAGCCATGCCGCCATTGCCGGCGTGCAGATCAACCCGCTGCGCGGCCCGCGCGGCATGTTCGACGCGGACACGTTGCGCGCCGCCATCCGCGCCCGCACGCGCTACGCCCCGCCCCAGACCCTGCTGGAAATCGAACAGACCGCCAATATCGGCGGGGGGGTCGTCTGGCCTTTGAATACGTTGAATGAACTGACGGGCATCGCCCATGAGCAAGGCTGGTCCACCCATATGGACGGCGCCCGGCTGATGAATGCCTGCGTGGCGGCCAATGTGCCGGCCAGCGAGATGTGCGCGGGCTTCGACAGCGTGTGGCTGGACTTCACCAAGGGCCTGGGTGCCCCGCTCGGCGCCGTGCTGGCCGGGTCCAGCGAGTTCATCGGCCGGGCCTGGCGCTGGAAGCAGCGCCTGGGCGGGTCCATGCGCCAGGCCGGCATCTGCGCGGCCGCCTGCATCTACGCGCTGGATCATCATATCGACCGGCTGGCCGATGACCACGCGAATGCCCGTGCCCTGGCGGCTGGCCTTCGCCAGATCGAGGGCGTGACGGTGCAGGAGCCTGACACCAACCTCGTCTATTTCGATCCTGCGGGCGCCGGGCTTTCGGCCGAAGCCCTCCAGGCTGGGCTGCGCGCGCAGGGGATCGCGATTAGCGTGCTTGGCGGGCGCGTGCGCGCCTGCACCCATCTGGACGTGACCGCGCGCATGATCGGTGAAGCGCTGGAGGCGATCCGGACCCTGCTGCGGCATTGATGCGAGTGTGGCCTGGGAGGCGGCGCCTCCCAGGCGCGGCCGTCCCGGCAGTTCAGACGGGGCGCGCCAACTTCATGGCCATTCGGAGGGCCACCTCCACGGTCGCCGCCCGGATCGCGGCGCGGTCCCCTGGGAAGACGTGCCGCTCGACGCGCGCCTCGCCGCCCTGGCGCGCGACACCGATATAGACCAGCCCCACCGGCTTCTCCGCGCTGCCGCCGCCCGGGCCGGCGATGCCGGTGGTGGAAATCCCGAGCGCCGCGCCCGTGGCCTCGGTCGTGCCAAGGGCCATCTGCCGCGCACAGGCGTCGGATACCGCGCCGACGCTGGAGAGGACTTCGGCCGGCACGCCCAGATGGCGCATCTTCATGTCGTTGGAATAGGTCACCAGCCCGCCGAGCACGCAGTCCGACGAGCCGGGCACCGCGGTCAGCGCGGCGGAGACGAGGCCGCCCGTGCAGGATTCCGCCGTGGCGACGGTCAGGCCGCGTTCCCGCAGCATGGCGAGGAGGGCGGCAGCGGATTCGAGGGTGGTGGGGCTGAGCATCAGGCCAGCACCGCCCGGGCAGCCAGCAACACGGCGCCGGCCAACAGGCCCGCCAGGATGTCATCCAGCATCACGCCCAGGCTCCCTTCCATCCGGTCGGCCCAACCGATCGGGCCGGGTTTCAGGATATCCGCCACGCGGAACAACGCGAAGCCCGCCAGGATCCACCAGAACGAGGCGCCGGCGGGCAGGGCCGCCAGGGCCAGGCACTGGCCGGCGGCCTCGTCGGCCACGACCCAGCCCGGATCCTCCCGCGCCTCGGGCAGGCGGGAGACGGCCCAGAGGCCTGCGAGGGAGAAGGCTATGCCGAAGGCCAGGCACCACCAGGGCCCGAGCAACGCGGCCGGAAGCACGACAAGGGAGGCCCAGGTTCCGGGCGCAGGCCGCAGGCGCCCCACGCCGCAGAGGCTTGCGACCGCAAAGGCGGAGGTCATCAGGGAACGCGGTCCAGGAATTCGTCGAGCGGGCGCGCCACCTCGGGTTCCTCCAGCGTCGGGGCGTGGCCGGCGCCGGGGAGGGTGATCAGTTCGAGATCGGGCTTTTCACGCACCATGGCGCGGACGGTATCGGCGGCCAGGAACTCGCTGGCCTCACCCCAGACGAGCATGGTGGGAATGGGCCGCAGGCCGCGGAAGGCGGGGCCGAGATCGGGCGCTCCGCCCCCCGCCGCTTCCATGGCCTGCTGGATGCGCGTGTCCCAGCGCGGGTGGAGCAGCCCGTCCTGCCCCGGCTTGTAGGTCAGCGCGGCGAATTGGCGCCATGCCGCATCATCCGGCAGCGGGACGCGCGGCATGACAGTGCGGAGATAGGCGACGGCGTCATCGAGCGTGGCGAAGCCCGGGTCATGCCCGGCGAAATCCTTGACCATCGCCAGGCCACGAGGGTCGATCCGCGGCCCGATATCGTTCAGCACGGCGCCGCGCAGCAGGGTGGGGCGAAGGACGGACAGCACCATCGTCATAAGCCCGCCAAACGAGGTGCCCACCGCCACCACCCGCGGCAGGTGCAGCGCGGCGCAGGCATCGAGGATGTCGCCCGCCGCACGTTCCGGCCGATAGCGGGACAACTCCGTGGCACGGTCGCTCTCACCATGGCCCATATATTCAAGCACCACGACGCGGCGCTTGCCGGCATGGCGCCCGGCCAGCAGCGCGTAATCCTGGGCGGTGCGGCAGATGCCGGTCAGGCAGAGCAGTGGCGTGCGGGATTCGTCGCCGGGCCAGTCAAGCGCGTGGAGCATCAGCCCATCCCGCGCGGCCACCCGGCGGATGGCCGGCGTCACGGCGCGGCTCACTGGGCCGTCATCCAGGGTTTCAGCGGATAGGGCAGGGAGGCTGCCGCCGCGTTCCGTGCCCGGTAGACCACCACATTCTCCACGACCCGCTGCACGTAGTTCCGTGTCTCCGAAAAGGGGATCAGCTCGATCCAGTCGATCACGTCGATGCCGCCCTCGCCGGGCGTGCCATAGGTGGCCAGCCAGTCCTGCACGCGGTTCGGGCCGGCGTTATAGGCGGCGGCAGCAAGGGCGATGTTGCCGCCGAAGCGCGCCATCTGGTCGGACAGGTATTGCGAGCCGAGCCGCATGTTGTGGGCGGGGTCGCTGGTCAGCATCCCGGCCTGGTGGGGCACGCCGATCCGGCGCGCCACCCCGGCCGCCGTGGCGGGAAGAAGCTGCATGAGCCCGCGGGCGTTGGCGCCGGAGACGGCCTCAGGATCGAAATTGCTCTCCTGGCGGGCAATGGCGTTCACGATGGCTGGTTCGAGATCGCCGGAAGGGGCGGGGTAGGGGGTAGGCCAGCCCTCCGGCAGCAGCATCACCCCATCGGCCCCGGCGCGGCGGGCGATCCAGACCGCGAAGTCCGGCCGGCCCAGCGCCACGCCCAGCCGCGCCACCAGCACGCGATCGGCTGGATCGGGGGAGAGCTCCTCCATCCGCAGCAGGAACATCCGGGCACGACGATAGTCGCCCAGATCGGCCAGGGCCGAGACCGCCGCGGTCAATTCGCGGGCCAGAAAAAGCTGTGAGGCTTCGGTAGTCGGCTGGGGCGGAGCGATGGCGCGGATGCGGGCGGAAAGGCGTGCCTCGTCCTCCCCGAGCGCCAGGGCGGCGAGTTGGCCGTAGAAAGCAGTGCCGAGCAGCGCCGCCTCCCCGAATTTTGCGCGGGCGCGGGCGGCGTCGCTGGCGGCCAGGGCGCGGCCTTGCCAATAGGCGGACCGGGCGCGGGTGATGATGCTGGCGCTGTTGTCGCCGAGCAGGGTGAAGTGGCGGGCTGCCAGGGAGGGCTGGTTCAGCCGGCGCAGGGCGATCCAGCCGGCCAGGAACTCGGCCTCGGAGCGCGGCTCGCCCTCCCGCTGCCCGTGCTGGGAGGCGACCTGGTAGGCGAGCTGGTCCTGGCCCAGGCGCAGCAGCTTGCGGGCGAGAATCTGGCGCTCGGCCCAGATCGCGCGCGCGGCGGGAAGCGGCAGGTCGCGTTGCAGGGGGGCAGCGGCACTCCAGGCGGCCGCAGCCTCCGCATCACGGTCCTGCTGGCGGAGGGCGCGGGCGCCAGCGGCCAGCAAGCCGAGATCCTCGCCCTGCGTGACCGGGGCCAGCCCTCCCGCCGCCATGGCCAGCCGTGCATCGGCCAGGGCGCGGCGGGATGGATTCAGCCAGACGGCGGCCCGGGCGGCGTCGTTGATGTCGCGGGAGAGAAAGAGGCGGTCGAAGCGGCGCCAACGGTCATCATCGGTCAGGATCGCCGCGTTGCGCTCGGCGAAGCCTGCCTCCGCCGCGGCGTCCCCGAAGCCATTGCTCCAGGCCTGGCGCAGGAGGGTGGTGGCACGGGTCGTGTCCCCGGCGCGGATCAGCGCATCGGCGTGGCGCTGGGCGCCGTCCAGCGTCATGGCCGGGTTCACGGTGAAATAGGCGAGGGCCCGCGCATCATCCGGGTCGGCGGCCAGCGCCTCCTCGGTCCGCTGGCGCATGGTGTTGGGCAGGGGCCAGTCGGGATTGTCCGCCATCCAGGCCGCCAGCTCGGCGCCGGTGCCCTGGCCGCGTGCGGCCAGCCGGATCCAGAGCACGATCTTGCGGACCAGCGGGTCGGCTTGGGCGGCGGCGGCCTCGGCATCGGCGTAGCGGCCGGCATTGGCCAGGGCGAGGGCGGCCCGGCCGGCGGATCGTTGTGATTCCACTGCCCAGGGCTGGGCCATGGCCGGTTGGGCCATGGCCGGCAGGGCGAGGGCGAAAAATAAACCGGCCAGTGCCGGCTGAGCCAGGAACCGCATCACGATCGCTTCTAGCCTGCCCTGGCATGGCTGTCGCGCCTGGTTGCCCTTGTTCACACCGGAGGCAACGCGGTATCCGGTTGTGGCTGGCGCGCGGGGCGCCGGCACCCCACATCCCGCTTTCCCCGCCCCCGTCAGGACACACCATATGTTCAAGGGATCGCTCGTCGCCCTCATCACGCCCATGACCCGGGACGGCAAACTGGACGAGCGTGCCTTCCAGGACTTTGTCGCCTGGCAGGTGGCCGAGGGCACGCAGGGGCTGATCCCCGTCGGCACGACCGGCGAGAGCCCGACTCTCTCCCATGAGGAGCATGAGCGGGTGGTGGAGCTCTGCATCGAGGCGGCGGGGGGCAAGGTGCCGGTGATCGCCGGCGCCGGGTCCAACAGCACGGCGGAGGCGGTCCGGCTGACGCAGCACGCGAAGAAGGCTGGAGCCGACGGTGTGCTGGTGGTGACGCCCTACTACAACAAGCCGACGCAGGAGGGGATGTACCTGCATTTCAAGGCGGTGGCCGATGCGACCGATATCCCCATCATCATCTACAACATACCACCCCGCAGCGTGATCGACATGAGCGTCGAGACCATGGCGCGGCTGGCGAAGCACCCGAACATCGTGGGCGTGAAGGACGCGACGGCGAATCTGACCCGGCCACTGCACACCCGTGCGGCCTGCGGCGAGGATTTCTGCCAGCTCTCGGGCGAGGACCATACGGCCCTGGCCTTCAACGCCGCCGGGGGCGTGGGCTGCATCAGCGTCACCGCGAACATCGCCCCGCGGATGCTGCGCGAGATGCAGGATGCCTGGGCCGAGGGACGGGTGAAGGAGGCTCAGGCCATCCAGAACCGGCTGACTCCCGTGCACGACGCGATGTTCTGCGAAACCTCCCCTGGCCCTGTGAAGTTTGCGGCCAGCCTGCTCGGCAAGAGCACCGATTTCTGCCGCCTGCCCATGGCGCCGATCGCCGAGACGTCGAAGGAGCGGGTGCGCGCCGCCATGGCCGGCGCGGGGCTGCTGAACTGAGGAGAGAATGGCCGAACCCCGCAAGAAGAGCCTGATCAGCCACGGCGTCGCCGCGCAGAACCGCAAGGCGCGCTTCGACTACAAGATCCTGGATACCTATGAGGCCGGCATCGTGCTCGTCGGGCCGGAGGTGAAGAGCCTGCGGGCCGGCCGCGCGACGCTGACCGAGGCCTGGGCCGGCGAGCGCGATGGCGAGATGTGGATCTTCAATCTCTACATCCCGGAATGGCAGGCCGGCAGCGTGGTGGCGAAGTTCGAGCCCCGCCGGCCGCGCAAGCTGCTGCTGCACCGCAAGCAGGCCGAAACCCTGGCCGGCGCGATTACGCGGGAGGGCCAGACGCTCGTGCCGCTGGACATTCACTTCAACGACCGCGGCGTGGCCAAGCTTACCCTGGGTCTGGCGGAGGGCAAGTCCAAGGCCGACAAGCGTCAGGCCATCGCCGAGCGCGATTGGAAGCGCGACAAGGCACGCGTGATGCGCGACCGGGGCTGAGCCCGGTCGCGAGGCTTCAAATCACGGGCGCGACCGTGCAGCGGATCATCTCCAGCCCATCGATCTGACCGATATAGCTCGCCCCCTCTGTGGGAATGGGCGGCATGCCGGACAGGCTGCCGAAGGTGACGACCTCGCCCGCGGCGATGCCGCCGCCCTCGCGCCGGCGCCGGGCGATCCAGGCCTCGATCAACGGCAGGACCGGCGCGGCGACATGCGGGCCAGCCTCGCGCCGCGCGATCACGGTGCCGTCCTGGATCAGTGTGACGGCGGGTGGCGAGTCAAGCATGTCGAGGGTCCATGGCGTTAGTGTGGTCCGCACCATGGCGCCCTCATTCGCCACGCAATCGGCAATGCGGTCCAGCGGCCCGGTTTCGGCCGATGGCTGGAAGCGGGAGCGAACGAATTCGAAGAGGGTCGCCAGCTCGGCCGCACCGGTCAGGTCGCCCGGGGCCATGCTGGAGAGATCGGCGGCGGCGATGGCGGTGTGGAACCGAATCGCCAGTTCCAGCTCGATGAAGCGGTCCGCCGGCAAGGCGACTGAATCGCTGCCCGGATCGGCGAAGAGGTGGGAGGCCGGAATGGGGGCGGAGAAGACCATCCCGCCATGACGCCCGAGCTTCCAGCCGCCGCAGTGCTCGCCCATGGCGACGAGGGTGGCGTGCTGGATGGCCTCCGCCTCCTCCAGGCTGCTTGGCCGCACCGTCCCTGGCAGGCCGGCCAGGGCAGGGCCGGTGCGGGCCCGGGCGAGAAAATCGGCGGCGGCCGCGATGGCGTTCAACGGGATGCTCCCTGACGGTTCGGTGCAGGAGGCTCCTGATCCCGGCGCCCGGCAAGTCCTCCCTATTCGGCCGGGGCAGGGGCGGGCCGCGGCGCCTCCCGCCAGCGCAGGCGGTCGAGCGCGAGATAGACCACCGGCGTCGTGTAGAGTGTCAGCACCTGGGAGACGATCAGCCCCCCGATAATGGCGATGCCCAGCGGTGCGCGGAGCTCCGCCCCCGTTCCAGTGCCCAGCGCCAGGGGGACGGCGCCAAGCAGCGCGGCGAGGGTGGTCATCAGGATCGGACGGAAACGCTCCTTGCAGGCCACCAGGATCGCCTCCTCGCTGCTCGCGCCGTGGCTGCGCTCATGCTCCAGGGCGAAGTCCACCATCATGATGGCGTTCTTCTTCACGATCCCCAGAAGCAGGATCACGCCGATCAATGCGATCACCGTCAGTGGCGTGTTCGTGACCAGCAGCGCCAGCAGCGCACCCAGGCCGGCGGTGGGTAGGGTGGAGATGATGGTCAGCGGGTGGATGTAGCTTTCATAGAGTACGCCGAGCACGACATAGATCGCCAGGAAGGCGCCGAGGATCAGCATCGGCATGTCACTTGTGAAGGACTGCGCCGCCGCCGCATTGCCACCGAACTGCGCGCGGATGGTGCTGGGCAGCCCCACCTGGCGCTGCACCTCCTCGATTTTCGCCTGGATCTCCTGCACCTGAAGCCCCTCATCGGGGTTGAAGGAAATGGAAGCGGCGGGGAAGCCGCCCTGATGCGTCACCGAGAGCGGCGCCGCGGCGGGCACCACCTTCGCGACGGCGGAGAGCGGCACCTGCGTATCCCCGGCGCCCGGCAGCCAGATATGAGACAGGTCGGTGGGGCTCTGCTGCAGTGAGGGATCTATCTCGAGAACCACGCGGTACTGGTTGCGGGAACGGTAGATGGTGGAGACCTGGCGCTGGGCGAAGGCGTTGTTCAGCGCCGCGTTGATCTCGGTTTGCTGTACGCCAAGCCGTGCGGCGGTGGCGCGGTCCACCTCCACGCGGGTGACCAGGCCCGCGCGGTCCTGGTCGCTGGTCACGTCATTGATGCCGGGCACGCGCCGGAGCGCCTGGACCATGGTCTGGGTCCATTCGCGCAACTCCTCGATGCTGTTGCCAAGCAGCACATAGGAGAAGCGGCCGGAATCCTGACGGCCGCCGATCCGCACATCCTCGAAGGCGCGCAGGAAGACGCCGGCGCCGGGGATGCGGCCGAGCGGGGCGCGGAGCCGAGCAATCACCTGCTCGGCCGTAACGTCTCGCTCCTCGCGCGGCTTGAGGGTGACGTAGAGGTTGCCGCGGTTGGAGGAGCTGAAGGCACTGCCGCTTCCGACCGTGCCGCCGACGCTTTCCACCGCCGGGTCGGCGGCGATGATCCCGATCGCGCGGTCCTGAAGCTCCCGCATAGCGGCAAAGGAGATGTCAGGCGCCGCCTGCACGCTGCCCTGGAGTAGCCCGGTGTCCTGGGTCGGCAGGAAGCCCTTGGGCACGATCACATAGAGCCAGACCGTCAGGCCCATCAGGCCGAAGGTTGCCAGCAGCATCAGCCAGCGGAAGCGCAGCAGGAAGGCGAGGCTGCGGATATAGCCGCGTGCCGTGGCGCCCAGCGCGCCCTCGAAAAACCGGGCGAAGAAACCGGGCGGCTTCTCCGCGCCACCCCGCTCCATCCATCCCGCCATCATCGGCGTGAGGGTGAGGGAGAGGATACCGGAGATGCCGACGGCCACGGCCAGGGTGACCGAGAACTCGCGGAAGATGCGGCCGATGATCCCGCCCATCGCGAGCAGGGGGATGAAAACGGCGATGAGCGAGAGGGTGATGGAGAGGACGGTGAAGCCGATCTCCCTTGCGCCGATGAGCGCGGCCTCCAGTGGAGGCAGGCCGCGTTCGCGGTGCCGGGCCATGTTCTCGATCATGACGATCGCGTCGTCCACGACGAAGCCCACACAGATCGTCAGCGCCATGAGGGAGAGATTGTTCAGCGAGTAGCCGATCCACCACATGACGGCGACCGTGCCGAGCAGGGAGAGCGGCACCGCGGCACTGGCGGCCAGGATCGGTGCCCAGCGCCGCAGGAAGATCGCCACCACGCCGACGACCAGGCCGATGGTGATGGCCAGCGTGATCCGCACTTCCTCCACCGAGGCACGAATCGTGGTGGAGCGGTCGCTCATCACCTCCAGCCGCACGCCGGCGGGCACCCAGGATTCCACCTGGGGGATCATGGCCTTCACGCCGTCGATCACATCGATGACATTCGCCTCGGCCTGCTTGCGGACGATCAGCAGGATGGCGGGCCGGCCGTTGAACTGGCCAGCCTGGCGGCGGCTGCGCGTGCCGTCCTCAACCCGCGCGATATCAGACAGCCGCACGATGGCGCCGCCCTGGGCCTTCACCACGATGTCGCTATAAGCATCGGCCTTGTCGATGCGGTCATTGGTCCGGACGGCGGCGGACTGGTCCGGGCCCTCGATGAAGCCGGTGGCCTGGGTGACATTGGCGCGGGTGATGGCGGTGCGGATCGTCTCCAGGGAGACGCCGGCGGCGGCGGCGGCGGCCGGGTCCACCGCCACGCGCACGGCCGGCTGGTCGCCGCCGCTCACATCCACCTGTGCCACACCCGGCACTTGCGCCAGGCGCTGCGCCACCAGGCTGTCCGCGATGTCATAGATCGCGGGGCCGGCGAGTGTTTCCGAGCTCATCGCCAGGATCATGATCGGCGCGTCGGCCGGGTTGATCTTGCGGATGGTGGGCGGGTTCGGCAGTCCCGAGGGCAGGTCCTGCCGCGCGCTGTTCACGGCCGCCTGCACGTCCTGCGCTGCTTCCCGCTGGGTGCGGGCTAGGTCGAACTGGATGATAATGACCGCGCTGCCGAGGGAGGAGATGGAGGTCATCTCCGTCACCCCCGGGATCGTTCCAATCCGCCGTTCCAGCGGCGCGGCCACGGTGCTGGCCATGGTCTCCGGCGCGGCGCCGGGCTGGCTGGTGGTCACGACGATGGTCGGAATGTCCACCCGCGGCATGGAGGCGACCGGCAGCCGGAACAGCGCGGCCAGCCCGACCAGCGCGATGCCGACGGCCAGCAGGGCGGTCGCGATGGGCCGCGCGATGAAGGGCGCGGAGAGGTTCATTCGGCGGGCGCCGGGGCAGGGGCCGGATGCCGCTGCAGACGCGACCGCAGCCATTCCAGCGCGATGTAGATCGAAGGCGTGGTGAAGAGTGTCACGAGCTGGGAGAGCAGCAGGCCGCCAACGATGGAGACGCCGAGCGGCAGGCGCAGTTCGGACCCCGCGCCATGGCCGAGCACGAGCGGCAAGGCGCCCAGCAGCGCCGCCAGGGTGGTCATGGTGATCGGGCGGAACCGGAGCATGGCCGCCTCCACGATCGCGTCATGGGGCGCCATGCCGCGATCGCGCTGCGCCTCCAGTGCGAAGTCGATCATCATGATCGCGTTCTTCTTCACGATGCCCATCAGCAGCAGGATGCCGATGATTCCGACCACCGAGAGGTCGAGGCCGAACAGGTCCAGCGCCAGCAGCGCGCCGATGCCGGCCGAAGGCAGGGTGGAGAGGATGGTCAGCGGGTGAACGAGGCTCTCATAGAGCACGCCCAGCGTGATGTAGATCACGACCACCGCCGCCAGGATCAGCCAAGGCTGGCTCTGGAGGGAGGAGCTGAACTCCGCTGCGTCGCCCGCGAAGCGGCCGGTGATGGTGGAGGGAACGCCGAGCTGCCGTATCACCCCCTCGATGGCTGCCACGCCCTGGCCCAGCGAGACGCCGCTGGGCAGGTTGAACGAGTAGGTGACGGCCGAGAACTGGTTCTCCCGCGTTACCTGGAGCGGGCCGCTGGCGCGGCTGATCCGGGCAATTTCCGAGAGCGGCACCACCGTGGTGGTTCCATCGGTGCTGCCGGAGACCCGCAGCAGGCCGAGCTTGGTGGGATCGGCCAGGAAGTCCTCGGACGCCTCCAGGATCACGCGGTACTGGTTGTTCTGCGCGTAGATGGTGGAGATCTGGCGCTGGCCGAAGGCGTCGTAGAGCGCGTCGTCGATGGTCTGCATCGTCACGCCCAGCCGGCCGGCGCGGGCGCGATCCACATCCACGCTGATGCGCAGCCCCTCCTGCTGCTGGTCACTGGAGAGATCGAGCAACTCGGGTTGGTTCCGCAGGGCTTCGAGGATACGCGGTGCCCAGCTCGCCAGCTCCGCGGCGTCGGCATCCACGATGGTGAACTGGTACTGGGTGGTGCTGGCCCGTGCGCCGATCTGGATGTCCTGCACGGCCTGGGGATAGCTGACGATCCCCGCGATTCCCGCCAGCCGCGGGGAGAGCCGCGCGATGATCTCCTGGGCGGAGGCGGAGCGGTCCTCCCGCGGCCGCAGCACAGCCGTGACACGGCCGCCATTCAGCGTCGGGTTCACCGTGCCGGCGCCGACCACGGAGGTCACGGCCTCCACATCCGGATCGGCACGGACGATATCCGCCACTTGGCGCTGCAACGCGGACATGCGGGCGAAGGAGACGTCGCCGGGTGCCTCCGTCGCGATCTGAATCAGGCCGGTATCCTGCGCCGGCAGGAAGCCCTTGGGGATGATGATGTAGAACCAGATGGTCAGGCCGAGCGTTCCGAGCGCGACCAGCAGGGTCAGGGCCTGGAAGCGCAGCGTCACCTCCAGCGCCCGGCGATAGGCCTGCAGCAGCCCGTCGAAGACACGGTCGGAGGCGCGGGCAATCCAGTTGCGATGGCCCGTGGTGGGCCGCAGCAGCAGGGCGCACATCATCGGGGTCAGGGTCAGCGAGACGACCATCGACACCAGGACCGTTGCCGTCAGTGTCTGGGCAAACTCCCGGAACAGGCGGCCGACCACCCCCTCCATGAAGAGGAGCGGGATGAAGACTGCGATCAGGGAGACCGTGAGGGAGATGATGGTGAAGGCGATGCCGCGCGCGCCCTCATAGGCGGCGGGCAGCGGCTTCATGCCCTCTTCCATCAGGCGGACGATGTTCTCGATCATCACGATGGCGTCGTCCACGACGAAGCCCGTCGCGATCACCAGCGCCATGAGGGAGAGGTTATCGAGCGAGAAGCCGAGCCAGTGCATCACGGCGAAGGTGCCGATGAGGGACAGGGGCAGGGAGACCGCTGGCACGATCATGGCCCGGCCCGAATGCAGGAACAGCCAGATCACGCCCACCACCAGCACGGTGGAGAGGACCAGGGTCAGTTCCACCTCCCGGACCGAGGCCTTGATCGTCTCGGTACGGTCGGACACCACCGCCATCTTGATGCCGGCGGGCAGGCCGCGCTCCAGGTCGGGAAGCTGGCGGCGGATCCGCGTTACCGTGTCCACAATATTGGCGCCGGGCTGGCGCTGCACGTCCAGGATCACGGCCGGGGTGCCGTTGAACCAGGCGGCGTTGCGGTCGTTCTCCAGCCCTTCCTGCGCCACGCCGATGTCGCGCAGGCGAATGGGAGCCTCGTTCCGATAGGCCACGATGATGTCGGCGAATTCGGCGGGCGCGTTGATCTGGTCATTCGCCATGATGGTCGAGGACTGCCGCGCCCCGTCCAACGAGCCCTTTGGCGTGTTGGCGTTGGCGCCCGCCACCGCGGTGCGCACATCGGCCATGGAAAGGCCGTAGGCGGCCAGCCGGGCCGGGTCGATCCGCAGCCGCACGGCCGGGCGCATATTGCCTTGCACGGTCACGCGGCCCACGCCCGCGGATTGCGACAGCTTCTGCGCCAGAAGCGTGTCCGCCGTGTCCGAGAGCCGCGCGATGGGCAGCGTGTCGGAGGTCAGGGCGAGGGTGATGATGGGCGGATCCGCCGGGTTCACCTTGGCATAGGTGGGCGGGTAGGGAAGGGTGCTTGGCAGGGTGCCGCGCGCGGCGTCCAGCGCCGACTGCACGTCCTGCGCCGCCTCGTCGATGTCCTTGTCCAGCGCGAATTGCAGCGCGATGCGGCTGGTGCCCGGGCCGGAGGTGGAGGTCATCACGCTGATGCCGGCGATCTGGCCGAGCTGCCGCTCCAGCGGCGCCGTAACCAGCAGCGCCACGGTGTCGGGCGATGCGCCGGGAAGCTGGGTGGAGACCTCGATGGTCGGGAAGTCCACTTCCGGCAGCGAGGACACGGGCAGGCGCCAGTAGCCCCAAAGCCCGACGAGCAGGACGGCGACGGACAGGAGCGTCGTCGCGACCGGCCGCGAGATGAAGGGGGCTGAGATATTCAATTCGGAACCCCTTGGGCATCCGCCGTGCGACGCGGCCGGTTGCCAGGCTGGCGGGTGGGCGCTTCGTCATCAGCCAGCGCCACGGCGGCGCCGTTGCTCAGCCGCAGCCCGCCTGAGGTCACCACCCGCTCCCCCGGCTGTAGCCCGGCCTGGATCACGGCATCGGTCTGCGTCATCTGCCCGACGGTCACGGCGCGCTGCTCCACCGTGCGGTCCTGCTTCATCACGAAGGCGTAGGGACCTTCCGGCCCGCGTTGGATCGAAACCAGCGGCACCACTGTTGCCTGCGGCACCACCTCGATCTGCAGGCGTAGATTCACAAAGGCGCCAGGCCAGAGGGCGCGGTCCTCGTTCTGGAAGACGGCCTTCGCCTTAATCGTGCCAGTGGTGGGGTCCACCGCATTGTCCACGGTCAGCAGCGTGCCGCGCACCACCGGCTGGTTGCCGGGGCCAGGCAGGGTCTCCACCGGTACCGGGCCGCTGGCCAGGGCGCGGTTGAGCCGCGGCAGCTCCTGCTGCGGCAGGGTGAAGGTGACGCCGATCGGCGCCATTTGCGTGACGGTCACGATGCCATTGGTGTCCGAGCCGCGCACGATGTTGCCCGGATCCACCTGCCGGATGCCAACTCGCCCTGAGATGGGTGACCGAATGGTGGCAAAGCTGAGCTGCGTGCGGGCCGCGTCGATGGCCGCCTCGTCCTGCCGGACCTGGGCTTCCTGCATCGCGACCGTGGCGCGCTGCGTGTCCACCTGCTGGCGTGTCACGCCGTTGTTCTGCGCCAGGCTCTGGTAGCGCTGCAGGTCCACCCGGGCATTGGCGAGCTGCGCGGCGTCGAGCGCCCGCTTCGCCTCGGCCTGCTCCAGGGCGGCAGCGACGGCACGGTCGTCAATCCGGGCCAGAATGTCGCCCTTCTTGACCTCCTGCCCCTCCTGGAAATTCACCTCAACGAGCTGGCCGTCGAGCTGGGTGCGGACCACCACGCTGGCGAGCGGCGCGACGGTGCCCAGCGCATCCACCGTCAGTGCCACGTCGCGGCGTGCGGCCTCGGCCACTGTCACGGGAACGGCCATGCCGCCGCCCGGGCCCCCGGCGCGCCGGGGGCGACTGCCGCCCGCCCCGCCGGGCGGGCCGCTGGCGGCGCCGGGGCCCTGGCCGGTTGCCTGGCCTTGGGGCCCCTGGGCCTGCCGCTGGTCGCGGGCGGCCGAAGGGTCCTGCACGCCCTGGCGCTGCTGCCACCACCACCAGCCTGCGCCGCCGGCGCCAACCACCAGGACGAGGACCAGCAGCCACCCGAAAAGCCGCCTCATCGCCTGGCCTCCGCCACCACCACCTGCGCGTCCGGGCCCCAGCCGCCGCCCAGGGCGCGGAACAGGCCGACCGCTGCCTGGAAACGCGCGAGGCGCGCGCTCGACAGGTTCCGGCGTGCGCTGAAGAGCGTGTTCTGGACGTTCAACAGGGTGATCAGGTTGATGATCCCGCCCCGGAGCTGCCCTTCCGCGATGGAATAGGCGCGCGCCGCCAGCCTTTCGGCTTCAGCGAGGCGGCGCTCCTGCTCGGTCGTCTCGCGCAGCGCGGCCAGGGCCTGCTCGACATCGGAAAGTGCGGAAAGGATGACCTGGCGATAGGTCGCCAGCAGCTCCTCCTGCTGGCCGCGCGCCAGCTCCACCTGCCCGCGCAGGGCGCCGCCGTCGAAGACGGTCTGCGCCAGGCTAGCGGCCAGGGAGTAGAACTGCGCCTCAGGCCGTAGCAGCGTGCCGACGAGGAGGGAGCCGAACCCGCCCTGGGCCGTGAGGTTGATGGAGGGAAAGAGCGCGGCCCGAGCCGCGGCCACATTCGCATTGGCCGCGGCAAGGTCGGCTTCCGCCGCCAGCACGTCCGGCCGCCGCGCCAGAAGCTCGGAGGGAAGGCCAGGTGCGGGGGAGGGAACATCCATCCCCTCGAAGCTCTGTCCGGTCACCTCGAACTCGGACGGCGCAGCACCCAGCAGCACGGCCAGCGCGGCCGTATTCTGGGCCACGGTCTGGCGCAGGGGCGGTATCGTCGCCTCCTGCTGGGCGACGACCGTTTCCTGCTGCGCCAGGTCCAGGCCGGCCGCCGTGCCGGCCATCACCTGCTGGCGAATCACGGCGAGGACCCTTCGCGCGGATTCCAGGTTCTGCTCCGCGATGCGGAGCGCCTCCCGGGCCTCAACAATCGCGAAATAGGTGTTCGCGACCGAGGCCTGCGTGGTGATCAGCGTGGTGCCGAGGCTGTAGCGGGCCGCCCGGGCCGTGAGCCGCGCGGCCTCATAGTTGTTGCGGTTCAGCCCCCAGACATCCAGCTCATAGGACGCCGCGAGGTCGATGCTGTAGCGGGTGGTGGTCGTGCTGCGACTGCCGGAGCCGAAGGCCGACGCGGCGCTGCTTGAGCTGCCGCTGCCGCCCCCGCCGCCGCTGTAGCTCCGTGTCGCGCTGGCGCCGGCCGTGACCAGGGGCAGCAGGGCCGAACCGGCGATGCGCGCCGAGGCGTCCGCCTGCCTTACCCGCGCCGCTGCGGCGGCGAGGTCGAGGTTCTGCGACGCGATCTGGGCCATGAGCCCGTCCAGTTCCGCAGAGCGGAAGCCGCGCCACCAGGTTGGGTCGGGCCAGGCCGCTGTGCCTGAGGCTTCGCGGAACCGATTGGGGCCGAAGGCGCGCGGTGGGACGGGATCGGCCAGGAGACCGCAACCGGCGAGAGGAAGGAATCCGAGCAACCCGCCGAGCAGGAGCCGACGCGTGCTTCGTCGCTTGGGGACAGGATGGAGAGGCATGAGATCCATGGTTCGCACAGGGGCAGTGTAGAGTGTAACGGGCCGGTACCCCATGGCCCGTTACCCTTCGGCATGTGGCGTCGCAGAGCGCATTCCAGGTCGTTCCGAAGAACGGCTCGGCTTGCGGGGTGCGATTCGCGACGGTAGCCCGCTCGCATTCTACGGCGGGGGTGGCCATGGGCCTGGGCACGGAATTCCGGGAAGGGCCGACGCGGCGGCCCGGTGGCCGGCGCGGGGCCGGGTGGGCCCGGCTCGTAAGCCTGTTGCTGCTTGTGCCACTTTTCGGCTGTGCCGTCGCGTCTGACTTGCGGAACCAGGTGCTCACGGCTCTGGTGGCGGGCGGGGATGGCTCGGTCCGGCCGATACAGCTCCGGCTGTGCCTGCCGGATGGGCCGGCCCCGGCCCGGTTGGTCGTCGTGAATCACGGTTCTCCGGGCGAGGGGCGGGCGGGGCGGGCCAATTACGGCCTGCTACCCTGCCATTCCGAAGTTGCGCGCCATTTCCTCGAACGCGGCGAGGCGGTGCTTGCGCCGCTCCGGCGTGGCTATGGCGGGGATGCCGGGCCGTGGAGCGAGAGTTTCGGCCGTTGCGACAATCCGGATTACGCGGCAGGCGCCCGCGAGACCGCGCGGGACATACGGGCCGCCATCACCCGGGTGCAGGCCCTGCCTGGTATCGCGCCGGATGGGATCGTGGTGATTGGCCAGTCAGCCGGTGGCTGGGCCATGCTGGCACTGGCCGCCGATCCGCCGCCGGGCGTTTCGGCCATCATCGCCGTAGCGCCGGGGCGCGGCGGCCATCGCAACAACCAGCCCGGCGAGAACTGCCGTCCGGACCGGCTGATCGCTGATGCTGCCGGCCTGGCGCGGGGCCGGGGAGGGCCGGCGCCCCTTCTCTGGCTGGCCACGGAGAACGATAGCTTTTTCCCCCCGCCGCTGGCCCGGGCGATGCAGGCGGCCCATGCCGCCGCGGGCGGCCGCTCCACCTTCCTGATGCTGCCGGCCTGGGGAACGGATGGGCATGACCTTTTCTTTGGCCGCGGCGGCTCCACCGTCTGGGGGCCGCCGATTGATGCCTGGATCGATTCGCACCGCTAAAACCCCGTTGCATCCCGTCGCCGGCGCGCGCACCTCTTTGGCATGACCGACAAAGCCACGCCCGAGGGCACTCGCGAGAAGCTCGTCCGCACCAAGCAGCGATGGGCAGAGGAGGGACGCCTTCTGACCGGAGCCAGCGGCGATCCGAGCCGTGATCGCCTGCCGCCGGGCCAGAGGCTCGTGACAGACTGGCCCGTGCTGGACCTGGGTATCCAGCCCTCTGTGTCCGAGGCGCAGGCGCGGCTGGATCTGGACGGGTTGGTGGAAAACCCGCTCTCCCTTTCCTGGGCGGAGCTGATGGCCCTTCCGCAGGAGGAGCGGCACAACGACATCCACTGCGTCACCCAGTGGTCCCGTTATGACAATGACTGGCGGGGGATCTCCGTCACCGACCTGCTGGCGCGGGCTCGGCCGAAGCCGGAGGCGCGCTTCGTGACCATGGAGTCGCATGACGGCTACACGACCAACCTGCCGCTGGCCGATCTGGACCGGCCGGAGAACCTGCTTGCCACGCATTGGGAGGGCAAGCCGCTGACCCGCCAGCACGGGGGGCCGCTGCGGCTGGTCGTGCCGCACCTCTATTTCTGGAAGAGCCCGAAATGGATCCGGCGGATCACGCTGATCGCCCAGGACCGCCCGGGCTTCTGGGAGGTGCGCGGCTATCATGACCGCGGCGATCCCTGGCTGGAGGAGCGGTATTCCTGAGATGGACGGGGGCGGCGACACGGTCGTCGCCATCGGGGCCAACCTGCCCGGGCGGGACGGCGCCGCGCCGCTCGCCACCTGCCGGGCGGCCGCGGCGGCGCTGGACGGGGTCTGCGGCCTTGCCCTGGTTGCCACCTCCCGCTGGTGGGAAACGGCACCCGAGCCGCCTGATCCGGGCAGCCCCTGGTATGTAAACGGGGTCGTCCGGCTGCACGGGGCGGCCGATCCGCTGGCCCTGCTGACCGCCCTGCAGGCGATCGAGGCCGAGGCGGGACGGGAGCGCCCCTATCCGAACGCCCCGCGAACCCTGGACCTGGACATCATCGCCGTGGGGGACCTGATCCGGGCGGCGCCGGATCCGGTGATCCCCCATCCGCGGGCCCATCTGCGCCGCTTCGTGCTGGAGCCGCTGCGGGAGGTCTGGCCGGGCTGGACCCATCCCGTGACGGGCGATACGGTTGAGGCTCTGCTTTCCGCCCTCCCGGCCGCCCCCATGCGGCCGGCCGGGTAAGCTTGTCCCTGCGCGGGGTTGCTTTGTGGCGCCGGGCTGTCTATCTGACCTATTCGCCCGCACACAAATTTCGAGGTTCGGCATGGCCCGCGTCACGGTCGAGGACTGCATCCTCCAGGTTCCCAACCGCTTCGACCTCGTCCTGCTCGCTGCCCAGCGCGCCCGCGCCATCTCGCGCGGGGAGGAGCTGACGGTCGATCGCGACAATGACAAGAACCCCGTTATTGCCCTCCGCGAGATCGCCGAGCAGACCGTTGAGCTGGACGGCCTGAAGGAAGACATCGTCAAGTCCCTGCTGCGCGCTCCGGAGCCGGAGCCGGTGGAGGAAGAGGTGATCGACCTCATCGCCACCGACGAGAACATCTTCGGCGTGATGGATGTGAACGAGGAAACCGCCGGCGACGCCGGTATGCAGGTCGAGGACATGTCCGGCGACGACCTCGAGGCCGCCATCGCGGCCGAGCTCGGCGGCCGTCGCTGACCGCGAAACGTAGAACCCCATGACAGAAGGCACCGGGACCCCGTCTATTCCCGGTGCCATCATGGGCCCCGTCTGGGCGCCCGAGGGCATGACGACTCGTGCCCCCGACAGCCTGGGCAGCGACAGCCTGGGCGATGCGGGGCTTGGCCCCGATCCTGGCGCTGCGCTCGCTGCCCTCGTTACCGGCTACGACCCGCGCGCCGACGGCGCGATGATTGAGCGGGCCTACCGCGTGGCGGAGCGGGCGCATCGCGACCAGCGCCGCGACAATGGCGACCCCTATATCGGCCACCCTGTCGCGGTGGCGCAGATCCTGGCCGGCTACCGGCTGGATGCGGCCACCATCGCGACCGCCTTGCTGCACGACACGGTGGAGGACACCGGTGTCACTCTTCAGGACCTGTCCCGGGAGTTCGGGGCTGATGTCGCGCGGCTGGTGGATGGCGTCACGAAGCTGACGCGGCTGGAAATCCAGTCCGAGCGCACCAAGCAGGCCGAGAACTTCCGCAAGCTGGTGCTGGCAATGAGCGAGGACATTCGTGTCCTGCTCGTGAAGCTCGCCGACCGCACCCACAATATGCGGACCCTACATTTCGTCCCGCAGCAGCAGCGCCGCATGAAGACGGCGCGCGAGACGATGGAGATCTACGCGCCGCTGGCCGAACGCATCGGCATGCAGGCGGTGAAGGACGAGCTGGAGGACCGGGCCTTCCGGGAGCTGCAACCGGATGCCTGGCAGACGATCAATGCCCGTCTTGCCTTCCTCCGTGGCCAGGGTGCCGACCTGATCGCCGAGATTTCGGAGGATATCCGCCGCCGGCTGCGCGATGCCGAGGTGCCGGTGATCGACATCCAGGGGCGCGAGAAGTCCGCCTATGGCATCTGGCTGAAGATGCACTCGAAGAAGGTAGAGTTCGAGCAGCTCTCAGACATCATGGCCTTCCGCGTCATCACCGACGACAAGGCGAATTGCTACGCCGCGCTGGGGGCGATCCACTCCGCCTACCGCGTCGTTCCCGGGCGCTTCAAAGATTACATTTCCACGCCCAAGCCGAATGGCTACCAGTCGCTGCACACCGGCGTGACAGTGCCGGAGCGGCGCAACGCCAAGATTGAGGTGCAGATCCGCACGCCGGAGATGCATGAGGTGGCGGAGTTCGGCGTCGCCGCCCACTGGATCTACAAGCAGGGCCCGGATGGCGTGGTGAATGCCGCCCGCGACCGCAAGCGCTATCCCTGGGTCAAGGACCTTTTGGAGATCCTGGAGAATGCCGGCGAGGCGCAGGACTTCCTGGAGAACACCAAGCTAGCGCTTCACCAGGACCAGGTCTTCTGCTTCACGCCCAAGGGCGATCTGATCGCGCTGCCACGCGGCGCAACGCCGGTGGACTTCGCCTATCAGGTTCATTCCCAGGTGGGCGATTCCTGCGTCGGTGCGAAGATCAATGGCCGCATCGTGCCGCTGCGCCACCAGCTGGAGAACGGCGACCAGGTCGAGATCATCACGGCGCGCGGCGGCACGCCCAACCCGGCCTGGGAACGCTTCGTCGTCACCGGCAAGGCGCGCGCCCGCATCCGCCGCACCATCCTGGCCCGCCAGCGCGAGGAGAGCCGCGAGAATGGCCGCCACGCCATTGCCCGCGCCTTCCGGCAGGAAGGGCTCGACTTCTCCGAGAAGATCGCGGAGCCGGCGGTCAAGGTCCTCAAGCAGGCGGGGTTCGAGGAGCTCTGCATAGCCGTCGGCAACGGCAACATCACCGCGCGGGACGTGCTCCACGCCGCGGTGCCGGAGCTGCGCGGCCCGCCGCGCCCCGCTGTCAGCCCGCTGGAAGCCCTCGCGCTCACCCGCGCGCGCGGCAAGCCAGGTTCCACCGTGCCCCGCGGGCCGCGGGAGCGGGAGGTGGCGCATGGCATCACCGGCCTGGTTTCCGGCATGGCGGTCAGCTTCGCGGGGTGCTGCCATCCGGTGCCCGGGGACCGCATCGTGGGGATCGTCTCCACCGGGCGTGGCGTGACCATCCACAAACAGGAATGCCACACGCTGGAGGCCTTCGCGGCCACGCCGGAGCGCTTCATCGATGTGGACTGGGATACCCAGCCCGGCGCTGCGGGGGAGCATGTGGCGCGGCTCTCGGTGGTGACCTCCAATGAGGGACCGGCGGTCGCCGGGCTCACCACGACCATCGCCAGGCAGGAGGCGCGTATCCAGTCGCTACGCTTCATCCACCGCGCGGCGGATTTCGCGGAACTGAATGTGGATCTTGAGGTGAAGGACCTGCGCCACCTCTCCAATGTGATCGCCGCGCTGCGCGCGTTACCGGGAATCGAGCAGGTGGAGCGGGCGAAGGCGTGATTATCGGTCTTGGAAACGACATGGTGGATATCCGCCGGATCGAGCAGGTGATCGGGCGGCATGGCGATCGTTTCCTGTCCCGCATCTTTACGGACACGGAGCGCGCCAAGGCGGAGCGGCGCGGCGAGCGCACGCGGATTGCCACCTATGCCAAACGCTTCGCGGCGAAGGAGGCCGCGTCAAAGGCGCTCGGCACGGGCTTCCGCGCGGGGGTGTTCTGGCGGGACCTGGGCGTGGTGAACCTGCCCTCTGGCCAGCCCACCTTGCGCATGACCGGCGGTGCGGCGGAGCGGCTGGCGAAGATCACGCCGCCCGGCCACACCGCCCAGGTCACGCTGACCATGACGGATGAATATCCCTATGCGGAGGCGGTGGTGATTATCTCCGCTGTGCCCATTCCCGCCCCGCTTCCTTGACACGGGAACCCATCTGGCGCACCCACCGGCCTTGCGGCGGCCCGACCCGAGCCCCCTTCGCGGGCATTCGGGGGCGTTCGGCCGACCGGTTGGGGCCGCGAGCAAACAGACGATGAGCAAAAAGTCCTCCGGCGGCTGGCTGGAGAGCCTGAAGACGATCCTCTACGCGGGCCTGATTGCCATCGGCATCCGCACTATCGCCTTCGAGCCTTTCAACATTCCATCGGGCAGCATGATCCCCACCTTGCTGGTGGGCGACTACCTGTTCGTCTCGAAATACTCCTACGGGTATTCCAGGGCCTCGCTGCCCTTCAGCCCTAACCTGTTCAGCGGGCGCATCTTCGGCAGCCTGCCGGCGCGGGGCGATGTGGCGGTGTTCAAGCTGCCGCGCGATGGCCAGACCGACTACATCAAGCGAATCGTCGGCCTGCCCGGGGACCGCATTCAGGTGCGGGGCGGCATCCTGCAGGTGAACGGCCAGCCCGTCACCCGCGCCGCCGTTGGCCCCTATACGGTGGAGGGCGACGGCCCGCGCCTGACGGTCCGCCTTTACCGCGAAACGCTGCCGCCCAGCCCGAATGGGCCCGCCCGCACGCATGAAATTCTCGAGCAGACGGATGACGGTCCGTACGACAACACCCAGGAATTCGTGGTGCCGGCGAATCATGTCTTTGCCATGGGCGACAACCGCGACAACTCCCTGGACAGCCGCGCGACCAATTATGTCGGCTTCGTGCCGGTCGAGAATCTCGTCGGCCGAGCGGAGTTCATCTTCTTCTCCTGGGACAGCTCGGCGAACTGGTATGAATTCTGGGCCTGGCCCTTCGCCGTGCGCTGGTCCCGTATCCTCTCGGGCGTGCGGTGATGCCCGGCCGGAAGATGCAACTGTGAGGGCCTTGCCTTGAAGCCCCCTGTCGCCGCCCTGACCGGGCGGCTTGGGCATGAGTTCCGGGATCCCGCGCTGCTGGAGCAGGCTCTCACCCACCGCTCTGCCGCCGACCCGAAGCGCCGCCAGCTCGACTCGAATGAGCGCCTGGAATTTCTGGGCGACCGCGTGCTCGCGCTCTGCATGGCGGAATGGCTGTCCGAGCGCTTTCCCCAGGAGCGGGAAGGGGAGCTGGGCAAGCGGCTGGCCGTGCTGGTCTCAGCCGACACCTTGGCCAAGGTGGGCGATGCCATTGGCCTGCCCGCCGCCCTCCGCATTCCGCCTGCCGAGGGTCGCACCGGACTGCGTCAGCGCCTGACCGTCGTCGCTGACGCAACCGAGGCGCTGATCGGTGCGCTTTATCTCGATGCCGGGCTGGATGTGGCACGGCAATTCATCCGTCGGGAATGGACCGCCGCCATGGAGGCCGACGCGACGCCGCCCATGTCGGCCAAGAGCCGGCTGCAGGAATGGTCGCTTGGCCGCGGCCAAGGCCTGCCGGAATATGCGCTGCTGGGCACCGAGGGCCCGTCCCATGCGCCGGTCTTCACCGTCTCTGTGACGGTCGGCGGCAAGACGGCCGAGGCGAGTGGCGACAGCAAGCGCGCGGCGGAGCAACTCGCGGCCGAGGCCCTGTTGGTGGAGCTCTCCCGTGGCTGAGGACGACACCCCACCCGGAAAGCCCGAGGACACTGCGCCCGCGCCGCAGGGCACGGATGCCATGGCTGAGGGCCCGACCCGCGCGGGCATTGCCGCCGTGCTGGGCGCGCCGAATGCCGGCAAATCCACGCTGGTGAACCGGCTGGCCGGCGCCAAGGTCTCGATCGTCTCGAACAAACCACAGACCACGCGTTTCCGGATTCGCGCCATCTTCACGGAAGGCCGGTCGCAGGTGGTGCTGACCGACACGCCCGGGATCTTCTCCCCGCGCCGGCGGCTGGACCGCGCGATGGTGGCCGCCGCCTGGGGCGGGGCGCAGGATGCGGATCTGGCTCTGCTGGTGGTGGATGCGCGGGCCGGGCTGACCGAACCGCTGCGGGCCATCATCAAGAAGCTGGCCAAGGGGGCGCCGCCGCTCTGGCTGGTGCTGAACAAGACAGACCTGTTCGACACGAAGCGCCTTCTGCCGCTGACGGCGGAGCTGACCGGCCTGCTGAACTTCGCTGAAACCTTCATGATCTCGGCCGAGACCGGGGACGGGGTGGACCGCCTGCGCACCCTGCTTTGCGAGGCCATGCCTGAGGGCCCCTGGCTCTTCCCCGAGGACGAGCTGTCGGATGTGACCGACCGCATGCTCGCCGCCGAGATCGTGCGTGAGCAGATCCTGCGCCAGACCCATGAGGAGGTGCCCCACCACGCCACGGTGGAGACCGAGGCCTGGCAGGAGCGGAAGGATGGCTCCGTCCGGATCGACTGCACCATCTATGTCGGCCGTGCCTCCCAGAAGGCGATCCTGATCGGAGATCGGGGGTCCCGCATCCGGGAGATTGGGCAGCGCGCCCGCACGGAGCTGACCAAGCTGCTGGAGCGGCCCGTGCACCTGTTCCTGAACGTCAAGGACCGGCCGGGCTGGGACGAGGAGCGCGGAAGGCTACGGGCTCTGGGCCTGGAAGACCTGGACTAACCACTCCCCGGAGTGGCGCGGGGCAGGGGGATGCCCCATCTTTCCTCGATGGAATGGACCGCGCCTGGAATCGTGCTGGATGCCCGCCCGTTGGGGGAGGGCGGGGCGGTTGTCACCCTGCTGACCGAGCAGCATGGCCGTCATGCCGGGCTGGTGAAGGGCGGCGCATCGCGCGGCCAGGCCGCGACCTGGCTGCCGGGCAATCTGGTGGAGGCGCGTTGGGTGGCGCGGCTGGCCGACCAGCTCGGTGCTTTGAGCGGGGAACTGGTGCACCCGACAGCGGCCCTTGCCATGGAGGATCCGATGGCGCTGGCGCTGCTCTCCTCTGCCTGCGTCGTGGCCGCCGAGGCGCTGCCGGAGCGCGAGGCGCATCCCGCCGTCTTCCGCGCGCTATTGCCGATCATCGCCCATCTCCAGCGCGGCGCGGAGGAGGTGATCCCGGACTATATCCACTGGGAGATCCTGCTCCTGGCGGAGCTTGGCTATGGGCTGGACCTGTCGCGCTGCGCCATGACTGGAGACACGGCTGATCTCACCCATGTATCCCCGAAATCCGGCCGCGCGGTGCGGTCGGACATCGCGGCGCCCTATGGCGACCGCATGCTGCCGCTGCCGTCCTTTTTGCGGAAGCCGGTCCTGCCGAGCGGCCCGAAGGACTGGTCCGACGCGCTGCGACTGACCGGTCATTTCCTGGCCCGCGACGCCTTCGGCACGCATCACCGGCCGATGCCCGCGGCGCGCCAGGCCCTGGCGGACCGGGTGGCTGCGCTGACGGAGGCCCAGGCCCCCGTCGCGCCAGACGCGACCGCTGGTTTCTGACCGGGCCTTCGTTCAGCGGGCCGGCCGGATCAGCACCAGGCTGAAATCCCCGGCGCTGTCATCCACCAGCTTCACCCGGAGGAAAACCGGACGCGGCTGAGCCGGAACATTGAGCCGCGAGGCCAGCCCCTCCGCGTCATCATTCTCGTCCAGCACCGTCCCGCCCGCATCGACCAGGGCGAGCACCGTGTCCACCTCCCGGCCGAGGTCGAAGGTCATGGCCAGGGAAGCCTGGCCATCATCTGGCAGGGCGACAAAGCCTTCAGCGCCGGGCGCCAGATGGACCCGCATCACCTCGCCCAAAACGAGTCCGGGGCGGCTGGCCGCTTCCTCCGGGGTCCCGGCCAGTTCGGCCCCTCGCGGCACGGGAATTGCGGCCTGGACGGCCAGATCGAAGCCACCGCGCTGGCCGTTGAGCAAGGTGGCCCGCACGAAGGCCGCCCGACCCTCCGCATCATTTGTGGTGACGCGGGAGGCGAGACCGTCCCCCCCATCATCATCCTCCAGGATCACCTTCCCCTCCGCGTCCAGCAGGGCGAGGCTCGTATCGGCGTCATCGCGCAGGTTGCGGGTGATGACCGTCACCGGCTGGCCCTCGGGCAGGGCGAAGATGGCGCGGCTGTTGCGCCCCATCTCGATCCGCATGGTCTGCCCTGGCGCCAGCGGGCCACGCGCCCGCGCCTGCTCCAGGCTCGTCGGGTAGTCGGGCGGGGGGCTCGGGGCCTCGCGCTCCAGCACCAGGTCGAATTCGCCCGCGGCGCCATCGACCAGGGCAGCACGCAGGGTCAGGCCGGGCGCGTCCTCCGCGATGGAGAGAAGGGAGGCAAGGCCATCCCCGGAGTCATCATTTTCGGCCACGACGCGGCCGTCCTGGTCCAGGAGGGCCAGGGCCGTGTCGGCATTGCGGGACAGGTTGCGGGTGCGGGCGATGACGTCGCGACGGTCTGCCGGAAGGGCGAAGAAGGCCGCCTGGTTCCGCCGCAGCCGGACATGCACGGGCTGGCCCAGCGTGAGCGGCGGGCGCGAGGCCGCCTGGGCCTGGGTCGTCGCGAAATCCGGCGGCGGCAGGACCGGGTCGCGGGTCAGGACGAGTTCGAAGCGGCCGCCGGCATCGTCCAGCACACTGGCGCGGATCAGCCGGCCTCCATCGCCGGGCTGGTGCTCCAGGCGGGAGGCGAGGTCCTCGTCGCCGCCGTCATCATCCTCGGCCACCACCTGGCCGCGCTCGTTCAGGGTGGCCAGCACGGTGTCGGTGCCGCGGCCCAGCCGGCGCGTGACGACCGTCCAGGCCTCCCCGGCTTCCGGGGCGACGCGGAAGAAGGCGGTTTGACCGCGCTGCAGGGTGACACGGACGGGCTGGTCGGCCTGGAGGGGCGGCGTGCGCGCGGCATCGGCCGCGTTCAGCGCGAAAGCGGGGCGCTGCTGGGAGGGGGGACGTTGCCCGTTCCCCGGGGGCGGGGAGGGAAGCTTGGTCGGACCGCCCTGCACGGGGATCAGCAGCTCCGCCGGGGTGGCATGGGGAAGCCCGGTGGCAGAGACGGGCGGCGCACCGGCCAGCGTCGCGGCCAGGCCAAGGGCGAGGATCGGCACTCGCCTGGGCGACGGCCTGTGTTCCGGGCCCGCTGATCCGCGCTTCGCCATGCGGCGTTCTCCTGTTCCGTGTTGCACCCGGAACTAGCGCCAGAAGGCAGTCGGCGGCAATCAACGGCACCGTGCCCTGGCGCGGCGCCGCACGGCCTGCTAGAACGGATAACCCTGAACGAACATAGAACAACTGCACCTCAAGGGGCCGCCGACCATGCCCGATGACCTGAAAACGCTCCCCGAGGGCGGCCGGATCAACGAGACCCCGCTCGCGGGCGCCCTGTCCGAGCGGTATCTCGCCTATGCCATGTCCACCATCATGGCGCGGTCGCTGCCGGATGTACGCGATGGTCTTAAGCCCGTGCATCGCCGGTTGCTCTGGGCCATGCAGCAGCTGCGGCTGGACCCTGCGGGCGGATTCAAGAAATGCGCACGCGTCGTGGGCGACGTGATCGGCAAGTATCATCCACATGGCGATGCCTCCGTCTATGAGGCGTTGGTGCGGCTCGCCCAGGATTTCGCCGCGCGCTACCCGCTGGTCGAGGGCCAGGGGAATTTCGGCAATATCGACGGCGATAACGCCGCGGCCATGCGTTACACCGAGGCGAAGCTCACCGAGGTGGCGAAGGCCCTTCTGGAGGGCATCGATGAGGACGCGGTCGATTTCCGCCCGACTTACGATGGGGAGGAGCAGGAGCCGGTGGTGCTGCCGGCCGCCTTCCCGAACCTGCTGGCAAATGGCGCGAACGGAATCGCGGTTGGCATGGCCACCAGCATCCCGCCCCATAATGCCGGTGAGCTCTGCTCGGCCGCGCTGGAGCTGATCCGCAATCCCGAGGCGACCACCGCCCAGCTTCTCGTCCACATGCCCGGCCCGGACTTCCCGACGGGCGGCGTGATGGTGGAGCCGGCCGACAGTATCCTGAATGCCTACGAAACCGGCCGCGGTGGCTTCCGCCTGCGCGCGAAATGGGAGGTGGAGAAGGTCAAGAACGGTACCTGGCACATTGTCGTCACGGAAATTCCGTACCAGGTGCAGAAGTCGCGCCTGATCGAGCAGATCGCGGAGTTGCTGGAGGCGAAGAAGCTGCCTCTGCTCGCGGATGTGCGGGACGAGAGCACGGACAAGGTGCGGATGGTGCTGGAGCCGAAGAGCCGCACCATCGAGCCCGCCATGCTGATGGAAAGCCTGTTCCGCGCGACGCCGCTGGAAAGCCGCATTCCCCTGAACATGAACGTGCTGGATGCCGAGCGCACGCCCCGCGTCATGGGGCTGCGGGAGGTGCTGCGCTCCTGGCTGGACCACCGGCAGGTGGTGCTGGTGCGCCGTTCGCGGCACCGGCTGGCCGCGATCGAGCGGCGGCTGGAGATCCTGGACGGCTATCTCATCGTCTATCTGAACCTCGATGAGGTGATCCGCATTGTCCGCGAGGAGGATCATCCGAAGGAGGTCCTGATCCGGACCTTCAGCCTGACTGACACCCAGGCCGAGGCCGTCCTCAACATGCGCCTGCGCGCCCTGCGCAAGCTGGAGGAAATGGAGATCCGCCGCGAGCATCAGCGCCTGACCAAGGAGCTGAAGGGGCTGCAGAAGCTGCTCTCCAGCGAGAAGGCGCAGTGGACGAGGATCGGAGAGGAGATCGAAGCGGCGCGCGACAAGTTCGGCAGCGGCGCGCTGGGCGACCGCCGCACGGTGCAGACCGAGGCGGTGGCGGTGGCCTTCGACGAATCCCAGTTCGTCGAGCGCGAGCCAATCACCATTATTCTTTCGGAGAAGGGCTGGCTGCGGGCGCAGAAGGGCCACCTCGAACCCACGGCGGAGCTGCGCTTCAAGGAGGGCGACAGCCTCGCCCTGCTGCTGCATGCCGAGACGACGGACCGGATCGGCTTCATGGCCTCGAACGGGCGTGCCTACACCATCAAGGCCGATGCCATTCCGCGCGGGCGCGGAGACGGGCAGCCGGTGCGGCTGATGGTGGAGCTTGGGAACGAGGACACCATCCTTTCCGCCTTTGTGTGGAAGGAGGGGCTGAAGTTCCTCCTGGCCTCCTCGGCGGGCCGCGGCTTTGTCGTGAAGTCGGAAGACCTGCTGGCTGAGAAGCGCACGGGCAAGCAGATCCTGGTGGTGGACGCGCCGGACATGCTGACCGCCTGCGCGCCGGTGGAGGGCGACACGGTGGCGGTGATCGGCGACAACCGGAAGATGCTGGTCTTTCCGCTGGAGCAGGTGCCGGAGATGTCGCGCGGCCGCGGCGTGGCTTTGCAGGGCTATCGCGATGGCGGGCTGTCCGACGTGAAGGTCTTCGCGAAGAGCGATGGCCTGACCTGGGTGCTCGGCGGGCGCGTGCGGACGGAGACGGCGCTGGCCCCATGGCGCGGCAATCGCGGCGGTGCCGGGAAGATGCCGCCGAACGGCTTCCCGCGGTCCAACCGCTTCGACGGGTGAGGTGGCAGGGGGTAAGGCGGCCGCCTTACCCCACGCTCTCCGGTACCAGCGTCGCGGCCGGCACCACGCCATCCCGCAGCGGGTGCCAGACGCCGTTGGTCAGGATTTCACTGGGCTTGAAGCTGGCCTTGTAGGCCATCTTGGCGCTCTGCGGCACCCAGTAGCCGAGATAGACATAGGGCAGGCCCAGCTCCCGCGCCCGTTCCACCAGATGCAGGATCGCCAGCGTGCCGAGGGACCGCCCGGCATAGTCTGGTTCGAAAAAGGAATAGACGGCGGAGAGCCCGTCCTTCAGCCAATCGGTCAGGCAGGCGCCCACCAGCCGGTCCGGCGCCTCCCGGAACTCGATCAGCATGGTGGTAATCGGCGTATCCTCCACCATGGCGCGGTAATCGTAGAAGCCCATGGCGGCCATGTCGCCATCCCGGTGGCGGGCGCGTTGATAGCGCTGGAACAGGGCGAATTGCTCAGCCGTGGCGCGCGCCGGCACTTCCTGCGCGATCACTCCGGCATTGTTGCGGAGGACGCGGCGATGGGTACGGCCGGGCTGGAAATCCTCCACCACGATGCGGATCGGGATGCAGGACTGGCAGCCCGGGCAGACCGGCGCATAGGCGATGTTATGGCTGCGGCGGAAGCCGGCGCGGGAAAGACGGTCATGCAGTGCTTCGCCTTCCGGCCCCGAAAGCTCGGTAACCACCTTCCGTTCCGTCCGCCCGGCCAGATAGGGGCAGGGCAGGGGGGCGGTGGTGTAGAAGAACTGCGGTCGGCGTTGGGCGCGGTGCAGCATGAGAAGCCTAGTTTCGGCGGAATACGCGCCGCCGTCCATGGTGTGACAGTAAACAGTCTGTTGGAGCGTAGCGCGGCAGCGCCGGGTTTCACACCATTCCGCGCAAGATACTCACGGTTCCAGCCGAAGTCGCGCCACCGCAGGGGCCCCCGCGGGCAAAGCTTCCAGCCGGCCGGCTGCCCAGCCGGCGTTCAGGTCGCTCCAATGGCGAGAGAAGGGATTGCCCGACTGGCCCGTGGCGATCGCCGCCGCCACCCCGTCGGGCGAGGCGAGATCCATGACGATCCGCAGGCCGGGCCCATGGATGTGCGAGAAGTCCCGCCCCATCCCGCCCCGGTTCACGGTCTGTCCATCGCCTGGTGTCGGAGCCTCGATCCGCAGCCAGTCGGCCAACCAGGGGACGAGGCGCAGCAGCGGGTGTTCCAGCTTCACGCGATGAGCGTCGCCCCAGCGCCAGCCGGCGGGTTCGGGGCCGAAGCGGGAGGCCAGAGACGCCACCGCCGCCTCCAGTGCCTGGATGGAGAGCGCCTCGCAGCCGCCGGGGCCACACCAGTCCGCGCCCTCGGGTGTACGGAGGAGCCGCAGGAATTCGGGTCCGGCCACCCAGGCGCCGTCCGGCACCCCGCCAGCAGCCAGGGCGAGCTGGGCCAGTTCACGCAGCCAGGCATTGAAGATCAGTGGTTGCGGCAGGTCGGTCTGCATGGCGCCATCCCAGCCGACCAGCAGGTCCCGCGCCGCGCCAGCCGCGCCTGAGGGCCGGGGCGGGGCGAGGAGCAAGGGCAGCATCTCCCGCGCCAGCAGGCTGACTGCATCCGCCTGCATAGCCGCGAAGTCGCCCGGGGCATGGCGGGGGCGTTGGCGCAGCAATTCGCCAATGCGGCGAAAGCGCCAGTCTCCGAACCAGTCGCGGCCCAGGAAGATGTCGCTGTCCGGCGGCTGCACGCGGTTGTTCGCGTTCACCAGCACCCCGCTGGCGGGTGCCTGCACATGCGGCATCGCGTCGAAGGGGATCCAGCCCGTCCAGTCATGCGCGCCGTCCCAGCCCGGCACGGGCAGCGTGCCGTCACCGGCGGCGCGGACGGGGGTGCGGCCGGTCAGGAACATCGCGATTCCGCCAGCCGTATCCGCCACCATCAGGTTCTGCGCGGGGCTGGCGATCAGCGCCGCCGCGGCGCGCGCCTGGGCAATGCTGCCCGCGCGATTGAGCGCCAGCAGCCCCGCGAATTGCGTGTCGGCCGGGGCAAGGCTGGCCATGGAGACCGCCAGGACGCGATCGCCCTGCGGCTCCTCTTCCAGGTCGGAGATGACGGGGCCGTGCCGTGTCTCCCGCACGCGCAGCACCTCGCCGGGCTGGCCACGAATGGCGATGCGCTCCTCCCGTATCGTGAAGGGGCGCGGGCCGTCGGGCGTCTCATAGGTGTCGGAACCCCTCAGGCGCTCGACGAAGACGTCCTGCGTGTCGGAATGGGTGGTGGTGAAGCCCCAGGCCAGGCGCTCGTTGCGACCGATCACGATCATCGGCACAGCGGGCGCCGTGGCGCCCGCCAGGAAGCGCCCGCCCGGCAGTTCGATGCGTGCAAGATACCAGAGGGCCGGTGCCTGCAGCGCGAGATGCGGGTCGGCGGCCAGCAATGCGCCGCCTGTCACGGAGTGCGAGGGCGCGACGGCCCAGGCATTGGAGGCGGATTCCGGCAGGGGTGCGTCCTCGCCCCAGCGCGGGGTGGCGGCCAGCAGGCCCGCGAAGCGCGCCGCATCCGGCAGGGCGGCGAGGTCGGGGCGGCCTGCGCTGTCATCGGAGGGCCAGAGCTGCTGAAGCCGCTCGGGCGAGAGAAGGGTTGCCAGCCGCGCCCGCTCCGTCTCGGTGCGCCAGTTGCCAGAGAGCCAGAGGCCCATGACCTTGCCCCAGAGAAGGCTGTCCACCGGCTTCCATGGCTCGGGCGCACCGAGGATCAGGAATTCCGGCGCGGCGAAGCGGCCCCGCTCCGCGATCCAGGCATTCACCCCCGCGGCATAGGCCTCCAGGATGTCACGAGCATCGGCGGGCAGGGCGGCGAGGTCCGCCTCTGCGTGCTGGAGCAGGCCGAGGGTACGGACGAAGCGGTCCAGCCTCAGGGTGGAGGGACCGGCGACCTCGCTCAGCCGTCCTGCGCCGCCACGGCGCGTCATCTCCATCTGGAACAGGCGGTCGCGCGCATGCAGCACGCCAAGGGCCATGGCCGCGTCGCGTTCAGTCGCGGCGCGGATGCGGGGGATCCCTCGGGCATCGAATTCGATCTCGACAGGGGCGGAAAGCCCGGCCAGGCGAAGCGCCGCTTCTGTGCCGGGCAGTGTCAGCCAGACGGCGCCCGCGACGAGCGCCAGCGCCAGGACCGGCAGGAGCACCAGCAGCAGGATCGCGCGGCGAAGCCAGCGCCAGGGGGAACGGACATGCCGGAGAGCAAGAGCCATGGCGCCATATGAACCCGCCGGCTTTGCGCCGTCCAAGGGCGGACCGATGACGGTGCCGTGTCAGCGCTGTGCGGCGGCGGCCAAAGCCTCGCGCAAGGTGCCCAGGCTGTAGGGCTTCCGCAGCAAGGGAAGCCCCACTTCCGCCACCCTGGCGGGCGCGCCGCCATAGCCGCTGGTCAGCAGCACCGGCAGGTCAGGCCGCAGGCGCCGCAGCGCCTGGGCCAGATCCAGCCCGTCCATCCCGCCGGGCATCAGCACGTCGGTGAAGACGATGTCCACCTCCAGCCCGTCCTCCAGCTTGGCGAGGGCGTCGGCCGGGCCGGTGGCACGTACAGCCGAGTGGCCAAGATGCCGCATCATATCCAGCACCAGCGCAGCAACCGCTTCGTCATCTTCTACCACCAGCACCCGCAATGGCCGGTCCTCTGCACCCGCGCGCGGCATGTCGTTGCTTCGTGGCGCGTCGGCCGCCCGTGGAAGCAGCAATGTTACGCAGGTACCCATGCCCGGTTGGCTGGACACGCGCGCCGCGCCGCCGCTCTGCCGCGCGAAGCCATAGACCTGCGCCAGCCCCAACCCGCTGCCGCCGGACTTGGTTGTGAAGAAGGGCTCGAAGACGCGGGCGAGGACCTCGGGCGTCATCCCGGTGCCCGTATCCTGCACGTCCAGCCGCAGGAACTCACCGCAGAGCCCTTCCGTCTCTTCCGAGCCCTCCAGCACGAGATTGCGGGCAGTGATGTGCAGCACTCCACCATGCGGCATGGCGTCCTGCCCGTTCAGGGCGAGGTTCATCACCGCCAGTTCCATCTCGGATGGGTCCGCGAGCACGGGCCAGATGTCGTGGGGCGCCTCGACCTCCACCGCGATATTGGCCCGCAGCGTGCGGGCGAGCAGGCCGCCGATGTCCCGCAACCAGTGGGCGAGGGGGATCGGCTCCGGCCGAAGCGCCTGGCGGCGGGCGAAGGTCAGCAGCCGGCGGGTGAGGTCTGCTCCGCGCTGGGCAGCCTGGGTGATGCTGGAGAGCAGCTTCTCTCGCCGTGCCGGGTCCTCGGTGCGGCGGAGGAGAGAGATTCCGGCCGTGACAACCGCGAGGAGATTGTTGAAGTCATGCGCGACGCCGCCGGTCAGCTGCCCCAGCGCCTCCAGTTTCAAGGTCTGCGTCAGACGTGCCTGGGCGGCCTCCCGTGCCGCCACCTCGCGCTCGACCTCCCGCTGGAGGTTCGCATTGGCGTCCCGCAACGCGAGTTCGGCGCGCTTGCGGGCGGTAATGTCGATGCAGAGAGCACTCACCCGCATCGGCCGGCCATCCCCGCCCCGGTGCAACCTTCCGCGCGTGGCCAGCCATAGGATACCGCGCCGTGGATGCTCGATGCGGTATTCCAACTCGAACTCCGGCGTGCCGTCATCAAGGCTGCGCCGCACGGCGCCTTCGGCTTCGGCGCGGTCTTCCGCCAGGATGCCCTCAATCCAGGCCCCATAGGAGGCCGGGGTCTCGGGGCTGAGACCCAGCAACTCGCGGTATTCCTGGGACCAGGTCATGCGACCGGTCGGGACGTCCCATTCCCAGGCGCCGGCACCGGCGTAGCGATGCGCGAAGCGAAGACGCTCCTCGCTCTCGCGCAGGGCGGCGTCCACGGCGAGGAGTTCGGCGCGGCGCTCGGCCACCTCCTGTGCGAGCGCCGCATTGGCCTCCTCCAACTCGGCCGCGAGCGAGCCGAGATCCTCCAGCGCCTCCCCCAGCATGGGGTCGTCATCCTCGACGGCGGCCAGCCGGGCAGAAGCCAGTGCGCGATTGGCCGCGAGCTGGCGCTCCGCCACCCGGAGGCGCTCCCGCAATTGGGCCGCCTCCGCCTGGGCTTCAGACAGAGCGATCCGCAGGTCGCGGGCTTCGGCCGGGGACGTCCCGCCGATTGCCTCCCCAATTGGCGCCTCCCTCCGCACCGGCTCTCCATTGTCCCTGTTCCCGCACGTAAGAACGGCCGAGTTGGCAATGGGTTGGACGCCTCGGCGCGGAGCGGATCAGACCAACTGCGCCGACAGTTCCTCTGCTTCTGACCGCAGCAGAGGCAGAAGGCGCGCAACCATGTCGCCCTCAGGAGCCAGGGCGAGCGATGTACCGATATTGAGCGCGGCCACGACCTTGCCGTCGTAGCGCCGCAGCGGCACGGCGAGGGAGCGGAAGCCCAGCTCCATCTCCTCCTCCACATAGGCATAGCCGGCCTCGCGCGCTGCGAGGATGGCAGCACGCACCCGGGCAGGCTTGGTTTCCGTCCGTGGCGTCATCGCGCGCGGCGGCGAGGCCGCCAGCAGCGCATCCAGTGCCGCATCCGGCAGGGCGGCAAGGAGGACGCGGCCAAGTGCCGTGCAGTGGGCGGGAAGCCGCGTGCCGATCATGGTGTTCACGGGCACGAGCCGCGCCGGGATGCCATAGGCGACGAAGACGATGTCCGCGCCGTCCAGCATCGCGACGGAGCAGGCCGAGACGGTGGTGGCGGCCAGGCGCTCGCAGAGCGGCTGCAGGACCGAGGAAACGCCATTCGCGCCGAGATAGCCGGAGGCCAGGCGCAGGACGCGCGGCGTAAGCCGGAAGAGGCGCCCGTCGCTCTCCACCAGGCCGAGATGAACCAGGGTGAGCAGGGCGCGGCGTGCCGTGGCGCGCGGCAGATCCACCGCGCGCGCCACCTCGGCGAGTGTCATCTGGCGCCGGTCAGGGCCGAAGGCGCCAAGGATGGCCAGGCCGCGGGCCAGGGCTTCCGAGTGTTCGGGCCCATGGGCAGCTTGCTCCCTCCGCTTGGTCGCCTCGGCGCCGAGTTTTGGCATGATTCTGGTTCCACCTGTCCCGAACAGTCCTGCGTTGCGTGCCACGCCAGTGTAATTCTACAATCGTACAAGTGTTCGGTCATCGAACAACTGGAGGGCCCCGTTCCCATGATGACTGCGGAGCAGAATCGCCGTCTCACCCAGGTTGGCCCCGGCACGCCGGGTGGTGCCTTGCTGCGCCGTTACTGGCAGCCGGTCGCGCTGCTGGACGAGCTGAACGGTCCGCGGCCGGTCCGTCCCGTGCGCGCGCTCGGGCAGGATTTCGTGCTGTTCCGCGACGAGGCCGGGCAGATCGGGCTGATTGACCGGGACTGTCCGCATCGCGGCGTGGACCTGGCCTATGGGCGGCTGGAGGATGGCGGGTTGCGCTGCCCTTTTCATGGCTGGCTTTTCGCCACGGATGGGCGCTGCCTGGAAACGCCGGCGGAGCCCGAGGGAAGCACGCTTTGCCAGCGCATCCGCACGCGCTCCTATCCCGTGCAGGTCCGCTCCGGCATTGTCTTCGCCTATCTCGGCGAGGGGGAGGCGCCCGCGCTGCCGGCCTTCGACTGTTTCGTCGCGCCGGAGACGCATACCTTTGCCTTCAAGGGGCTGATCGAGTGCAACTGGCTGCAAGCGCTGGAGGTCGGGATCGACCCCGCGCACGCGTCCTTCCTGCACCGCTTCTTCGAGGACGGCGATTCGAAGGAGGCCTATGGCAAGCAGTTCCGCGGTGCCTCTGACGGTTCCGACCTGCCGATGACCTATGTGCTGCGTGAGTTCCCGCGCCCGCAGATTGAAGTCGACAACACCGATTACGGGCTGCGCGTCACCGCGCTCCGCAAGATTAACGACCAGACCACGCATGTGCGTGTGACGAACCTGTATTTCCCCCAGGCCTTCGTGATTCCGATGAGCGCGGAGATGACGATCACCCAGTGGCACATGCCCGTGGATGACACGCGCTGCTACTGGATCGCCATCTTCACCAGCTTCGGCGCGCCGGTGGACCACGCCACCATGCGCGCGCAGCGGCTGGAGACCTATGCCCTGCCGGACTACGTGGCGCGCCGCAATCGCCGCAACGAATACGGCTACGACCCCGCCGAGCAGGCCAGCCAGACCTATACGGGCATGGGTCACGACATCAACACGCATGACCAGTGGGCGGTGGAGAGCCAGGGCGCGATCCAGGACCGCACGCGGGAACATCTCGCCTCCACCGACAAGGCCATCGCGGCCAATCGCCGTCTGTTGCTGCGCGCGATGGCTGCGGTGGAGGAGGGCAGGGCGCCGCTCATGGCGATCGGTCCTTCCGAGGCAGCGAACATGACCGGCCCCGCGACCATCGACGGCATGGCGCCGAGCGACAATTGGCAGGCGCATTGGAAGGCCGCCGTGGCGCGCCGCCGGGCTGCGGCGCCCTGGTCCGCGCCCGCCCTGGCGGCAGAATGACCGCTTCGCTGGCATGAGCTTCGTGGAACGGCATGGGCTGCACGACGCGGCGGCCCGGGAGCGCGCGACCGAGATCCTGCATCGGATCGAGGCGGAAGGGATCGGCGTGCTTCGCCTGTCCTATCCAGACCAGCACGGCATCCTGCGCGGCAAAACGGTGGTAGCGGCCGATGCCGCGCGGGCGCTGCGCGAGGGCATCGCCATGACCACGACGATGCTGCTGAAGGACAGCGCGCATCGCACGGCCTGGCCGGTTTTCGCCGTCGGCGCTGGCATGGGCATGAAGGAGATGCAGGGGGCAGCGGATTTCCTGATCCTGCCCGATCCTGCCAGCTTCCGGGTACTGCCCTGGGCGCCGCATACGGGCTGGTTGCTCTGCGACGCCTATTACCACGACGGGAGGCCGGTGCCCCTTTCCCCGCGCCACCAGCTCCGCCGCGCGTTGGAGCGGGCGGCGGGGATGGGCTTCGGCTTCACCACCGGCATCGAGTTGGAATTCCACCTGTTCCGGCTGCTGGATCCGAAGCTGGCGCCGGAAGATGCCGGCCAGCCCGGCACGCCGCCCGAGGTCGCGCTGCTCACCCAGGGCTACAACTACCTGACGGAAGTCCGCTACGACGCGCTCGATCCGGTGCTGGAGATCCTGCGGAACGCGGTGGAATCACTCGAGTTGCCGCTGCGCTCCATGGAAGTGGAATACGGCCCGAGCCAGGTCGAGTTCACCTTTGACGCGCGGGAGGCCATGTCCTCGGCCGACAACGCGATCCTGTTCCGCTCCGCGGTGAAGCAGGTGGCGCGGCGGCATGGTTACCACGCCACCTTCATGTGCCGGCCGCGGATTCCGAACGTCATGTCCTCCGGCTGGCACCTGCATCAGTCGCTGACGGATCGCGCGACCGGGCGGAACGCCTTTGTCGGGGAGGGCGGTGCGCTGCTTTCGCCGACGGCGCTCAACTACCTCGGTGGGCTGCTGCACCATGCACGGGCGGCGGCCGCCTTTTCGACGCCGACCATCAATGGTTACCGGCGCTACCGGCCGCTCTCCCTGGCACCGGACCGGGCGGTCTGGGGCATCGACAACCGTGGCGTGATGGTGCGCGCCCTGGGCCAGCCGGGGGACCGCGCCACGCGGCTGGAGAACCGGGTCGGGGAGCCGGCGGCCAATCCCTATCTCTACATGGCCTCGCAGCTCCATTTCGGGCTGGACGGCATTACGAGGGGGCGCGACCCAGGCCCGCCTGCCGATACACCCTACGAGACCCAGGCCGATCCGCTTCCCCGCAGTCTGGCGGAGGCACTGGACGCGCTGGACAGGAGCGAAATGACGCGCGAGGCTTTCGGCGAGGACTTCGTCGACTGGTTCCTGCGGATCAAGCGCGCCGAGATCGCCCGCTTCGAGGCGGAGGTCTCGGAATGGGAGCAGCGGGAGTACTTCGAGATTTTCTAGAAACCGGTCCAAGAGGGTGGGGATGGCGATTCTCGAGTTGGAGGCGGTAGAGAAATCCTTCCCCGCGCGGGGCGGGCCGCCGACCCTGGCCATGGACAAGCTTTCCCTTTCTGTGCGGGAGGGTGAATTCCTGTCCATCCTCGGCCCCTCGGGCTGCGGGAAGTCCACGCTGCTGCAGATCGCCGCCGGGCTGATGTCGCCTTCGGCCGGATCGGTGCGCGTGGCCGGACGGGTTGTGAAAGGGCCGCCACCGGAGGCCGTCTATGTGTTCCAGCAATATGGCCGGTCCCTGCTGCCCTGGCGCAGCGTGCGGGACAATGTGGCCTTCGCGGTGGAGCACCGGCCCGGCATGTCGCGCGCAAAGGCACGTGGGGCGGCGGATGCTCAGCTTGAGGCGGTCGGGCTGACCGGCTTCGGGGACCATTTTCCCTGGCAGCTTTCCGGCGGCATGCAGCAGCGCGTGGCCCTGGCGCGCGCGCTGGCGGCGGAACCGAAGATCCTGCTCATGGATGAGCCGTTCAGCGCCGTGGATGCGCTGACGCGCCTCGATCTGCACCGGCTGATGCTCGACTTATGGGAGAAGCGAGGCCTGACGGTGGTGCTGGTGACGCATGACGTGGAGGAGGCGGTGGCGCTGTCCGACCGTGTCGCGCTGCTGACCAAGCGTCCCTCCACCATCGCCCGCGTGGTCGAGACCGAGCTGCCGCGCCCGCGCGATGCCGTGGAGGTACGCGAGACGCCCCGGTTCCTCGAATTGCGGCATGAATTGTTGGATGCCCTACTGACCCGGGGCGGCCATGCGGCCTGAACGCCTCCTCCGCCTGCTGCCCGGGCTCGCCTTTCTGGCGTTGCTGATCGCTGCGCTGGAGTGGCTGGTGCAGAACGGCTTCATTCGGCGCGCCCTGATGCCGCCGCCCTCCGCGATCTGGGAAGTGCTGAGTGACTTGCTGGCCTCGGGCGAGGTGCTGGGGCCGCTCTTCGCCACGCTGAAACTGGTCTTCGCGGGCTTTGCCATTGGGTCGGTCATCGGCATTGCGCTGGGCACGGCGATGGGATGGTGGGGCGCGGCCTACCGGCTGCTGGAGCCGCTGGTGGAGCTGATGCGGCCCATTCCGAAATCCGCGCTGGTGCCGCCGCTGATGCTGTTCCTGGGCATCGACAACACCATGAAGATCACCTCCGTCGCCCTGGCCGTGACCTTCCCTGTGCTGGTCAATACCTTGCAAGGTGTGCGCGGTGTGGATCGCGTGCTGCTGGACTCGGCGCGCACCCATGGTTGGGGCACGGCCCGCGCTCTTTGGTATGTCGTGCTCCCGGCATCGCTGCCCTTCATCCTGGCGGGGATGCGCACCAGTCTGGGCCTCGCGCTCATCATCGCCGTGCTGTCCGAGATGCTGACCGGGCAGGGGGGGCTCGGCTTCCTCATCCTGGACATGCAGCGCAGCTTCCTGATCCGGCAGATGTATGCCTGGCTCGTGATCCTGGCCGTCGTGGGGTTGCTTCTGAACGCAGCCTTCGCCTGGGCCGAAGCGCGCGCCCTGCATTGGCAGACCCGCAGCTGAACAGAACGATAGAGAGGAGACCACCGGAATGAACAGCATTACCCGTCGCGCCGCGCTCGGCGCCGGCCTCGCCCTGCCACTGGCCGCGCCAGCCATCAAGGCTCAGGCGCTCACCAAGCTGCGCGTCAGCGTGATCCCCGTGCTGGACGTGGCGCCGCTGCACGCCGCCATCGCGCAGGGCTACTTTGCGGCGGAAGGAATTGAGATCGACACCTCCACCACCGCCGGCGGCGCAACAGGCCTGCCGGGGCTGGTGGCGCAGCAGTTCCGCCTGGCCTTCTCCAACACCGTCTCAGGCCTGCTGGGTGTGCGGGAGGGGCTGGATTTCCGCATCGCCGCCGCTTCCGTGCGCGGGCAGCCGAACCCGCCGGACTGCATGGCGATCCTGGTCCGCAAGGGATCCGGCATCACCAGTGGTAAGCAGCTTGAAGGCAAGCGCATCGCATCCAACACGCGCAACAATGTCGTCTGGCTGCGCGGCATGGCCTGGATCGACAAGACCGGCGGCGACTGGAAGAAGGTGACCACGGTCGAGGTGCCCTTCCCTCAGATGGCCGATGCTCTGGCCGGCGGGCAGATCGATGCCGGCCTGTTCAGCGAGCCTTTCGTGACTGCGGCGCTGGAGACTCATGGCGACAAGCTGGAGCGCATCGGCTGGTTCATCCAGGAGACGGCGCCCTCCTCCTCCATCGCGCAATATTTCGCCATGAGGGAGGATGTGGAGAAGAACGGCGAGGTGTTCGAACGCTTCGCCCGCGGGCTCTACAAGGGCACGGACTGGGTGAATGAGCGCCTGGGCAAGCCCGAGCTGCTGCAACTCATCTCGAACTTCTCGCGCGTGCCGCTTGAACGGCTGAAGAACTGCGCCTTTACCGTCTACACGAAGCAGGTCACGGAGGCGGAGATCGCGGAGGTGATCGCGACCATGACGAAATATGGGCTGGGCGGGCGCTATCCCGCGCCTGCAGAGCTGATCTTCCGCACGGCGAAGGCCTGAGGTGGCAGGCCGGAGCTTGGCAAGTCCGGGCACCGCGCCGCGGGCAGCGTCCGGGGCAGCGGCGGGTGCGGCGCTGCTCCGGCTGCGGCCGAGCAGCGGCGTGTTGCTGGTCGCGGCGCTGCTCCTCCTCTGGGAGGTGTCGGCGCGGACGGGCATGGTGGACAGCCCGAACTGGCCGCCGCTGACGCGGGTGCTGATGGCGTTGGCGCGGGACACCGCCTCCGGCGAGATCCCGGCGCTGGTCGGATCGACCCTGGCGCGGATGTTCACCGGGCTGGCGGCGGGCGCTGTCGTGGGCATCGCGATGGGGCTGCTTTTCGGGGCCAGCCGCATCGCGCAGAGCATCCTCGGCCCGACTGTGGAGCTGTTCCGGCCCATTCCCATCCCGGCCATCATCCCCCCTCTGGTCCTGTTCCTGGGGCTGGACAACGGGATGAAGATCACCGTGGCGGCGGTCACCGCCTTCTTCCCGGTGCTGACCAACACGGCCCAGGGACTGCGCGCCGTGGAGGCGGACCAGATCGCGATGGCCCGCACCTTCGGCGTGTCGCCCTGGCGGCGCCTGTTCCGCGTCACCCTGCCGGCCATCCTGCCCTATGTGCTGGCCGGCCTTCGCGTGGCCCTGGCCCTGGCGCTGGTCACCACCGTGGTAGCCGAGATGCTCGCAGGCGAGCAGGGCGTCGGCCACTATCTTGTCCTCATGCAGTTCGCCGGGCGGGCGGAGGAGATGTACGCGGCCGTGCTCGTGCTCGCCGCGCTGGGCTACGGGCTGAACCGCGGCTTCCTCTGGCTGGAGCGACGGCTGATCGGCTGGTTCTTCGCGACGGGGCGGGATGGCTGAGGCGTCATCTCGGCCCGCCACGCGCGGAAGCGAAACAGCCGTGCCGGCCGGAGATGGCGCGTCAGGGCCCGTCCTTTGTCGCGAAGCCTTGCCGACGGCGGCGGGGCTGCTGCTCGGGGGCTTGCCGCTGCAGCGGATCGGATAAGGTTCACCATGCATATTGCGGTCATCGGCAACGGCATCGTCGGAAGCTGCTGCGCGGCCTGGCTGCAGCGGGATGGGCACCGCGTGACCTTCATCGACCCGCTGGGCCCCGCCGAGGCGACGAGCTTCGGCAATGCCGGCTCCCTTTCCCCTTCCGCCTGCCTGCCAGTGGGCATGCCGGGCATGTGGAAGAAGGTGCCACGCTGGCTGCTGGACCCGCTCGGCCCGCTTTCCATCCGCTGGCGCTACGCGCCGGTCGTCGCGCCCTGGCTGGCGCGCTTCCTGAGCGCGAGCAAGCCCGCCGAGGTGGTGCGTATCGCCACGGCCCTCCGCGGCCTGCTCGCGCCCATCTTCGAGTGCTACGAGCCCATCCTGCAACGCGCGGGCGCCACCGCGCTCATGACGCGCAGCGGCTGCCTCTATGTCTATTCCGGGCCGGAAGCGGCGCGTCAGTGGAAATGGGGCATGGACCTCCGCCGTTCCCTGGGCGTCGAGCTGCGCGACGTGGGGGAGGAGGAGCTTGTCTTCCTGGAGCCGGACCTGAAGGGACGGTTCCGCTTTGGCATCCTGGCGCCGGAGAACGCGTCCACCACTGATCCCGCCGCGCTGACCCGCGCCATCTTCGCGCGCTGCGAGTCCGATGGCGCGACCTCCGTTCGTGCGCGTGCGACGGGCTTTCGGATGAGGGGCGGTGATGTCGCTGCGGTGCGGCTGGAAGGCGGGCGCGAGGTGGAATGCGACGGGGTGGTGCTGGCGGGCGGTGCCTGGTCGGCCGGCCTCGCTCGGCAGCTCGGCCCCGCCATCCCGCTCGAGACGCAGCGCGGCTATCACGTGACGGTCGGAAGCAACAATCTGGCCCTGCGTCACACCGTGATGGCGGTGGAGCACAACATGATGGTGAACCCCATGGCCATGGGGTTGCGTCTGGCGGGATCGGTAGAGTTCGCGGGGCTGAAGGCGCCGCCGAACTATGCACGGGCGGAGGTGCTGCTCGCGCGCGGGAAGGAGATGTTCCCGCATCTCGACATCTCCCGCACCACGCAATGGATGGGGCATCGCCCCTGCCTGCCCGACAGCCTGCCGGTGATCGGCCCCGCGCCGCGCGCGGGCAATGCCTGGTTCGCTTTCGGCCACGGCCATGTCGGCATGTGCGGCGCCGCCAGCACGGGGCGGGAGGTGGCGAATCTCGTTGCCGGCCGCACGGCGCAGGTGGATCTCGCGCCCTTTGCGCCGACACGCTTTCGCCTGGGCGCCTGAGCGGCACGCGGGCTGCATGGGGCAGCCGGAATGGGAAGGGGATGGAGAATGAGCCTTCGCGTCACGCGCCGCATTTTCGCCGTGGGCGGGCTGGGTCTGGCAACGGCTTCCACCGCCCGGGCGCAGGCATGGCCGAGCAAGCCCGTTCGGATCATCGTGCCTTTCCCACCGGGCGGCAGCACGGATGTGCTTGCGCGGCGGCTGGCGGAGCGGATGGCGCCCGTCCTTGGGCAGACGGTGCTGGTGGAGAACCGTCCCGGCGCCGGCGGCACCACAGGGGCCGACTATGTCTCCAAATCCCCGCCGGATGGACACACGCTGCTGATGGGCGTGACGGGCAGCAACGCCATCGCGGCAAGCCTGTTTCCCAGTCTCCCCTATGATCCCGTGGCGGGCTTCGCTCCGGTCTCACGCGTCGTCTCGGCGCCGCTGGTCGTGGCGGTGAATCCCGCGCTGCCGGTCCCGGACCTGGCAGCCTATATCGCGGCGGCAAAGGCGGAGCCGGGCGGCATGACCTATGCAACGCCGGGCAATGGCACCTCCATGCACCTGACCGGCGTAATGTTCGGCCTCCAGGCGGGGGTGGAGCTGACGCATGTCCCCTATCGTGGATCGGCGCAGGCGATCACGGACCTGATCGCCGGGCGGGTGAGGTCCTCCTTCGCCGATGTGCTGGTGGTCCTGCCTCATCTCCGCGCCGGCACGGTGCGCGCCCTGGCCGTCACGGGGCTGGAGCGCCATCCACTCCTGCCGGAAGTGCCGACCGTGGCAGAACTGGCCCTGCCGCGCTTCCAGGCCGAGTCCTGGCAGGGCGTCTTCGCGCCGCCGGCCACGCCGCCTGCCATCCTTGCCCGGCTGCATGAGGAGGTGGCCAAGGCCATGCAGGCGCCGGAGATCAAGGACGCCTTTGCGCAACAGGGCTTTCGCGTGGAGGCGACGAATCCCGCCGATTTCGCTGCCTTTGTGAAGGCGGAAGTCGCGAAGTGGGGCGATGTGGTCCGGCGCGGGAAGGTTCGGCTGGACTGACCGCCGCACCGGGCACCGGGAGGGCGGGTCAGCGCCCCTTGAACTGCGGCGCGCGCTTCTCCAGCCACGCTGCCCGGCCTTCCCGGAGATCCTCCGAATGCCGGACGCGGCTCGCCGTCTCGGCGATGGCGGCCAGATCGGCATTGCCCCGCGCGATGTCGTTGAGCGCCTGCTTCATGCCCTGCACTGCGAGCGGCGCGTTGGCGGCGAGGGTCGCGGCCAGTTCCGCCGTGCGCCCGGCCAGCCCACCGGGCGCGACGAGATCAGTGAGGAAGCCGATGCGGAGTAGTTCCTCGGCCTCCAGCTTCTCGGCGGTCAGGAACAGGCGCTTGGCCGTGTTCAGCCCAAGGCGGCTGACATAACGCTGCATGCCGCTGGGATAGTAGTGCAGCCCCAGCCGCGCAGCCGGCATGAACATGGCCATCCCCGTCACGCCGATCCGAAAGTCGCAGGCCAGGGCCAGGTCGGTGGAGCCGCCATAGACGCCGCCGTTCAGCGCGCAGATCGTCGGCACGCGCAGGGCCTCAAGCTGATCAGCCACGCGCCCAAAGGACATCTCGTCATGCGGGCCGTCGCCGCTGAGCTCACCGATATGGAAGCCGGAGCTGAAGGAGCGCCCGCTGGCTGTCAGCACCGCAACCCGCACGGAGGAATGCGCCGCGATGCGCTCCAGGATGTCCCGGAGCGCCACGAGGTCGGCGGGCTCAATGCGGTTGTGCACCTCGGGCCGGTGGAGCCGGATGGTGGCGATCCCGCCCTCGACCGAGAGGGTCGGGACGCCTGTGGGCGTATTGGTGTCCATCCGGCGTTCCTCCTGGCCCGTGCTGGTCAGGCCATGTTGATCATGATGGTCTTCTTGTGGGTGCAGCGGGTTATGCTCGCTAAGTCTTTGAAACCACAGGAAACTGCCTGACCTACTTACGGGAACGTGATACAAAGAACCTGCAAGAACAAGAGAACAAAAGGTGATGCTTGCTTTTTAATTTCTGATTTCCGCAAGTAATGTGTTAAAAACATTCTACCAAAGCGGAAATGGGTTTGCAAGGAACCTGCAAGGTTATCTAACTGAGCGAGCGTAACTCTCCAGCAAGGCAGATCGGAAAAACAGCCTGGAGAGAAAACGAATGGCAAATGTAGTACCCCTTTTCCGAAAGGGGCCAGAAAATGACTTGGTGCTGCCCAAACCCGCAGCGCCCATGGCTCAACCCGAAAAGGTCAAGCTGCACGACGGTGAGCTGGTCCTGACCCGCAATCCCGGTGCGTCCAGCAAATGGCAGTACCGGCTAACCCTGCCGGGTGGCGGCTACGAGCGACTGACCACCGGCAAGCGCGACTTAACCGAAGCCAAGGCCGTAGCTGAGGCCCGCTACCAGGAGGTCAAATGGCGCGATCAACGCGGCCTCAGCCACGAGGTTCTGACCTTCCGAGAGGCCGCTGAGGACTTCATTGTCCACCTGACCAAGCAAGCTGAACTCACCGGCAGGGCTGGTAGGATTAAGCGAGCGAAGGAATGGGCCGACCGCATTACCAACTACCTCATCCCCTACTTCGGGGACATGAGCGTGGACCTAATCGACACCCCGCGCATTCAAGCCTTCCACGACCACTACGCTGAGACCTGGGAGGCCAATAAAAGCGCCTACCGGACCCAGACCCGCACGAAGAACAACCAGGGCGTGGCTTACAAGAAGCCACTCGTGGTCAAGATGCCGAACAGCTACACGGGCAAGCCCGGCGTGGCATCTCGTACCACCTACGAGAGCATGATCCGGCAGGCGATTGCCCTGGCTCTGGTCAACAAGAAGGTCACAGCGGCCGAGGTCAACACGTTCCAGGCCACGGAGCCTACCAAGAACAGGCGAGGGGGCTTTAGTGCGGCCGAGGAGGCGCGCTTGCTCAAGCACCTGGAAGAACGCATCACGCAGACGCCGAAGAAACACCACCAAGCTGCAAGGCGCCTGCTGTGGCTCTACGTGCGCTTCCAGCTGCTGACCGGCATGCGGCCCGGTGTGGAGCCCGGTAGCGTGCGGTGGTGCGACATCGAGGAGCGCCTGACCCCGAAGCGGCATTTCGTCGTGAAGGTCCGCAAGGGCAAAACGGGACCCCGCGCCGTGCTGGTGGATGCTGCCCTGGGCGACGTGCTGGACGAGCTACGCACCTTGGCTCCCAATACAGCCCTGACCGATCTCGTTTGGAAGCAGTGCCGGTTTGGTCACGGCTTCGACGAGACTCTGGCTGAACTCGGCATGGAAAAGGACGATCAGGATCGCGCTCGCACGCTCTACAGCCTGCGTCACACGACCATCACGCGTATGATTGAAAAGAGCGTGGACATCAACCTCATCGCGAAGAACTGCGGCACCAGCGTTGAGCAGATCTCCAACCACTATGATCACAGCATTCACACACTGCGTGTGGACGACATCCTGAAATAAAGGGCCAAAAGCTCGCTCGTCAGTTCGCCGAAGGTCAACCGTCCGATGTACTCGGGGTTGAAGAGGACTGTGTCTCCCTGGATTGAGAGTCCGTCGCCGCCGGCGGCCATCTTTACGGGGGCCAACCCTGCAATGATCTCCGGATAATCAGTCATGAGCCGGACTTTGCTCGCGACCATAGCCGCAAAATAAGGACAGTTAAAGCCGGTCTTGTCTGGATTCTTCCTCATGGCATCAAGTAACTCTGCTGCTCGGACGCCGCAACGCTAATTAGAGGTATGGAACAATCACCACGTAACAAGCTCACCCGCGCTGACCATATTCGCATCGCACAGGCAGCTGGCACGCCTGACGAAGTCGCAGCGCAGTTCGGCACGACAGTCCGACGAGTGATGAACTGCCGCTCTTGGTATCGGAGGCACGAGCGCAACGGCACCTTGCCCGTAGAGCGGCCGGCAGCCACGCCTAAGGTCAAGTTGGGTCGGCCACCGAAGTTCACAGCGGAGTTCAAGCTCAAGGTAGCCCAGACGTCAGGTACTCAAAAAGAGGTCGGCGAGATGTTCGGGGTTAGCCGCATGACCGTGTCGCTATGGCGTCGCCAACTCGGCGTGGTGACAGCGAGCCCTGCCAAGGCCAAGCGTGCTATCGAACCCAGGCCGCAATACTCCGAAGAATTCCGCCGCCAAGTTGCAAGCACACCAGGAAGTGACACGGCGGTGGCACGGCAGTTTGGCGTCAGCCCGTGGACGGTCAGGAGGTGGCGAAACGACGCCGCCTGCAGCACGCGCGAGCTGCCCGATCTACAAGCCAGCATGCTCACCCCGATCAAGCACCCACCCGCGCGTCAGCTGACCGTGTATGAGTGGCGGGACGAGATGCGAGCGGCACGGCGGGCTGCCTGACGACAGAAAACCCCGCCAGCTTGCGCCAGCGGGGCCTGTAGGGTTTGAGGGCGGACTAGGCTGCGCGAGTAGCTTTGCCCTTAGCGGGTGTGCTGGCGGGCTCCGCAGGGGCTTGCTTGCTGCCCTTACGCCCGCGTTTGGCGCTGGCTGCGGCCAGGGGCTTGTCCAACTCTCCAGCTTCCACGGCCTGCCGGATCACGTCGAACGTGGACAGCACGTCCTCCAGCTTGGGGCCGCACTCGATGCTGGTGTTGCCCTGGCCGAGATCGAGCGCAGCAACGCCATACCTGACCTCGGTGTGAAAAACATTGCCCTGCTTGAACCACCAAGCGCGGAATTTTTTATCAACCGCTTTTTCGCCCTTGCCGCGCTTGGCTTGGAATTTCTCGCCCTTAATCGCGGCCTCAACTGCTGCACGCTGTTCCGTGAGGGCTTTCAGCACATTTTGACGCGCCTTTTGCGCGGGATCGTTAGCGTCAGCTGTACGACGGGCGTTGGAAAGCTTGAGGGTGCTGAGAATGCTCATTTGCTAGCTCCAAATGCGCTCCATTGCGCCCCGGGACATAAAACGCCTTTCTCCTGATTGCTCAACCAAAGAAAGGCGATTTCTTCCTAAATCTTAGGTTGATTCTCCCATGGGGCAGCTTCGTGAATGGCTCGGGTTAAACAGGCCGGAGCTGGGAAAATGGTCACTTTCGCGGTCACACTTAATAACCAGACCAAGACCATCACGATGTCTAAAATCGAGGCAGAGGAGTTTTACGTTCAGTGGGAGCGCATTCAGCCCCTGTTGAGGGCACTCGACGTTCGGATTGAGGTCGTGGAAATTGACCGCACCTAGAACCCGCTCGCGATCCCTCTAAAGCGTTGCAGCCCCGCCTCCTGCGGGGCTTGATTTCACGGGATGTTCGAGAACAGCGAGCCTTCCTGGATCCGGCCAGCAATTCAGAATCCCGAGGTTTGGTCTATCCGAAATCTCTGTTCGGAATGTGCCGATCCAAAAGTTGTGTTACGGTCAATCCATCCGCGTTCGCCTGCTCCACCCTAGATCTCGCCACCTCGTAGTTCTCCAGAAAACTCAGGTACAGCTTCTTTGCTACCACGATTTGCGCATCGAACGGTAAATCACGAATTTGGTTCCGGATCGCTCTGAAGCGAGCGGCGCGCTCCTTGTTCTCGTCAGCTTCTGGAATGCCTAGCTCGTCAAAAGCGAGCTCTTCCATGCAATAATCGAACGCCATCATTTTGACAGTAAATTCACCCGCTATCCTGCGGTACAGAATTGTAGCAAGTCCAATCAGCGCCATGCCCTGCATCGGATGATGTGAGACCAGCAGGGCCTCCGGATCCTTGTCTGCATGCTTCAGGAAGTTAGCCACGCCCGACATCGACCTCCACCCCTCCTTTCCGATTATGCTGTCCAGCTTCGTGGCGAAGCCGTCGTCACTTCGGTGTGGATAAAGGTCGAAAAGCACCTTGAAAGCAGCCCAAGCCAGTGTATGCACTGAGAGGCTGTCCTGACTGTCGAAAAACAGATCGATGGCGGTTTCTAATTGCCGCTTGGCTCCATCCAGTTTGCTGACCTTGCCTGGCATGTTACATTCCATTCGAATACGACCTGAGCGGCATGTGAGCCCGAGCATTCTACTGGGTTCGGCCCATCTGTACTATAAACGCGACCCGCTTGGCTTCATGTCTTGGAGGGCGCGCCGGAAACTGTTGATCGCATCAGTCATGCTCACGCTCCCAAGCCGGTAGGCCTCCATGACCTGGAGCAGCTTGTCATCTTTGGCTAGCCCAGCTGCATTCAGCTTCTCGACCACTTCCGCATGCGCCAACGTCATTTCCCGGATCTGGTCGTTTGCCGCCTTTAGGGCATCACGCAGCTCCTTGGCTTCATCGCGCTTATCGGTCTTGCTGTCTTTCCAAGCCGAGTGAAGCCACTTCAATGCAGTGAGTGCCGCGGCCGCGTAGGCGCCCCAAGTGCCCATTGATGCGAGTGAGCTGAAATCATCCACGGCTCACCTCCTTCAGTTTGGCAATGAGAGCCGCAACCTCCAACTTAAAATCATGGACTTCGGCCAGAAGGCGTCGATGGGCTGCAAAAGCCTCATCCATTTTCAGCGTAATTGAGTCCTTGGGATCGCGTGGTGTTTTGCGCTTATCAGGTCCAGTGAAGAGTGTGAGAACTGTTTCCAATGTTGTGTCCCCAATCTGGCGGGGAAAAGGCTCCTCGCGTCGCGTATTTAGCCCTCTAGGGTAAATACGACTGAAAAGCGGTGAACGCCGCCAAGAACAAGAAAAGCGAGGTCAACCGCGTATGAGCATTTTTACCTATCCAACACTACTTTCGGCAACAATTGCCAATGGTGCTGCACTCAGCGGACCAGTCGATTTGGATGACAAGAGCCTTGTGGCCATCGTCATGCCCGGCGCCTGGACCGCAGCCCCACTGACATTCCAGTGCAGCGTGGACAATGGCGCGACCTGGAACAACGTCTTCGATGCCACGGGTAGTGAGGTCTCGATCAGCGCCGCAACCGGCACGCACATCCTGATCGAGCCCGCCAAGTTCGTGGGTGCCAAGCTCATCCGGCTCCGCAGTGGCACGAGTGCCGCCCCGGTCAACCAGGCTGCTGCTCGCACGATCACGCTGGTTACTCGTCAGGTAGACTAAGCCATGCCGCTACTTCTTGCCATGGCCAGCAGCACGTCCGCGATCAGGCTCGTGGGCAGTTCGTCGCTTGCGCCCTCAGTCTCATTCACTCGTGCGTCCGGCGCCATCTACACTGGCCAGGATAACACCACACTCTACCAGGTTGGTAACGACGTGCCTCGCTTCAACGGCCCGGCAAAGCGGCTGCTGATCGAAGGGCAGCGGACCAACTACATCCGTAATCCCCGTTTCGACGGCGCTACCGCACCTACGACAGGTCCGACCTACACGACCGGCTTCGTGGGCAACGCTTCCGGTGTGGCGCGCACGATCGTGGGCACCGGCACGGCATTTGGGCGCCCCTACATCGACGTGGCCTTCACCGGAACCAGTTCAGTCAACCAGTTGCATACAGTCAACTTCGAAAACGCCGGGGTGGCGGCTGCGGAGGGTCAGGTCTGGACGCTGTCCGGGGCCGTCATGCTGATCAGCGGGTCGTTTGCCGGATACAACACATGCAACCTCAATGTTCGGCCGCGCGATGCCTCCAATGTCGATACGAATGGGACCGGCTACTATAGCGCCCCGATTACACCGGAAACCGCCACGCCGGTTCTGGCCACAGTCACATCCGGCGCCCTCCCAGCAACCACTGCCTCAATCCAGACAGTGCTGCGGATGAACACACTGGCCGGTCAGGTCTGCAACGAGGTGTTCCGCATCTTTGCGCCTCAGCTGGAGCTTGCCCCGTTCGCGTCCTCGCTGATCCTTCCCCCGGTAGGTACTCCAGCGCTCACGACGCGGGCAAATGATCTGGCCACCTACCTGCTGACCGCAGCACATAGGCAGCGGGGAACACTGGTGGGGACATTCATGCTCCCGCAGGCCGCGGGAGCAGACATTCAGTGCCTGTTGTCGTTGGACCCCAACAACTCCGGCAATCGCCTTACGATTCAGAACAGCAGCAACGGGGCGCAACTTCGTGGAGTTCAGATCATCGCTGGCGCGACAGCCCAGACCAGCGTCTTGGCCACTTTCACGCCCAGTGTACCCTTCCGGGCCGCCATTGCCTGGGACGCGACAGGCGTGTCGTGGTGTGTCATGGGAAGCGCGGTCAGCACCCTTGCGGGTCTGCCTGAGATCGACAGGCTACGTCTTGGCAATGATGTGCTGGGACAGCGTGCCGCCTTCGGCGAGTTCGGCGTCCTCGACCTGTACCCTACGCGCCTTCCCGACCCAGTGCTTCAGGCCCTAACCTCGTGATCGCTCAGCCTTCCAATCCCGCCACCCGAGCCTCTAGGGCAGCGTTTTTGGCCACAAGCTCCTTCACCGCCTCGACCAGCAAAGCCGTCACGGCGTTGTAGTTGAGGCTGAGGAATCCCTCGCCATCTGGGTCTGTGACCGGGGCCTTGTCACCCACAAACACGGCTTCCGGCAGTACCCCTCGAACATCTTGGGCCAATAGACCTGCCTCACGTCGGAAACTGCCATCAATCTGCGGCAAGTCCACACGTTTGTAGGTATAGCCACTCAGGGTGACAACTTTGTCCAGCGCGCCGCTGATCTGAATCTTGTCTTCCTTAACGCGGCTGTCTGAACCATTGATCCAAGTTCCGTCGGTTGTCGCATTGCCCGCATTGTCGAAAAACCAGCCATGGCCAGCTGTCTGGATGATGAAGCCCGCGTTCACGCCGGTGATGTGTCGCCCAAAGAGCCGATAGTTGTAACCCACCATGTCACCGCCGCCGAACTGGCTGTAGTAGTTGTTCTGGCCGTCATTAAAGGCAGTGTTCTGCTGGTAGGCGTATTCGATTGTGCTGCACAGGAACCGCCCGCCAGTGATTACGTTGCCCGCAGTCATGTTGCCACCAGCGTTGACCGTGCCACATGAGATGGTGTTGCTCGTGCCGATGTTGCCTGCCGCATCAATGTTCCCGGAGGAGTAGAGATAGCTGCCGGACACTGAGCCCGTGGCGCTCACGTTCCCGCTGTTGGCGACGATGCTGGGTGCAGAGATGTTGCCCGTCGCAACGAAGTTGCCGTTGGTTGAGATTGTGGTGCCGTCGCTGTAGAGGTAACGCTGGCCGCTGGAGCCGAAGTTGATAGCGCCCGTGCTGGGCGTGCCGCTTCGGTAGAAAGTGCCATCAGAGCTGGAGGCGATCGTGCCGCCAACATTCAGGGCGTTGTTTACTGTCAGGCCACCTGCGATGGTGCCACCCGCCTTCGGCAGCAGCAGATCGGTAGCTGAGTCCACATAACCCTTTGTGGCGGCGTGTAAGCTTGCTGTTGGACTGCCAGTGAGAGTTAGGGCGCCGGTGAGCGTGCCTCCTGAGAGCTTGAGGTAGCGCGCATCTGGAGCGGCCTGGTTGCCGCTGTGCCAGAGCGAACTGCCGTTCACCGACGGCGTGCTGTTGAAGGTGATGGCGCCCGTAGCGCGCTGGACTGCCATGGGCACATCGATCACATCACCCGCATCGTCATATCGCTGGAGGTAGAAGTTGGAGCCGGTGTTGCTGCCGCTCTCGACTCCATTGTTGCTACCCAGGACCCAGCGGAGTTTGCCGTCAGTCAAGAGTCCAACTCGCTTCGCCGTGCCGCTACCGCCATCCACGAATAGGGCAGGATCGCCGCCCTGTCCCACGCGGCTGATGGTCAGCTTTTGAGAGACGGCAACCTGACCCGTGAAGGTCTCACCCGCTTTGTTGGCCGGGGTATAGCCGAGGGCCGTAACAACGGCTGGGTTGGTACTGGCACTCACGAGCGCAATCGCCTCATCACGTGCTGTGTTGACCTGTGCAATGCCGCTGTTCGTGGCGGCGATCACGCTAGACGAGCTGTTGCTTACGCTGGCAATCGCGCTGTCCTTGGCCGTGGTGATGGCCGTGACCGCACTGTCCTTGGTGCTGGTTATTGTCTCTATGACCTGACTGGCCGTGTTGGTCACGCCGGCTGTGGCATTGGCGGAGGCATTCTGGGCCGATGCTGTCGCAGTGCTGATGATGTTCGCCATCGCCGTGTTGGCGTAGCCGTCGATTGCAGCCGTGGTATTGGCCAGCACGTCGGCTGCATCTGCGGCCATCTGGTCACTCGTGGTCTGCACTGTAGCGATCTTCTCATCCACGGCATTTAGGGCGGTTTGAACCTCCTGCACCTTGCCATTAACTTCCGCGCTGATCGCGGCAGCCTGTTCAAGCTGGCTGTTTACGTCGATTGTGACGCTCGGTGCGATGCCTGTGCGGCTGTAGAAACTTCCTGGAACGTTGTCGGTCATTTTAGTAGTCGCAGCTTGGCGCCTCCACTGTCATCTGGCCTTCATAGGCTTCTTCGTCTGCTTGCAGCTGAAGGTCGTTTGCGCGTTCGCCGTAGCGCTGTTCCCAGAGCTGTCTGATTGCGTCGTCCGCCAACATGTCGGTGGCCGCCTCGACCAATGCCGCGTATATGAGCAGATCGGGCACCAGCTGCATGATTTCATTCTCGTCCGTGTCGAGCACGGGAGCTGGCATGGCCGCGTAGTAGATCAACACGACTTCCGACCCCGCTGCGGGCTTAGGCGTGATGAGGATCTTTTCGCGCAAATCAGTCCAGTATTCGGGCTTGATTCCGTGGCCTGCATCGAGCTTGAAGAAGCGGGCTAGGCCCACGCGGCTGAGGGGCAGTCCGTTCACGAGTATTTCGTGCAGACGGAGAAAGTCGCTGGGCTTTGCCACGTAACCGAAGTCATCGCCGGCAATCGTCACATTGACCTGGAGCATGAACGGCAACTTTAGGTCACGCTGGATGCGCGCGAGGCCTCGCATGATGTAGAGAGGGATTTGGTCATCTGGCACCGCGAGATTGTTGTTCACGAATGCGAATTGCTCTTTGATTTGTCCGTAATTCATCCGCTATCCCCGCACTCAGAAGCGCTTGTTTGTGGCGAGGAAGTGCTCAAGCCCCTCGCTAATCAGTTTCTTTTGAATCGCTTTTGGGTTTTCACGGTAAACGTCGAAACCCTCTCGCAGCCATTTTTCCACAAAGATGTTGGGAATGCTCGCCACTTTGCCCATTTCGCCAAAGCGTTGCTGGCTGGCTAGCGAACGCTCTTCGTGCAGCTGAGCTAGAAATCCCGGATCAATCCACTGGCTGTGATTGATGGCTTCTAATTCGTCGTCGCCCAATAGGTCGATTGTGGGATTGATGATCTTCATGCGGGTATTTAGTATTTCCGCATGGTTTGCTCATGAAAACGGCGGGAGGAAACTCCCGCCGCTTGTCAACCCGATTAGGTCAGGTTGGAAAGTAGTCCGTGTGCGAACTGGCTTCCGTTCTTTAGACCCACCTCACCCACAATCATCGTCTTGTTGCTGTCGCCGGTCTTGGCCAGGGTCTGCGTGGACCATGGGCGCAGCCATGCGGACTCGATCATGTCGGGGTCATAGATCAAGCAGTCGCTGGTGCGGAGATGGCGCGAAGCTTCAATTGCCAGGGAACCAAAGGGCGTCACGTAGATGTCCACTGCGCCGGTCAGCGTGGTGTTCTTATCATTGAGAACGCGAGTCTGGTTGGTCTGTGTAGCCCAGCTGGCGATAACCACCTTGTCAGCGGGCTTGCAGAGCACGCGGGAGGGGTCTCCACCGGCAGTCCAGGCCTTCTGATGCACCTCAAGGAACTTTACCTGTGTGATGGGGCCAGCAGTGCCGAGGGTTGTGGTGACGGAGCTGTCAATCTGTGCCTGGATGCTGGCCGTCTTGCTGGCCGTGCTGGAGCCATTGCCCTGCACCATCGTCTGGCCGGAGAGATAGGCGAACTCCTGGTCACGCTTCAGCTCCTTGCCCTTGTTGACCAGAAGTCGGGCGCTCTCCTTCTTGCGGCCGTAAACGTCCACGGCATCCGCAGTCTCGGAGACCTGGATGGTCTTGCTGAGGATCTGGGTGACGTTGGTGCGGAGAACGGTGGGGCTGGAGGTCTCAGCGGTGGCGTCAGCGCCTTCAACCTGAGCGTTGGGAGCAGCGGCAGCTAGGCTGTCCTCCTGCCACTGGAACAGGGTATTGCTGACCTTGCCGTTCTTGATGCTGGAGAGGAATGGCGTAGCTGTTGGGCTGACCATGTTGATTACGTCGGAAACGTCTTCCTTCTTTCCGACAATCTGTGTGCTGTTAAAAGTTGGCATCGCGTCCTTTCTGGATCGTCTTCTTTTGGTTAGTCTCCCATCCGGGCCATGAGAGCTTTCACGGCGTCGTCTGTAGAGCCGGATCGGCGTAGATCGCGCATAGCGTCATCGGCCTTAGTGGATCGCTGATTTGTCGAACTCGTCTGTGGCTTAAGAACCTTCTTGGGTTCGGCAACCACCTTCTTGATTTCCGGCTTACGTGCCTGGGCTTCGTCATACAGGCGAGCTTTGTTCATCAAGTCGAACAGCGCGGGGTGGAAAAACTGTCGGATTTCCGCCTGTGTTAGACCCTGTTCCGTGACATAGCGCTGCAATTTGGGTGCAAGCTCATCAACGTTGGGGTGCTTGGCGATGATCTGGGCCTTGACCCTTTCAAATCGCTCCTGTTCATCTCTGGTGCGCTCTGCCTCAACTGCATTCCGGAATTCGCTTCTTTCCTTGCGTGCAGCTTGCAGGTCGTCCCAGCGTTCAACCATTTCAGCTTTGAGGGCCTGATACTGTGCCTCGGACAGCCTGCCGGTAGCGAGGTCGGCGGCTGCGAGGTTGAGATCAATTCCCTCGTATTCCTTCCAACGCTTTTCAGCGCGCTCAAGACCAGCATCCAGTTTCTTGTCCAGAAATGCGGCTTTGCTCTCGTTGAACTTGCGTAGGTCGGCTACTGCTTCTGACTTCTTGTTCAGCGCATACTCTTGGCCGTGAAGGCGCTTGAGGTCCTTTACGGATAGCTTGAGGGTTTCGTCGCCTACCTTGACCTCTACCTCGTCGTCGTCAGCCGCGATGCGGCGTTCGCTCTTGGTCTCGGCCTGTTCGGCTTCCTCAGCGTCCTCGTGGACTTCATCGTTCTCGTCCGTGGTATCGCCGCTCTCGTGTTCATCCGAGGCAGTGTCTTCCTCGTCTGATCCACGCTCTCCGGTGTCGTCTGGGGTGGATGGCTCTTCAGCGTCCTGCCAGCGGTCTAGAAAGGCTTGCTCTGCCTGCTCATCGGTGAGAGCAGTTACGGTGTTGGTGGCGTCCTCTCGGATGGCCCCGGTAGTGTCACTCATTGGGGTGTCCCTCTGAAATTAGGTTCACACCTATTTATTCAGGAGGGGAAATCTCCCTCGTCTTCCTGGTTGCGAAGCTCAACGTTGAGCTTGGCCACCATCCAATCCTGTAGCTCGGCCGCATACTCCCGGTGAGCGTGGAATTTGCGGAACGCGGTTTCACGTCCTTCCACGTCCTCAAGCGTGCTGGCCATCAGCGTGTTGAGGTAGCGCAGTTCCACGATCTGCTGCACGGCTTGGAAAGCTTCGCTCTCTAGTAGCTGCTGAGCGGCTGTGCCGCGTTCGATAATCTTTAGTTCTTCTTCGGTCATGGTTTAGTTCTTGCTCTGTAGGCTGACCGCGGCGCTTACGAGGCCGTTGGCCTTTGCTAGTTCCAGGTTTGCCTTGTCCATCTCCACGTCGTGGTCGAATTCGGCACTCTTCAGCTCCAATTCCGCCTCGGCAATCTCTGCCTTGCGGTTGGCAACGGCGTTGTCCTGGGCGGCCTTGAGGGCCTTGATCTGCGCTTGCATCTGGGCTGCCTCAAACGTGGCCTGCGCCTTGGCGATAGATGCCTGGTGCTGGAGTGCATTGGCCTGCATCTGAGCCTGTAGAAGCTGCTGCTGTAGCTGGATGTTGGGGTCGGGCTGCGGCTGGAGGATCTTGGCCACGGGCAGCAGGACCTTATCCACGCTGGGAAGGCCCATGAGGCGTAGGTATCGGGCAGCCACGTAGCGCTTCTGCTCCGGTCCCATCATGTTGCCCAACACGGGGTCCTGGCTGAACATGGCAACCATGTTGGCCAGCTTGGTGGCCTCGCCCATCTTGGCTTCGGGACTCAGATTGATCTCAGCTGTGACATGACGGCGCTCGCGCCACGCCTCGGGCGTGACCGGCACGAAGTTGCCTGCCACCTCGACGATGACCTCCTTGCGCTCGTAGCGCAGTGCCAAGTCGTAGATTGCGAGGTAGAGGTCGGCCAGGAAGCGCGCGAGCCATGCGGCAACCTGCGTCATCTTCTGCTGGCTGGCACTCGTGACCTGATCCAAGAGCGCACCGCTGTTCTGCTTGCCAACCACGTCGTGGTTGAGGCCCATGGCTGTTCGGCTCACGCCACCGATGCTCTCGGCGTTGCTTTTCATCAGCTCCAGCGTGGTCATCACGTAGGGGTTGACCTGGGGCTGAGGCAGAAGCCCAATGCTGTTGGCATCCTTGACATTGACGAGGCCACCGAAGCGTAGGTCGGTCAGCTCAGAGGGATTAGATACACCGCCCTTGGTGACCATCCAGCGCGGGTAGCTGCTGATTACGGTCTGGTCCAGGATGCTGCGGGTGAGGGTGGTCGCAGCATTCTGCGTGTCCTTGAGTCGCACCGCGTAATTGCTGCCGTAGAAGCTGTGGCTGACGGGTAGGGGGCAGAAGTTCACGAAGTGAACCGTGTCGGCAACCTGCTTATCATAAATGTAGTCGCCTACCTTGGTGATCTGCCAGCGCTTGGTGAACGTTCCGTCCAGGTTGATGCGGATGTAGCATTCCTCGACTTCCACCTCACCAGCGCCGTAGCGGTCGTGGTATTCGTCGTCGTGCTGAAAGCCCTCGCCGCCGCCCTCTAGCGAACGAGTGACGCGCTCGGGGCTGCTGTCCAGGCTGTTGCTCTTGCTGGCAGCCTCTAGTCGATCCTCGTCCCATCCCTGACTCACAAGGTCTGCAATGCGGCGTTTGCTGCGGTGTGCGACGAACGTGGCGTCCTCGATGCAGCGTGCATCGGGACTGATGACAAACTCCTCGGGTGGGATGACATCGACGCGGATCTGGCCCTTATCCACCTTCTTCTGCATGATGCCGCTCATCTCGCCCGTCTCGGGGTCCACGAGGAACGTGGCGTCGGCGGGAAGCTCCAAAGTGTTTTCATTCTGGTCGGTCAGCATGAGGCCGATGGCATCTTCCATGCCCTTGACCTCGTAGTCCTCAGTCTGGATGTCTTGCTCCCACCAGACCTTCACGATGCCATTGCGGGCCAGGAGGCCGTTGTGCAGCGTGTCGTGCAGGATGCGGGGGCCATTGTTGAGGCGGTACAGGACGTGATCGCAGTAGGCGGTCGCGATGCGGGGCTCTTCCTCATCCCGGTCGTCCATGGGCGTGAACTCGATTGTGCCCTGGCCTCGGCTGACCGCGTTGAGGATGACAGCCTTGGTGCTGTCCACCGCGTCCGCCACGTCGCGGCTCACATACTGGCTTCGCTTCTGCGGCGGGGCAGGTAGCTCGCCATTGTAGAGCTTGAGCGCTTCTTCCCGCTCCTTGCTGAGGGTCGTGTCCCCGCGCTTGTCAGCCCGGTTTAGATGGTGGTCTAGGACGCTGACGATTTCCCTGTCCCCGAGTTTCTTTTTCTTATCTGCCATTCAGTCCCTTAAATGCCTTCAACATACCAGTGTTCCTGGTTCGTAATCGGCTCCCATCGTCGTTCGTGGATCCAATAGGCCAACGCCAAACTCATCACGCAGTCGTCGTGGTTTTTGCCTTCTGCGGCCATTCCGCCGTCTGGCTTTTCCACAAAGGTGCTGAGTTCAGCCAGCGTGGTCTTGTCTGGGATATTTAGCAGTCCTTCCCTTAAACCCTTCTTTAGCTTGTCGATCAGCTGGGGTTTGGTCCGCTTGTTGGTGTTGAAGCCGAGTTTGACAGTTTCTTCCTCGGTGGTTTTGTCGATCACCGTTTCCGTAAAGACGTTCGAATAGCCGAGGTGCTTGTAAAGCTCGTTCAACACCGTGCCGCCGTGATTGTTGTTTTCCACGATGATCTGAGCTTCATTGTAGTGGAGTCCGATCTGCTCCAGGTGCTGTGCGAACACGTCGGGCTGAACCTGTGCCCGATAGCGGGCGACCACCTGGCCGTCGCTGTTGAGCACGTGGCTGACGCTCCAGTCCTTGCCCTTGGCCGTGCTGCCGCTCGCCACGTCGCCAGAGACGAAATACTGCTCACCCGCACGGGGCTCCTGCCACATTGCGAGGGTACCCCTGGGGTTCGGGTGCAAGCCCTGGCTGTCCACGCTGTAGAGGGCGGTGGGAGGGGCTGTATGACGCTGCTGGGCTTCGATGTGCGCTGGGGGAAATACCGGGGCACCGGAAGTTAGGAACGCCTCGTCCGGGTTGCTGGGATACTCCTGGCGGAAGCGGTCGGGATCTGTCTCAGCGATCTTGAGCCTGCGGAACATCAGCTGCTCATCATCCAGGCCGAACAGGCGGATTAGGTCCTGCTCCTCAGGGCTGTGGACGAGGGGAGAGGGGCAAGGCTCGCGATACTCGGCCTCCGCGTGCCAGGGGATGAAGAGGGGAACGAAGTCGCTCTCACCGGCCACCGCCTTCTGCCATTCGCGGTAGAAGAGGTTGGAGACGCCGTTTGCGGTGCTCTCAATGACAACCACAGTGCCATCGGCCGGGCTCACGGCCTGCATGAGACCGTTGAAATTGTCCTCGGCGCTACTCACTGGCCAGAAGGCTAGCTCGGATAGATGGGCGTAGAAGTAGGTGTCGCCGCGGCCGATGCCCTCACCACCAGCTGTCGCCACCGCGTAACCGCTGTCCAATTTGTCGAAATGGAGCTGGCGTTGGCTGGCGTATTTGGTGCTGGGTTTAACGAACTTGTCCACGCCATCGTGGAACCGCTTTGTCATGTCAAAAAGATTGGCCGTGCTTTCGGCTTTATGGGTGACCACCACGGCCTTTTTGGCTGGGTTCTGACTGACTTTGAAATAGAGGTAGCCACCCGTGGCGGTGCTCATTCCCTGCTGGCGCGCTTTGAGAATGATCACTCGGGCGCGGCCGCGTTCGACCAGCAGCTTTTCGATTAGCTCAACCAGCCGCAACTGAGCGGGCTTGAGGACTAGGTTGGAGGTTTCACCCTTCTTGGTTTTGATCTTTAGCGGGGCTTTTTCGGCGTAGAACTTAAAGTCACGGTAAAGTCTGAGTCGAAGGGCCTTGATGGCCGCTTCGTCCATTAGCTCTCCTTCTTGTCCTCTTCCTCTGCCAGCAGGCTCTTGAGGAAGTCCTCGGCGCTGTTAACCGTGACCTCGCTTTTGGTCATGGGCTTGGCCTTGGTGAACTCCAGCAACTTGCTGGCCGCCTTGATCTCGTCGGAGGTGCTGACGGGCCTCTTGTTGGGATGCGCGTCAGGAACGCTGTCGTTCATGCTGATGATTTCGAGCAGCTTCAACATGGCCTTCTTGGCAATCTTGTCGTCTGTGTCGATTAGTCCATCGTCTGCCATCTTCTTAAACCTCTCTTCCGCCTTCTTCTGTGCGGTCTTTCTTGTTGCTGCTATGACGCTCGCGGGGAAGCCTGGTCGGCTTCCCGGTGTGCGTCCACTACTTAACCGGCCTGTTGCAGCCGCCTTTGCGCGCCATTCCGCATACAGCTCGGGATTGTCCCGTTTGGTGTCCGCGAAGACCGTATTTGGTGACCGGCGCTTCAAGTCCTTCATGGGGATGGGCTTGCCGAGCACTTCCTTAGGCCGGTCCGCGCGGAGCAAGCGTTTCTTACTCATCGCGCTGTCCTCGTAGTCGCGCGATGTCGGCCGCCATAACGCCCGGCAGGGCATTGCGTGCCCGGTAGTTGGCTGCCAGCTGGTTGGTCAGGTATCGGCGTGCCGTGCGGGTGTCGTAGGCCAGCTGAGCCAGCTTGGGCAGTGCAAGACCCGCAGTGCCGATGGCTGCCGCTGCGGGCAAGCTGGCCACCGTGGCGGCACCACCGCCGATTGCACCCGTGAGCGCGCTGCCTTTGAGCGTGTTCATCAACATCGTGCGCTGGGCCGTACCGCTGTTGCCGATGGGATCGCGCACGAACTGCTGACCCACTCGGGCGAGGTCGTTGAGGTCGCCACGTCCCATGGCAAAGCCACCGGCCGTGCTGTTCTTCACGGCCTGGGCCAGCGCGTTACCGCTGATGTTGCCGCTGGTCGCCGCGTTGGAACCCGTGTTCATCGCGTTCTCGACATTCTTCAGGTTGGCATAGCGGCGTGTGGTGTCTCGCCACTGCGCGGCATCCTCGGGGCGAATGCTGTCTTCCATGCCGTTCCTCACAGCATCCCTGAGGTCACGAATGCGATTGCGTAGCTCGCTGTTATGGCCGTTCTCACGGATGATGCGACTCAATCGGCTTTGGAAGTTCTGGTAGAACTCACCCGAGATCCGCATGGTCTGCGGGTCCGCTTTGTTCAGCAGCTCGTCCATGAGACCGCGCACGCGGGTCGCTACGTCACCGCTGGCATCGTCCAGTGAGCTGTCGAGGGCGGCTAGGTCATTGAGGAAGCGGGTGGAGCCGTTCGCGTCCAAACTGTTTCGGGCGCTGAGATCGGCAAACTCCTGTCCCAACGAGGCGCGTGCATCTGCCAGCACCTCGGGGGTAGCCAGATCGGCATCCACGCCAGCGCGGCGTAGAATAGCCCGGTTGTAAGCCTGCTGCTGCTCCGTGATCTGGGCGCGGCGGGGGCCTTGGGTAAAGGGCAGCTCGCCGAACACGCTCTCGGTGCCCTGGAGTGTGCGGCTACCCGTCAGCTGGCCAGGGGTCAGCTCCAAGCCCTCCTGGCGTGCCACATCGGCTAGGCGCTGCTGCTCGGCATTGAGGCCTTGACGGACAGGAGAGATGACTCGTCGCCCAGCTCCGGCTGCCACGGGGGCAACCATGCCCGCTGCCATGCCCAGCCAGGGACTATCGGTGGCCTCGGTGGTGGCACCCGCTATGGCGCTGCTGGCGCCCTGTAGAACGGGGTTAGCGGCCAGGGCTTCTGCTGTGCCCTGGAGCATCGTGCCCGCCCTAGCGCCCCTGGCGATCGCGCCAGCGGGTAGGGCAATCGAAGCGGCCTCACCCACGCCCTGGCCAGCGCCGTAGGCTAGGCGCTCCGGGGTGGTTATGGGGGCAGCTGGTGTGCCGAATGCGTCCGTGACAGCACGGATGCCCCTGCGGACGCTAGCGGACCCGCCTACGGGCTCGGCTGGAACAGGTAGACCCGCGTAGCGCATGCCAGCGGCAGCCAGGTCCACGGGCCCGCCAACTACGTCTGCGAGGGTGTCGTTGAAGCCCCGGCCGAACAGCCCGGCGCTGTTAGCGGCCACCTCTCCAGCGGACCGGGTGTCCTCGGCCGGGCGGGGTGGCTTTGCTGCGTCCGGGTTAGCCTTGATGTAGTCGGCCAGGGCCTTCTCCATGACGTCGTCAGGGGTGCCATCCGGAAACTCGACCTGCTCACCGTTCGGGAGGGCGATCAGCTGGGCCATCACTCGATCCTCCCAGTCTCAGGGTTGAAGCGCCGGAGCCCATTCGCATTGGCTCCGCGTGCCTGACCGGGGCGGCCAGTGCTTGTCGGAGCTGGTGCGGCCTGTGGCGCCACGGGGGCATCTGGGATGGAGAAGCCCGAGAAATCACGCTCAGGTAGGCCCAGCTCGCGGCGTCGGGTCTGGAAACTCTCTTGAGACTGCTGAACGGAGCGGGCCTGCATCTGCCGCAGTGTTAGGAGGCGCTGACGCACATAGGCCGTGTCGTTGATGTTCGACATGATCTCGTTACCGATGCGCTGAGCGTCACCTTCAGTCTGTGTGCCCTTCTGGGCAGCCAGAGCGGCGTTTACCAGGCGGCTAACGGTGTTCTGGTACTCCTCTATGGCGCGACAATCAGGATGCGATTGGCGCGACAATCTGGATGAGAGTCCTTGGTCGCGGCGCGGGGATGATTGTCGCGCCGCGGCATGGGTGCAAGGACTTTTCAGTGGTGCGCGACAATCAAGATGAGGTGTTGATTGTCGCGCGGGTCGGCGGGCGGCCGGGACCGCGCTTGCGCTCGACGGCAGCGCGCCTGCGATAGCTCTCGACGTTCATCTCGAAGATGGTGGCGTGGTGGACGAGGCGGTCCA